>NZ_JBHUOX010000005.1:0-360716 GCF_042686245.1 Pontibacter toksunensis | reverse complement strand
TCAAAACAACTATAAAAACATCATTGCGGCCTGCAATCGCAACAAAGGCAATGGTGGCTATGGCTCCGGTGAGCACCTCTTCCCATCCCGAACAGAGAAGTTAAGCCCGGACGCGCCGATGGTACTGGGGTCACACCCGGGAGAGTAGGTGGCCGCCAACCCCAACAACAAGGCGCCCCCTGTCCCAAACGGCAGGGGGCGCTCTTGCTTTAAGGACCTACGCAATGTGGAGCAGCGGCAGTAAAAGAGTGCCTGCCTCAGCACCTAAAGCGAAGGGGAAAGCCTGCTCTATCGTCTAATCCATCTGCGTTTACCTCCTGACAAACAGGCTCCTTCTAAGGATTAGAAAGATAGACTGTTTTACTTCTCCAACAGAAGATGTAATGCTTCAGTATCGAATTTTTCCCAGGCTAATACAAATCCTCTTTCTGCCCAAGAGATATCTTCCTTTAGCTTTACTTCTAAACTTAAACTATAATTATTGTTCCTGTATGTGTGAAAGCTAAAAGGAAGTTTCACAACTTTAGATTTTCCAGGGGCTATATCCAAGCTACCTACTTCCCCTTGAAGAACAACCCTATCACCATCTGTTATTTCCCACTGTAATAAAACTTTATCCAGCACAGCAAAATCCTGAGCGTTTAAGATGCTAACAGTGCTGTCTTTGCTAATCTTCATACTTAGGGGCTGATATTCCTTTTTCAGTTTTAAAAGCCCCTCTGCTGTTAGCTGCTCTAGTTCAGGGGAAGAAGCAGGGAAATTGGTAATAGACTTTTTTTCTTCCTCTATTATGACTGGTCTGTTGGGATCCAAAGTTTTCAGGCTATCCTGAAAAGCAGAAACCTGAGATGTTGAAGTATCATCACTGCTGTTGTTTACAGCCCATGCAATCAAAGAGGGCATGTTCCTGAGTTGGTATAGCACGGACAAATGTTGCCTGAGCCATAATATATCACCTCCTGTTTCGTCCTGACTTATTCGCTCCTTATCTTTAACTAAGTGCTGAATAAGATACAAACCATATTCATCAGCTAAATTATACAAGTCATTGCTAGCAGGTAATCCATGTACTTCTATTGTGTTTATATGATGTTGCTTCAGTTTTATGATATACTCTCTGAGTTCTTCTGTTGTGGGAACTGGTGCCTCAAGGGGAGGATGCGTATAGGAAACTGCTTTGAACCGCACAGGAACATTGTTTATTCTTAGCTCGCCTTTTTTTATTTCAGACATTCTCAAACCTACTCTTTCACTCAAGACTTCGGAAGCATCATAACGGGAAGAGAAGTTACCAGAGGTGACAAGAAACAGGTTAGGTGTCTCAGCAGACCATTTATAGGAGTAAACTTCGGGATTGATATAAAAGAAATTAGAATAACTTCTTATAGGCTTCTGATTGCCCTGAGCTGTACTGTCTGCTAAAATTTTGGTCACTACTTTACTGCTGAAGTTCCTGACTTTTTCCTCCGTTCGGAAAAAGGAGGTATACCGGGGGCTTTTAGAATAGTTTTTCAACCAGAAACGGTAGGACCAGTTAAAGGCCCTGTAGTTTTCCGGATACGTGATATAGACTCTCACGCGGCTTGTTGCAAAACGTACATCTGGGGTAGCTATAAGAAAGAACTTAAAGGCTAAAGCATCTATATCACCTGTGTCCGAATTGCTTACAATTTTTATAGTGGTTGCACCTCCTTTAGCATTTAACAGAGGTGTGAGCCTGATCTGAGTGTTTACAGCTGGCGATGTTAGCTTCTTCCTGTATCCGTTTACCTCAATTGTAAAAGAAGCCCTAGGAAAAAGTATCACGAGTCTCTGTTTATTCTACTGAAGTAGAATAAACAGAGACTCGTGCCGTTTTTCCAGTTGCGTTTTTTTCCTGTTGTACAGTCTTGCTCCATGATAAGGCTTTTACCCACGTCGATGCTACAGGATTGAAAGTCAGGGCCTCTGCTTCAGTCTTATAAGGGATAATAACCGGTCCATACTCAACTAACCTATCATCTATCAGCGCTTCGCCTTTTATCTGAGCCAGAGAGTTAAAAGTAACTAAATGAGATAGCAGAAGTAGCAGCAGGATATTCCTCAGGCAAAAGAAAAAGTACCCTTTAGAACCCATTATATTCTCAGAAGTTAACCTTGTATACATTTTGTTATTTCATGTAGGAGATTCGCCCTAGGAAGATGAAAGACATTTATTCTGAAGAAGATAGTTATAAACATGAAATCATCATAGAAAGAGAGATAAAAACAGGTATACAGCCTAATTTTTAAGCCGCACTATCGTTATTAAATCGTTGGCTAAACCAGCAGCAATAGCTGCCTCTGAAAGCATCCGGTATAACTGCTGGTTCAGTTTCAGAGGATAGCAGCTGGCTGGCTGTTGTTTTTCAAGGCTTTCCTCCATAACTTGTCCTATGGCTTTTTTATACCCGTCTTTCCTGTTTGCGCTGGCTGCTATCGCAGTGCCGGTTGTGCTTCATTTGGTGCAGCTAAGGCGGGCAAAGCGGGTAATCTTCAGTAACGTCCGGTTTATCCAGGCTTCTAAGGACCTAACGGCGAGCCAGCGTAACCTGAAGGAGCTGCTGATACTGCTGTGCCGCATCCTGTTCGTCGTGTTTCTGGTGCTCGCTTTTGCACAGCCTTTTTTACCTGCTTCTAATGCCGTTGCCCCTGCAGATGCCTCGCAGGTGGCCATTGTGGTGGATAATACCTACAGCATGCAAAACGTGCATGAAGAGCAGGACTTGTCGCTTTTAAACGTCGCATCGGACAGGGCAAAAGACATTGTGCGGATGTTTCCTGCCTCCACTGCTTTCAAGGTAGCATCCAGTAGCATGGCAAAGCATGGCGCCCCGGTGCAGGCTTCAGAAGCTACAGGCTATCTGGAGGAGCTTGACTTTTCAGCTAAAAATTATCTCTCCGGTTTAAGCGCCTTCACGAACCAGCCCTCACATGCCTTTATACTTTCCGATTTCCAGAGAAGTACGTTTCAGCCTTCGGTGCTCACAAAATACGACAGCACCACACAAATACACCTGGTACCTATAGCCGGAGCAAGCACTGGGAATGTAGCCATCGACTCTGTTTACCTTGAAGATGAATTCATCCGGCCATCAGCGGAGAATGTCCTCCATGTGAGTCTGTTTAATGCAGGCGAAGAAACGGCAGAGGGTGTTCCGGTTAAGTTGATGATAGAGGACCAGCAGGTGGCGGCGCTCAGTGTGGATCTGCCACCACAGCAGGCAACAGAAGCGATTATGAACTTCAGGGTGAATGGGGAAGGTGCCAAAAAGGCCTATGTGCTGGTAGAGGACTATCCCGTTGAGTTCGACAACACCTACTATTTTGTACTGGCCCCCTCCACCGAAGTGAATATCACAGAGATATCTGAGAACCCCGGAGGCTCGCTTCAGCGCCTGTACCAGAATGAACCTTTCTTTAAGTTCACATCCTATAGTGCAGGCAATATTAACTACGCACAGTCGGCCACCTCTGACATTATTATCCTGAACGGTGTAACAGATATGTCGGCCGCGTTAGCTGCCACTGTTACCAATTTTGTAGAGGCAGGAGGCACAGTCGCTGTCATTCCGCCGGCAGGGCGCGATGTGGCAGGCTATACTACTCTTTTCCAGAACCTGAACATACCTGCCAACTTTACCGGTGCAACAGCGGCAAGCAGTAAAACAAGCCTGGCTGCTCCGGACCCGAACAATCCTTTTTTCAGGAGTATCTTTTCTGACTTTGACCCAAAGATGCAGATGCCGGCTGCGGTCCGGAGCATTGCCTGGACAAGGGCATCAGAAGATATTCTGAAATACAGGGGGGGCGCGTCGTTCCTGTCCAGGTTCGACAGGGGCAGTGGCCATGTATACGTGTTGGCGGCGCCGCTTCAGGAAGATTATAATGCGCTGGCGAACCATGCCTTGTTTGTGCCCATTATGTACAAACTTGCCATCAGCAGTTACAAGCAGCAGCAGGCACTTGCCTATACCCTGTCAGGCAACACCATACAGGTGCCGGCCATCAGCAAGAGGCAGCAGGAAGGGGTGTATGCGCTGCAGAAAGACAGCCTTGCCTTTATACCGGAGCAACAGGTGCGGGGCGGGCGGCTGTTCTTTGACACACCTGCCGATATGGATGAAGCTGGTTTTTATGCCCTGCAACTCCATGACTCCACTGTCACGACGCTGGCCTTTAACTATGGCAAAGACGAGTCTTACCTGGCACAGTACACGCCTGATGAGCTGAAGGCTTTGATTGGTACTGACCGCCAGAATGTGCATGTTTATGAAAGCGGGGATGCTTTTTCAGTGAAGGGTGAGTTTGAAAAAAGATATTTTGGCGTAAAGCTTTGGAAATATTGCCTAATATTGTGTCTGTTTTTCCTGATGGCCGAAATAGCACTGATTAGATTCCTCTAAAATGAAAATACTTCTCCAAGCAGCAACAATCTACAGCCCACAATCCCAACATCATTTACAAAAAAGAAACATTCTGGTTCAGGACGGCATTATTACGTACATAGGCTCCGAAACGCAGGAGGCAGACGAGACAATTGCTACAGAAGGCCTGTGTGTGTCTGCAGGATGGGTAGATATGTATGCCTTTGTGGGGGAGCCGGGGCTGGAGTATAAGGAAGACCTTTATACCATTGCTGCTGCTGCGGCGGCTGGTGGTTTCACAGAAGTAGTGTGCTTGCCGAACGTGGAGCCGGTGGTACAGACAAAAGGGGCCGTGAACTATGTAAGAAGTATGTCGCAGCAATTGCCAGTGAGCCTTCTGCCGGCAGCGGCGATTACGGTAGATGCACATGGCAAAGACCTGACAGAAATGATAGACCTGCACCAGGCAGGAGCCGTTGCCTTTACAGATGGCACAAAGCCGCTGCAGGGGGCTGATGTGCTGCTAAAGGCACTGCAGTATGTGCAGTTGTTTGATGGCCTGCTCATGAACAAGCCGGAGCACACACGCCTGACGGAGCATGGACAAATGCATGAGGGAGAGGCCAGCACCCGCCTGGGTATGAAAGGCATTCCATCTTTGGCAGAAGAAGTAATGGTCACCCGCGACCTCCAGTTGCTCGCTTATACCGGCGGCAGAATGCATTTTTCGCTGCTTTCCACAGCAGCAGCCATCGAGGCAGTAAGAAGAGCAAAGGCAGAAGGGCTGCACGTAACCTGCGATGTAGCCAGTTACCAAGCAGCCTTCACAGATGAGGATATTACTCCTTTCGACACCAACTATAAAGTAGCGCCCCCCTTCAGAAGCGAAACCGATGTGGCGGCTATAAAACAAGGACTGCAGGACGGTACCATCGATGCGCTTGTCTCAGCCCACCTGCCGCACGACACAGAAGCGAAGCGGCTGGAGTTTGACCTGGCTGATTTTGGTATCATCAACTTAGAAACCTCTTTTGCAGTGGCAAATACTTCTTTAAAGGATGTGTTGACGACAGAGCAACTGGTGGAGAAGTTTGCCTCTGGGCCACGCCAGGTACTGCGCCTGCCGGAGCCACTGATAACAGAAGGAGAAGTAGCAAACCTGACGCTCTTTAACCCAAATATTGCCTGGACTCCAACCGAAGCAGCCACAAAGTCGAAGTCTAAAAACAGCCCTTTCCTGGGGCAGGAACTGAAGGGAAGGGTTATCGGAACCATACACAAAGGGCAGGTTGTGCTTAATCAGTCTTTTTAATTTATTTATCTTATATTGAGGTTGTGTTGGCATCGGATCAACAGGACCGGCTTCACATTATGCTGAATCAGACAATTATTAGGGTTGGGATACGCTACGGTGTGTTGTGTAGTCTGGCTTGTTTCCTACTGGTGGTAGCCCTTTATTTTCTGGGGTATAATCCGTTCGGCGATATGGGACGCCTGACATACCTGCCGATTCCTGTGTTTATATTCCTTGCTATCCGCTACTTTAAGTTGTTTAACGAGGGCAGCATGAGCTTTGGCAAAGGTTTTAGGGTAGGACTGTCAGTGGCTTTTTATACGGCCATGGCGACGGCGATGCTGATTTTTCTGTTCATTTACCTGGTTGGCCCGGAGATAGTTCAGAACCACGTGGCAGAGCTGCGGGCTATACTGGATGAGACGCGGGAGGAGCAGATAAAGCTGCTGGGCGAGGAGAGCTTTGAGGCAGGGTATAAAGGATTGGATGCGTTGACGCCGAGTTTGCTGGCAACCTATGATTTTGTGAGCCGGATGTTTGTGGGAGGCATTTTTGCGTTGGTTGCAGCCGTTTTTTTCCGAAAGTAATCCTTAAACAAATAAACAGCTAACACTATGACCACTATTGAAAGAGAACCTTCTGTTGCATCAGTAGCCCTCAAATACGGCCTGTTATTTGGCCTGATAGGTGTTATTTACCAGGTTATTTTGATGGTAACGGATGTAGGAGACAACCGCTGGCTCAGCAGTCTCGGCTTTATAATACTGATAGTGGGTATTGTAGTGGCCATGAAAAGCTACAAGGACCAGAACCTGGGCTATATGTCGTATGGGCAGGGGCTTGGTATCGGCACTTTGTTATCAGCAGTATATGGTTTCTTTAATGGCCTGTTCACCTGGATATATACGGAGTTTGTAGATACGGAATACATGGCGCGTATGATGGAGAAGCAGCGTGTGCAGATGCTGGAACAAGGCCTGTCCGATGAGCAGGTGGATGCAGGTATGGCAATGGCAGAGAATTTTCAGGGGCCGTTGGTTACAATTGGCGGTGCCACAGTCGTAACATTAATCATTGGCTTTATCTTATCTTTGATCATCTCGGCCATCATAAAAAACAGTCGCCCCGAGTTTGAATAAAACATGCAGTACCCCTATGATATTTCGGTAGTGGTTCCCCTCTTCAATGAAGAGGAATCGCTGCCTGAGCTTGTGCGCTGGATCAAACGTGTGATGCACGCGCACGAATTTTCTTATGAAGTTATACTGGTTGACGACGGCAGCACCGACCGCTCCTGGGACGTAGTGTGCGGCCTTGGTGCGGAAGACAATACGGTGAAAGGGATCTCCTTTAACCGCAATTATGGCAAATCAGCAGCCCTGAACGAAGGCTTTAAGCGCTGCTCCGGGGAAGTGGTGATCACGATGGATGCCGACCTGCAGGACAGTCCGGAAGAAATTCCGGCGCTGTACGATATGATAAAGAACCAGCGCTATGACCTGGTGAGCGGCTGGAAGAAAAAGCGTTTTGACCCGCCGAGCAAAACTATTCCGACCAAAATTTATAATGCTGCTACCCGCAAGCTATCGGGCATAAAACTGCACGACTTTAACTGTGGCTTAAAAGCATACCGGCAGTTGGTGGTAAAAAGCATTGATGTGCACGGCGAAATGCACCGTTATATTCCTGTCATAGCCAAGTGGAACGGGTTTACCAGAATAGGTGAGAAAGAAGTACAGCACCAGGAGCGTAAATATGGCACCACCAAGTTTGGTCTGGAGCGATTTGTTTATGGTTTCCTCGACCTGCTCTCCATCACGTTTGTCAGCCGCTTTAAGAAGCGCCCGATGCACTTCTTTGGTACACTGGGCACGGTTATGTTTGTCGTAGGCTTAGGCATTACTGTCTGGCTGATAGCACAAAAAGTGCTGATGGTTTATTCAGGGGGGCGTGTCCGCGATATAGTGGACCAGCCGCTGTTCTTCCTGGCGTTAGTCGCTGTTGTGCTGGGGGTGCAACTGTTCCTTGCAGGCTTCCTGGCCGAGATGATTTCCATGGCCTCCAATAAGCGCAACGAGTACCTTATCCGGGATAAAGTCGGCGTACTGAGAAAATAATGGCAAAGAAGAAGGTAATTATAGTGGGACCAGCCCATCCACTAAGAGGTGGCCTGGCAACTTATAATGAGCGCCTGGCACAAGCCTTTCAGGATGAGGGAGACGATGTGGAACTGGTAACGTTTACCCTACAGTATCCTGACTTCCTATTTCCAGGAAAAACGCAATTTAGCGGCGAGCCAAAGCCTGAGGGGCTGCGAATCAAGCCATTGATAAATTCTGTTAATCCATTGAGTTGGCTCCGTGTGGGGATGTATCTCTACAGGCAACGAGCGGATATTGTAATTTTTCGGTTCTGGTTACCATTTATGGGGCCGGCCTTCGGTACTATAGCAAGGATAGTAAAACGAAACAAGCATACCCGTATCGTAGCGCTTACTGATAATGTAATTCCGCACGAACAGCGTCCTGGAGATCGTCCCTTCACCCAATATTTCCTTAGTGCCTGTCATGGGTTTGTTACTATGTCGAGGGCTGTATTAGGTGATCTGGCACGTTACCAGCCAGCAAAGCCTGCTGTTTATCAACCGCATCCGTTGTACGATAATTATGGTGAAGCTACAACCAAGGCAGAAGCTCGACAGGCCCTCAATCTGGCAGAGCAGGGGAAATACGTGCTGTTTTTTGGTTTCATACGTGCTTACAAAGGACTTGACCTGTTGCTTGAAGCGTTTTCAGATCAAAGAATCAAGGCCTTGGGACTAAAGCTTGTTATAGCGGGGGAATTTTATGAAGATGCCATTCCCTATGAAAATATTATAGCAAAGCATCAGTTAGAGCCATTTTTAGTACGTGCGACAGGTTTCATACCAAACAGCAAAGTAAGGGACTACTTTTGCGCGGCAGATGTGGTAGTACAACCTTATAAGAGTGCCACGCAGAGCGGTGTCTCACAAATTGCCTATCATTTTAACAAGCCAATGATTGTAACAGACGTTGGTGGCCTTGCCGAACTGGTTCCGGATGAAAAAGTAGGTTATGTCGTTCAACCAGATGCAGCTAGTTTGGCCAATGCTATAGTACGATACTTTGATGAGGACAACGAGGAGATGTTTTTAAGAAACATAGAGCTCCAGAAGCAAAAGTTTAGCTGGCATGCTATGACACAGGCAGTAAGACAAGCAGCTCTGAAATGATATAGACGTCATTCTTTTTCTAATAAAGCAACGGCATGTTTGAAGACTTTATCAGCAGGTAAATCCTCCATGCAGGAGATGCCCCGCTTGCAGGTACCTCGGTAAAAGCATACACAGGTGCGTTCTGGCTCTACAACATGCCCGCGTCCGTAGAGGTCAAATTCATGTGGGTTGAAAATGTTGTTCATCAAAACTATTTTCTTTTTCAGAGCAATAGCAATGTGCATAGCCATTGTAACCTGAGTTACAATCAGATCCATCTGGTACATCAGGTTGATGAACTGCGGAAGTGGAAAATGACCAAAGTATTCGGCATTTGTATCCTGGCTTAACTTCTGATTGCGTTCATGTTCCTGCTCACCACCAAGCAGCACGACCTCATAATTGGCCTTCTGAAGTAAGCTAATCAGTTCTATCCACTTATCATCAGACCACAAGCGGGTAGTCCAGCGATCGCCACAGCCAGTGTTTAGCCCTACTCTTCTCTTATTGTTTGTAAAGGGCCATGTAAATCCTTTTTCCTGATGCGTATCAAAAACGTACTCTTCTCCCTGGAAATCCCATCCACAAATTTCAAATATCTCCTCTACATAAGATTTTGTATTAGACAGACTGATATCATCAAACACACCAGTTAGATACTTATGGCCAGCAAGAGCATTAGCAGGAAACGGTATATTACCGTGTAGGGTAAAGCCTAGCTTTTTCTTTGCCTTGATCGTGCTGTGAAGTGCACAGGCCTCTCTGTCTTTATCCAGGTTTATCAACAAGTCGAAAGAAGCTTCCTGTAAATAAAGCGTAGCAGCTAGATCTAATTTGAGCACCTCCTCAATGGCATCTGCAGGAAGAATTGCAGGAGTATGAGTAAGCCACGTTATCCTTGCGTTTGGATACTCTCTTCGGATACGGTGCAGAAGTGGAGTAGTACGAATAACATCTCCGATGGCACCAAGTTTTATTAATAAAACGCGCTTATTGATTTTTGTATAGGCAGTGCAACCACTGCAATGATAGCCGTGATCTTTGTTGGGTTTACATGGAACATCTCCACGAAAGTGCAGGCAGTCGGTGTGAATGAGAATCCCGTTTATTTCGGTTGTCATAGCGGTAGTATGAGCTAGGGGTATAAGCTTATAAGTTTTAAATTAATATTTATTAGCTTAAAGTGAAATAATAAGCCATTTAGATAAAGCATAGAAGTTCATTATTTAATCATAATAGCTGTCTGATAGAAGTTGTTCACACTACCTAATACTTCATATTCAATATAAAAGGAAGATGACCACTCATAGAAAGCTTTGAACTCATGCATGGGTACATTGAATTCATCAAAAATTATGATATCCCCTTTGTTCAAAAATGGTGAGAGGGTTGTTAGTACAAAGAGGGTTGCTGTGTAAATGTCAGCATCCATATGTACAACTTTTCGTTTGTCAGACTTATATCCTTTTAAGAAGTTAAACAATGTTTGCTGGAAGAGCCCCTGATAAAAAAAGTGCCGACTGCCCTCAATTTGAGGTGGTACATTACCGCTGGACATTGCTCCTTTTTTAAAAGGACCCCAAGCCTCTGGTAAGCCCGTAAAAGTATCAAAACCATAGAATCTTGCTTCTTCTTGCTTTATCCTGTCCACCCACCACTTGAAAGATACACCTCTGGAGACACCAAACTCGAAATAGTCTATTGCGAGGTCTAGATGCTGCGTCTGTATTAAATACTCATACAACTCAAACCTCTTTTGATGATAAAATTTTGAAGTATAGAAGTCACAAAAGCCAATATTAGAATGTTGGCTAACCCACTTTGACAGCTTGGCTGAAAGGGCTAAGAATTCAAATATATGTATGGGAATAAGATGATCTAACCGAAGCTTTAAGAACAGGCCCTTCAGGTTACGCATGTATTGAATGTAGGTCATACAGAATATTTTTCATGGTTAAATAACTAGTAAAACTGCCGGTATCCCTTTTCTATATAATATACTACGTATTTATTATGTAGCTCTATATTGACTACTTCAAGTAAAGAGAATTAATGGAAGTACTTTAAAAAGATTATAATTCTACAAAGTCTAATGCTGACCTGGTGGTGCAGCCTTACAGGCATGCCACGCAAAGTGGCGTCACGCAGGTTGCCTATCACTTCAACAAACCCATCGTGGTCACGAATGTAGGAGGGCTACCGGAACTGGTGCCGGATGAAGAAGTAGGCTATGTAGTGGAGCCGAAGCCAGTGGCTATTGCAGAACCCATTGTAAAGTTCTACACATCCAAAAAAGAGGAGGAGTTTTCTCATCAGGTAAATATGTATAAAGTCCGCTTTAGCTGGGCTCATTTTGTGCAAGCTATCTGGGAACTGGCAGCAAAAGTATAAACAGCTTTAGTACTGTTACATTCTTGCTATTTATAAGAACGCACTTAATAAAAATGCCTGTAGAGTGGCCTGGATCTGCTTTTCAACCAGCTGTGTAATACTCAAAGTAAACACCAGAGATATAATTGTTGTAACACTTGTCAGTTTCTTAGATTGGACTTAACTTACCTGTGATTAGATTCAGAATTCACAATATAGGAGATGCACCCGGTAAAACTCAGATGTGTGGTATTTTTAGGTATAGCTTTTCAGCTTTGCTTCTTCTCCACAAGCACAACGCAGGCGCAAGGCAGCCAGGCAGATACTGCCTTTTTACAAAGCGCGATACAGCATACGCTGGCAACCTATCAGGAGGCTGTAGGAGTACAGACGCATTTATACAACGGCACTGAGTACCTAGATTATAGTAAGCCTCACCTGGAAGGCGATCAGTTCTTTAAGTCCAAGGCGGTAGCGCGGGGGGATATCTTTTACGATGGCACCTGGCATGTGCAGGTGCCCTTGCTGTATGATTTAGTGACGGATGAAGTCATTACGCCCCACAACAGCAGCGGCTTGATGATGAAGCTTATTTCTGCCAAGATTGATACCTTTCAGTTGCACGGGCACACCTATGTGCGGCAGAAAGCGGATAGTACAGGCCAGGCATTGCTGCAGCCAGGATTCTACGACCTGATGCATAACAACGACATTCAGTTCCTGGTGAAGAGAAGCAAGAGTATCCAGGAAAGAGCAGAGCAGGGCGGTATGGAAGGGGAGTTTAAGCCAGCCAGTAAGTTTTATATCCGGAAGAACGGGAGCTTCCACCAGGTAAGCAGCAGAAGGTCTTTATACAAAGTGTTTAAAGATAAGAAAAAGCAACTGCAGAAGTATGCCTCCTCAAACCGGTTGAAGTTCAGGAAGAACAAAGAAGAAGCCATACTTGCCTTAGCCAAACATTACGATAGCCTCTCTTCTGAGCAGGCGCAGGAGAACAGGAACTAAACCTGAATTGCCCACTGTACTATCACGCTCAACTTAACTGCCTTCAGGTGCCAACTACAACTAAAACACACATGATATTCCTGTGCCGCCTTACTTTATCCTTTCTTGTGGTTATGTGTTGCCTGGCGCAGGTGCAGGCGCAGCAAACAAAGCCCGCTTTGGTAAGCGGCACTTTTAAAGGAGCCTCTTTTGAGGAGTTTGCCCGGGAGGTAGAAGCACAGACAGACTACCATTTTTACTTTGACCCTGCTGCTGTTGATTCACTCTCTATTACGCTGCAGGTAAAGGAGCAGCCGCTGCCATACGTTCTGGGCCAGGTCTTTCAGAATACAGATTTCCAGTTTGCCATAGATGCCCGGAACCAGGTGTTTATCACCAGGGGCAGGCAGATTAGTGTGCTACTGCCGGAAAACTTCTTCGAACCAGTAGAACCTACCCAGGTAAGTGCACCACAGGTAGCCCAGCTACAGGCAGAGGAAAAAGAAACAAAGAAAGCTGGGTCAGAGCTAAAGCTATATGAGATAGGTGTAAAAAAAGCGGGCGCCACCGGTAAAGCGAACCTGGCCGGCCACTTGCGGGATTCCAAGACTGGTGAGCCAATCATCGGGGCGGCAGTATACGTGGAGTCTCCGCTGATAGGCACAACCTCCGACCAATATGGCTATTATTCCCTCACGTTGCCTGTGGGACGGCATGAGCTAAAGGTAAAAGCCATCGGGCTACAAAACACCAGGCGGCAAATCATGCTTTACTCCGACGGAAAGCTGAACATAGAAATAGCCGAAGATGTCCGGTCGCTGAAAGAGGTATTGGTAGAGGCGGAAAAAGACAAGAACGTGTCAGGGCTGCAGATGGGCATGGAAAAACTCGACATCCGCACTATCAAGCAAGTGCCCACCGCCTTTGGCGAAGTTGATATTCTGCGTGTCGTGCTCACGCTTCCGGGAGTGAAATCGGTGGGGGAGGGCAGCACCGGCATGAACGTGCGCGGGGGCAGCACCGACCAGAATCTGATTCTCTTCAACGATGCCACCATTTACAACCCTTCACACCTCTTTGGCTTTTTTTCAGCCTTCAATCCGGACATCCTGAAATCGGTTGAGCTTTATAAAAGTGGAGTCCCGGCCAAATACGGCGGCCGCCTGTCGTCGGTGCTGGAGGTGACCAGCCGCGAGGGAAACAAAAAGGAGTTGGCTGGCTCAGGCGGTATAGGGCTGCTCACGAGCAGGCTAACGTTGGAAGGACCAATAAAAGATGACAAGACCTCCTTCCTCATCGGGGGCCGCAGCACGTACTCCGATTGGTTGCTGAAGAAGCTACCAAACAAATCATTCAACGAAAGCTCGGCTTCTTTTTATGACATCAACGGGAGTATCAGCCATGAAATAGATGAGAAGAACACCGTATACCTGAACGGCTATCTCAGCAAAGATAAATTCCAACTGGGCGCCGACACCTTATACCGGTTCACGAACCAGGCAGCAAGCCTGAAGTGGAAGCACATCTTCCAGAACAAGTTGTATGGTGTGCTAACAGGTGTGTACAGCCACTACGATTACGACATGGCCAGCGAGCGAAATCCGCTAAATGCCTCCAAGCTTACTTTTGGCATAAATCAGGCAAACCTGCAGGCCGACTTCAGTTATTTCCCAACATCGAATCACACGGTTGACTTTGGGGCAAGCTCCATCCTGTATAATGTGAATCCGGGTACCCTGGCACCAAACAATCCGAATTCTTTGATTGCGCCCGACAAGCTACAGCCAGAGCGAGCTCTTGAAAGTGCTATCTATGCCTCTGACAAGTACGACATAACCCGCCGCTTTTCAGTATCGGTAGGTTTGCGCTACTCCTTCTTTAATGCCATGGGGCCAAGATCAGTTAATAACTATGCTCCCGGCGCTCCCAAGACAGAGGGCACGATACAGGATACGTCATTCTACAAGTCGGGTGATGTGTTTGCTACTTACCATGGGCCGGAGTACAGACTGTCGGCAAGGCTGGGGCTAACAGACAACTCCTCAGTGAAACTGAGCTTTAACCGCATGCGCCAGTACATTCACATGCTGTCTAACACTACTTCCATGTCTCCTACGGATGTCTGGAAGCTGAGTGACTCCAACATCAGGCCGCAGGTAGGAAACCAGCTGGCATTGGGCTACTACAGAAACTTCAGGGCCAATACCATCGAGTTCTCTGTGGAAGGCTATTACAAACGGATGCAGGATTTCCTGGACTACAAGAGCAGCGCCACCCTCATCATGAACGACCACATAGAGACAGATGTGGCAGGCGCAGAAGGCAAAGCGTATGGCGTAGAAGTGATGCTGAGGAAAGCAACCGGCAAGTTGAACGGATGGGTAAGCTATACTTATTCCCGTACGCTGGTGCGCCTGGACGATGCGGTGACCGGCGAAAAGATAAACAACGGCGAATATTACCCGAGCAATTTCGATAAGCCGCACGATGTGACCATGATAAGCAATTACCGCTTCAGCCAGCGTTTCAGCACCTCGGTGAACTTTACCTACAGCACCGGCAGGCCAATCACGCTGCCGCTTGCCAAGTACACGATGGGCAACAGCCAGCGCATCTACTACTCCGAGCGAAATGCCTACCGGGTTCCTGACTATTACCGCCTGGATCTGGCGCTGAATATAGAGGGCAACCATAAAATAAAGAAACTGGCCCACAGTTCATGGACCCTGGCGGTTTACAACCTCACCGGGCGGCGAAACCCTTACTCCATATACTTTAAGTCAGAGGAGGGCAGGATACGAGGGTATAAGATGTCCATCTTTGGCCAGCCTATTCCAACCATCACCTACAACTTCAGATTTTAACGCAAATGTATACCCGAAGCTTGAAAAGCATTATTTACTGTTGTTTATTACTGCTGTTTGGCTGTGTGGAGCCGTATGCGCCGGAAGTAATCGAAGGGCCAAACAACTACCTGGTGGTGGATGGTTTAATCAACGCTAACGGCACCACGCGTGTCAAGCTGTCGCGCACTCAGAATATCTCAGAAACGCTTGCACCGATGGTGGAGGCAGGAGCCACCCTGTTGCTGGAAGAGGAGCAGGGGGCGCAGTATCCTTTGACAGAGATGACAGCCGGTACTTATGTCAGCAATGACCTTGACCTGAATCTTAATCAGAAGTACAGGCTTTACATCCGGTTGAGCTCTGGCGAAGAGTATGCCTCCGACTTTGTTTCCGTGAAGCAAACACCGCCAATTGACCAGGTGGGTTGGCTGGCGCAGGACGAAAGGGTGAACATCTACGTAAGTACCCATGATTCTCAGAACGATACCCGCTATTACCGCTGGGAGTACGATGCCACCTGGGCCTATACTTCAGCCTTTGCAGCCAGTATCCGCTACGATCAGGCAACTGGCACCATCATCCCCATTACGGGTAAGGATGAGGACATCTATCACTGCTGGAGAACAGAGTCTTCGACAGACATAAAGCTGGGCAATACAGTGAAGCTCGGCCAGGATGTCATCCACGAATACCCCATCGTATCGCTGCCTGCCGGCACCGAGGAACTGCGTATTAGATACAGCATTCTGGTGAAGCAGTATGCACTGACCCGGGAGGCATACCAGTATTGGGAAACACTCATGAAAAACACCGAGAGCATCGGCACATTGTTCGACCCGATGCCTGCGCAGTTAACAGGTAACGTGCATCGCCTGACTGACCCGGATGAGCCTGTTATTGGCTATGTCGGCGCCTCATCGGTGCAGGAAAAACGGATTTTCATAAGTGGAGAGCAATTGCCGCAAGACTGGCGGTCATTTTATCCTACCTGCCAGCTGGATTCTCTATTACCAGCAGAAAATCAGTCGTTGGCTGAGCTGGCCGGCGTGTTCCAGAACGGTAATTATATGCCTGTCGGGGAGATTTATCCTCCGGTCGGATTGCCTGTTGCCATTGGCTACCTGGCTGCGCAAAAAGGATGTGTCGACTGCCGGACACGCGGCACGAACGTGAAACCTAGTTTCTGGGAATAAAGCAACACCGACGCATGAAAAGCAATCTGATGAAATTACGAAGCCTTTCAGTTAAAGCTGCCATCAGGGGCAGCCAGTATTTTGTGCTTGGAGCTACACTTGTCATGGCCGCAACAGAGCACACGCACGCCCAGTCCGAACCATTGGGGAATATTGTGCAGCAGTTTGATGCTTACCGAAGTAAGGCGCTTCAGGAGAAGTTGTACCTGCACCTCGACAGGCGCTTCTATGCCTGCGGCGAAACCATGTGGTTTAAGGCCTATAATACAGATGGGGTACTGCACAAGCCGCTGGATGTAAGTAAAGTAGTGTACGTAGAGGTGCTGGACGAGAC
Organism: Pontibacter toksunensis; assembly: GCF_042686245.1. Lineage (NCBI taxonomy): Bacteria > Pseudomonadati > Bacteroidota > Cytophagia > Cytophagales > Hymenobacteraceae > Pontibacter > Pontibacter toksunensis. The sequence continues at coordinate 344,075 of NZ_JBHUOX010000005.1, read as the reverse complement.
ACAGAAGCCTGTACTGCAAGGGAAAATAGCCTTGAAAGACGGCACAGGCAACGGTTCTTTTGTACTGCCTGTTTCACTGGCATCAGGTAAGTACAAGGTGCGCGCCTATACCAACTGGATGAAAAATTTCGGGCCGGAGTTCTATTTTGAGGCGCCTGTTACAATAGTTAATTCTTTTACCAGCCTCGGTCTTGCCCCTGAAAAGGCTGCTGCGGCTTACAGCGTGCAGTTCTTCCCGGAAGGTGGAAACCTGGTGCAGGGTGTATCCAGCAAAGTGGCCTTTCAGGCAGTGAACACTAAAACCGGCAAAGGCATAGACTTTACAGGGAAGGTAGTGGACGGGGAGGGCAACGAGGTGGCGCAGCTCCAGCCGCACAGGTTTGGCATTGGGCAGTTTACCTTCACGCCTGCTGCTTCTGCCTCTTATACAGCCATCATTGAACTCCCCGACAAGCAGGTAATCCGGCAGAAGTTACCCCAGGTGTATGAGCAGGGGTATAGCCTGCACCTGCAGGAACTTAACGCAGAACAGTTGCAAATAACAGTTTCAGCCGCAGGTCCTCAGCAACTGGAACCTATATACCTGCTGGGGCATGCCCGGCAACTAATTGGGGTGGCAGAAAGTGCAAGGCTACAGCAAGGTTCGGCTACCTTTGTAGTGGACAAAAGCAAACTGGCAGAAGGCATAACGCACTTCACCGTTTTCAACAGCCAAAAGCAACCTGTCAGTGAACGCCTGTACTTTAAGCGCCCTACCCAGATGCTGCAGGTTAAAGCCGCATCAGACAAGAGCCTTTACACCACAAGAGAGAAAGTTACCACAAACCTTCTGACACAGGCACAGGCAGGGCAGGCAATACCGGCTAACTTGTCGGTGTCAGTTTACAAGCTGGATTCTCTGCAAAATGAGAGTGCTACCGATATCTACGCGTATTTGTGGCTGACCTCTGACCTGAGAGGAACTGTGGAGCAACCGTCATATTATTTTACAGCATCCGGACCACAGGCTGATGAGGCCCTCGATAACCTGATGCTGACGCATGGCTGGAGCCGTTTCCGTTGGGAAGAGGTACTGCAGGAGCAGCAAGCCGCCTACAAATTTCTGCCTGAGTTTGATGGCCACTTTATCAGGGGTAAAGTAACTGATGCTGAAACGGGTGCCATTGCTAAGAATATTACCACCTACTTAAGCGCCCCTGGCAGGCATGTGCGCCTGTACAACTCCACCAGCGATGAAACCGGATTGATTCAGTTTGAGGCAAAGGACTTTTATGGGCCAAAGGAAATTGTGGTACAGTCAAACTTTAAGAAAGACAGCCTGTATCATTTTGAGATCTTCAGCCCTTTCTCAGAGAAGTATGCGGCAAGGCCGTGGCCGGCTTTAGAACTGGAAGAGCACCTGCAGCAGGAGCTGACGCAGCGGCATATTGGGGTACAGGTGCCTTATGCTTATCACGAAAAGCACCTGAATGTTTTCAGCGCACCGGGCATAGACAGCACTGCCTTTTATGGCAAGGCAAGTGCCACCTACCTGCTTGACGATTATGTTCGCTTTAAGGTGATGGAAGAGGTGATGCGGGAGTATGTGCCGGGGGTGCTGGTTCGCCTGCGAAAGGGTAAGTTTCATTTCAATGTTGTAAACTCTCCTCATTCCACACTCTTCAACACGAACCCAATGGTGCTGCTGGACGGTGTTCCAGTTTTTGATATAGACAAGATCATGGCATTCGACCCGCGTAAGGTCAGGAAGCTGGAGGTGTTTACCACAAGGTACTTCCACGGTCCGGAGGTGTACCCGGGACTTGTCAGTTACACTACTTACCAGGGCGACCTGGCGGGTTTTCAACTGGACCCGCGCTCTTTGCTGGTCGAGTACGAAGGCCTGCAACTGCAGCGCGAGTTTTATGCGCCCGCTTACAACAACGATCAGCAAAGACAAAACCGCCTGCCTGATTTCAGAAACCTGCTCCACTGGGCACCTGATGTGGTAACAAGGGCAGACGGAAAGGCAGCCCTTAGCTTTTACACATCAGACCAGCCAGGTACATACGTGGTGGTGGTGCAGGGGCTAACGAACAGCGGCCTGGCAGGCAGCAGGAGCATTACGTTTGAGGTAAAGCAGCAGCCACTTTAAAGCAGATGCCACTTAGAAACAAAAGGCTTTACTTTTAGTCCCGCTGGAATTGTTGCGTAATAGCAGCTTTGAAGCAAAAAGCTAAACTATATATGGCTACCTACTAAATGGGAGGAAGCTGTGCAAGTTTACCGTGGCCAGGTGAAGAAAAACGTAGCGCCTTGACCTGTATCTGATTCTATCCAGATATTGCCGCCCTTGTCTTCTACTATCTTTTTTACGGTGGCCAGTCCTATACCAGAACCTGGCGTCTTGCTGGAGTCCCTGATCAGGCGCTGAAAAATAGCGAAGACTTTCTCCTGGTGCTGCGGAGGGATACCCGGACCATCATCCTTCACACAGAAAGTATAATGCTTCTCTGATTTTTCATTTGTATCAACCCAAATATTGCCTTTGCCTGTGTGGTGGTATTTGAAGGCGTTGGAGATAAGATTCGCAAAAACCTGCTGCAACAGCACTCTCTCAGTAACAAGTACCGGCAAATCAGGTGAAACATGCGTTCTTATTTCACGGCCGCCGATATGTTCTGCTATAAGGCCCTGCACCAGGTTGTAGGTATTAACCTCTTCTTTAGGCAGGTCTTTTACCTGCGTCATAGCGTACTGCAGAAGCCCTGCCACCAGGTCCTGCATAGCTGCGGCACTGTCTTTTATCAGGAGCAGGTTGCTGCCCATATTGGACAGGTCTTTTGCATTCAGGTCTTCCTGCAGCCATTCTGTTATAGTGCTGATGTTCATGATGGGCTCTTTCAGGTCGTGCGATACCATTCGCACAAACTGCTCGAGCTTTTCGTTTGCAGCTTTTAACTGACTCTTCTCCTTTTGCAGTTGTTCCTGTTTCAGGCGCAGGTCAAAGTTAGTGACCACCTGCCGTGCGAGGGTTGTTAATGCACGCCTCTGCACTTCGGTGAGCTGCCTCGGAATGGTATCGAGCACACAGAGCGAGCCAAGATTGTGGCCCTTGTTGGTGATAAGCTGCGCACCAGCATAAAACCGGATATAGGGAGCATCGGTCACAAGAATGTTATCCCTGAAGCGTTCATCCTCCAGGGTATCATTTATCTCTAAGATATTGTTCTGAAGGATTGTATGTTGGCAAAATGAAATAGAGCGGGGGAGCTCGCACACATCCGTGCCTACCTTGGATTTAAACCACTGCCTTTCTTCTGTTACCAGCGTGATAAGCGAAATGGGCGTGTTGCAGATGTGTGCGGCAAGTGCGGTAATGTCATCAAATTCTTTTTCGGCAGGAGTATCAAGAATGTTGTAAGCTTTCAACGCCTTCAGTCTTTCTCCTTCCTGCTTTAGAGTAACAGCCATTTTGTTTTCTCCTATTATAGTGATGTATTTTTACACCATGTACAATTATATTTACATACGTAATTTCACAGATTCGTGCCTATACGTGTGTCTATAGGAAAAAGCGATGAAGGAAATGAAATTTTCTGTTCTTCCCGAAGCATTACGATGTCTTTATAACGAAGGAGCAGTAATCCAAATTATAATATGGTGTTAATGACCAACAGCCATAAACTGAAAAAGCCTCTGTAGGCATCCCACAGAGGCTTTTCTATAAACAGCATAAACTTTATAGTAACTCTACGCCAGTATAATTGAAAGGAGAAATCCGCTTCAGCTCTGATTTGATTTCATCCGTCACCTGCAGGCCATCGATAAAACCGTGGATGCGTTGCTCTGTTATCTTCTCGTTTTTGCGGGTCAGTTCCTTCAAAGCCTCATATGGCTGCGGGTAACCTTCCCGGCGAAGTACAGTCTGGATACCTTCTGCCACTACAGCCCAGTTATCCTCCAGGTGCCTGTTCAAAGCGGCCTTATTCAATTCCAACTTCCCTATGCCACGCTCCAAAGATTTCAGGGCAACGACAGTATGCGCCAGCGGCACTCCTACGTTGCGCAGTACGGTAGAATCCGTCAGGTCGCGTTGCAGGCGGGAGATAGGCAGTTTTGCTGATAAATGCTCCAGCACGGCATTGGCTATTCCCAGATTGCCCTCCGCATTCTCAAAATCAATGGGGTTTACTTTATGTGGCATAGCCGACGAGCCTACCTCACCTGCTTTGATTTTCTGCTTAAAATAGCCCATCGAGATGTATTGCCAGATGTCACGGGAAAAGTCAGTCAGGATGGTGTTCAGGCGCTTTAAGGCATCAAAATAAGCAGCCAGGTTATCGTAATGCTCTATTTGGGTGGTGTACTGGCTGCGGCGCAGGCCCAGTGCCTCTTGTACAAACCTGTTCCCGAACTCCGGCCAGTTGATTTCCGGATAAGCCACATGATGCGCGTTGAAGTTACCTGTAGCGCCGCCAAACTTAGCAGAAAAAGGAACCTGGCGCAGCTGCGTCAACTGTGCTTCCAGCCGCTCTGCAAACACCATAAACTCTTTGCCCAGGCGGGTGGGGGAGGCAGGCTGGCCGTGTGTGTGTGCCAGCATCGGGATGTCCTTCCACTCCTGCGCCAGCGACGCCAGCGTCTGCTGCACATGCTGGTAGGCTGGGTGCAGCACCTGCTCGTCTGCCTCCCGCAGGGAAAGTGGGATAGCCGTGTTGTTCACATCCTGAGAAGTCAGTCCAAAGTGGATAAACTCTTTGTAGTCGCTCAGGCCAAGTTCGTCAAATTTGTCTTTGATAAAGTACTCTACTGCCTTTACGTCATGGTTTGTCACCTTTTCTGTTTCTTTTATAGTAAGGGCGTCTTCTTCGGAGAAGTTTTCATAGATGGCGCGCAGGTCCGGGAAAAGGCTGCTGTCTACATGCTGCAGCTGCGGCAGCGGCAGTTCGCATAATGAGATAAAGTACTCCACCTCTACCAGCACGCGGTAGCGGATAAGGCCAAATTCTGAGAAAAAAGTAGCAAGTTCAGTCGTGTGGCGGCGGTAGCGGCCATCCACCGGCGAAATAGCAGTAAGTGAGGTTAGGTTCATGCTGAAGAAAATTCTTTGGCCAAAGATACACAGGTTTGCCAAAGGAAGCCAAGCATGCCTGCTGATTTAACCCTCCCCTTATTTTTAAAGGAATTAGATAAGCTAAGATGTTGTTTCCTATTTAGTTATAAAGGCTGAATTTGCACAGCTTTGGCACTATGCTTGTATAAAGGGCATAGAACATATATCTTATGCTACATACTGCCGTAAGAAGTGAGGTGTTATTGCATTATTTTAGCGCTATATATGTTCACCAGCCACATGTGCTGCCTGAGTAGATATAATTAATAAGTTTTAATTCGCATCAGAATATTTTGGACCATCGATTAAGAAACAGACTTTTAGCTGTGTTTGGGGGTATAATTGCCTTCTTCCTGCTGGTTATTGTACTTCTTTTTATTTTCAGAAGCAGAGTGTTGGAGTATACCATTAACCGTGTTATCGCGAAGGTGGAGAATAAATACCCTGCTGATTTAAACATAGGCAGTGCCGAGTTTACCGACTGGACCTCTGTGGTGCTGACCGATATCTCTTTTGTGCCCCATGGGCTTGACACGCTCTTTACTACAGACAGCGTGAATGCCACTGTTTCGTTCCGCTCCATTTTCGCCGGACGCATTGTGTTTAAGCGCCTGGAGGTAGACAACAGCTACCTGACTGCCGTTAAAAACGGAGACGAAACCAACTTTGGCTTCCTGTTCAAAAAAGAGGCGCCCAAAGAACCTGTAGATACCACCAAGGGCCGCAATTATGGTGAGTTACTCAACCGCGTTATCGAAACAGCTTTTGAGAACGTACCGGACCAGGTAGACTTCAGTAACCTGAATGCGTCCTACGTATCCACCAACCGTACCATTGACGTTAAAATGCCCTACCTGCGCATGGACGACGGTGAAATCGACTCCGAGGTATCCGTCCGCACAGACTCATTGGTGAACAACATGCGTGTGCACGGCACCATAAACCCGCGCGACTACCGTATTGCAGGCAGCCTGTATGGCTTTGATAACAAAGGAATTCGGCTGCCTTACGTTAAAAGAAAGTATGATGCGGAGGTGGCTTTCGACACGGCACATTTCAGCCTTGATAGCAAACGGTTCAGAAACGACAAACTGACGATAAGTGGGAGTGCCATGGTGAACGACCTGATTCTGAACCACCAAAAGCTGGCAGGCGAAGACGATATTCATGTGGAAGAAAGCGCGATTGATTATGTCATTACGCTGGGGCCGAACCTGTATGTTATCGACAGCCTGACGGAGGTACGTGTAAACAAGGCAAAAGCAAATATTTATGCCGCTTATCAGAACAAAGATTCCAAGATAATTGACCTGAAGGTGAAGACAGAGCAGGTGCCTGCCAATGACTTCTTTAGCTCACTGCCTACAGGTTTGTTTGAGAACTTAGAGGGCATTAAAGCACAAGGCGAGCTGCAGTATGATATGAACTTCCATGTGAACATGGATAGCCTGAAGCACGTAGTTTTTAACTCTGACCTGGATGCGTCAGAGGATTTCAAGATACTGGAATGGGGGAACACCAACATCGAGAAAATTAACGGCACGTTCACTCACACCGTGTATGAGTACGGGAAACCTGTCCGTACTTTCCCGGTAGGTCCCTCTAATCCTTTCTACAGCCCGATAAACCAGATATCACCCCACTTGCGCAATGCCATTCTTACCGCCGAGGATGCAGGGTTTTACAGTCACGACGGTTTCCATGAGGAGGCATTCCGCCAGGCAATTGTGAAGAACCTGGAAGAAGGGGAGTTTGCACGGGGTGGCAGCACCATTTCCATGCAGTTGGTAAAGAACGTATTCCTGTCCCGTAAAAAGACAGTTGCCCGAAAAGTGGAAGAAGCCATTATCGTGTGGCTGATCGAGAACGAGGACCTTGTCTCAAAGCACCGCATGTTTGAGGTATACCTTAACATTATTGAGTGGGGCCCGGATGTATACGGTGCCAAAGACGCTTCAAGATTTTATTTCGGAAAGCAACCGTCTGAGTTGAACGTGGCAGAGGCCATTTTCCTGACGAGTATAATTCCGAGTCCGAAACGCTACCGTGCCTCCTTCGACAGCTATGGCAATCTGCGAAACCACAAGCACGGCTACTACAGGCTGATAGGTGGGCATATGCGCCGTCGTGGTCTTATCTCTCAGGAAGAGTATGAGAACCTGTACCCGAATGTACAGCTCTATGGCCGCGCCCGCGATTTGATAGTAACAGCTCAGGATACCTCCTCTGTGGTGGAGGAAGATACTTCGCAGAATGAGCTGGAAACGATAGATCTGCTGGATTTCTAAGCTGCTGCAGCATAAACCCTGCCTGACGGCCCCGCATTTAATGTGCGGGGCCGTCATTCTTTTAGTGTGGCAAAGGATTTAGTTTTATACTTGCTAGATGAAGAGAGAGCAAAAGACAGCCGAAGATGCTGTGAGCCTTGTTCCGAGAGTTGGTGCACTGGCTGCGCGCGCAGGCCTAGACTGGTTTTTGCTGGCCCTGATTGCCATGATTTTTTTGGCATACCTCTTTCCGCAGGCAGGTCTAGACCATGAGCCGCTTTCGTTAGGTGATGTGGCAAGCTATGGCGTGTCAGTAATTTTCTTTTTCTATGGATTGCGCCTGAGCCCGGCGAAGCTGAAAGCTGGCCTCAGCAGCTGGCGGCTGCATGTGGTGGTCCAACTGAGTACTTTTGTGCTGTTCCCGCTGTTGATTTTGCCGCTGCATACTCTTTTTGAAGGTGGAGACAAAGAAATGCTTTGGCTGGGCACGTTTTACCTGGCAGCCCTGCCGTCCACTGTTTCTTCTTCAGTGGTGATGGTGTCAATAGCAGGGGGCAATATTCCGGCTGCCATTTTCAACGCAAGCATCTCCAGCCTGCTGGGTATTTTCATCACACCGCTCTGGATGGGCCTCTTTCTGACGGCAAGCACAGAAGGGTTCGACATCTGGAGTGTGATGGGCAAATTAGTATTGCAGGTACTCCTGCCCGTAATACTGGGGATAATGCTACACCGCTACTGGGGTAGTTTTGCAGAACGTAACAAAAAGCAGCTTCGCCTATTCGACCAGAGCATTATCCTGCTCATCGTGTATACTTCCTTCTGCGAGTCTTTTGCCCGCAGAATGTTCAGTGGCTACAGCATTATTGATCTGCTTACGCTTGGCGCAGCGATGATTGGTCTTTTCTTCCTGGTGTACGGCATCACAAATGGCATCAGCCGCCTTTTGGGCTTTAACCACGAAGACCGGATCACCGCTATTTTCTGCGGCTCTAAAAAATCACTCGTGCATGGCACTGTTATGTCAAAGGTGCTTTTCCCCAATGCCAATATGGTAGGTATTATCCTGCTCCCGATTATGATGTACCATGCACTGCAGCTTTTAGCCGCCAGCATCATCGCACAATCCACAGCACGTAAAGCCGGCCTAGAGGTGCAGGGGGAGTAGGAGAAAAGACGACTACAATTTTTAATTATAGATTTAATAGATAAAGATGATTGATACAGTGCGCAATGCCTTGGTTCTATTGGAAGATGTTTCTGTGCGGCTACATGGGGAAGTTCTCTTCCAAAACATCAGCTTTGAAGTAAAGACTGGTGAGCATTGGGCCGTAATAGGAAATCAGGAGAAGGGAAGAAGTGCCCTGCTAGAGACAATTGCTGGTCATTTGCCGGTAGTATCAGGCAATGTTACGTACCCGTTTCTTAGCCAGTTCCAGCTAAACAATCCGGTGCAGTCGCCTCCTACTTCGTGGCAAAAGCCTGTTAGCCTCGTCTCTTCGCGCCACAACTTCAGCAGTCTATCAGGAACGGAGACGCTCTTTTATCAGCAACGGTATAATGCTTCGGCTGCAGATGATGCACCCACTGTAGAGGAGCACCTGGCAAATGTCAGGCCCTTTACCGATACCCCTGTTTGGACGATTGAGAGAGCGGTAGCAGCACTGGACCTGCACCCGCTTCTCAGCAAGCGCCTGATCAAGCTGTCGAATGGGGAGACTAGGAGGGTACTTCTAGCAGCTGCCCTGCTTCGGAACCCGGCTATCTTATTGCTGGAGAATCCGCTGGTAGGCTTAGATGTCCGGTCGAGACAATACTTCATCCAGTTGGTTTCTACCATCACTGAGTCGGGCATTACCGTTATAATGACTACCTCGCCGGACGAAATACCAGATGCCATTACGCATGTAGCAGTTTGGAAAGAGGGGCAGGCGCTGCGTACGATGCCCCGGCACGCTTTCGAAGGAAGTGAAACAGCCACCGAACAGGAGCAGGACAAACCGGACGTAAAGGAGATCAAAACGCTTTTAGCTGATCATACACCTCCAGCCTTTGAGGTTATAGTAGGCATGGAGGATGTATCGGTCAGATATGGAAATAAAACGGTGCTGAACAACATCAATTGGCAAGTGAGACAGGGGGAGCGTTGGGCACTGGTGGGGCATAATGGGGCAGGCAAATCGACGCTGCTAAGCCTCATCAACGGAGATAACCCGCAGGCCTATGCAAACAAGGTCATACTTTTTGACAGGAGAAGAGGCAGCGGCGAGAGCATATGGGACATTAAGCGACACATTGGCTTTGTCTCGCCTGAATTATTTCAGTATTTCCCAGGTGGACAGACTTGTGAGGAGGTAGTTGAATCAGGATTTTACGATTCAGTAGGGCTGCACCGGGAGCGTGACCCATTGAAGCGTGAACGTGTGCTGCGCTGGATGAAATTACTGCAGGTAGAAGAGCTGGCGTGGAAAGTATTCCGAAACGTGTCGGTGAGTAACCAGCGCCTGTGCCTGCTGGCTCGTGCATTAGTTAAGAACCCTGCGCTCCTAATCCTAGATGAACCCTGCCAGGGCTTTGCATCCGCTCAACAAAGACACTTCAGAAGCCTGATTGATACGATTTGTGCCAGCAGCAACATTACATTGATTTATGTGAGCCACTATCAGCACGAAATTCCGGAAAGTGTAACGAAAGTGATGCAAATGGAGCAAGGCAAAGCCTTTGTCTTATAGTAAAGTGATCTGCAATTTATGTAAACTCCAGTTCCACCACTCTTCCGTATCCGGGTCAAACCACCCCTAACCCCTCCTTATCCAAGGCGGGGAATCTGTTCTTGCTGCTTTATGGGCTGTTGTTGCTTTGCTTCTGCTCATCCATGAAATAGCCTTACTACGGCAGAAGCAGTCCTCCTGTGGCATTAGAGGATGAAATCTGTAATGAAATACTAAGCGGGAATGGTTTTTTTTACCACATTCAAAGAAAACTGATAGCACGAAGTGAGCCTGTTTCCAGTCTTTGGGTTGAGCGCCTGGGGGTAGGGGCTCTCTATTGTAAATGTTGCGGTGCTGAGCGAAGCGAGGCAGCGCGAGGGGCAGCTTCAGTTACACAGCGCGATGCCCTTAAGAGGGCCCCTACCCCCAAGACGAGGCCCCTCGGCCTAGAGAGTTAAGAAAGAAGAGTTGAAACTATAGGTGAGCTAGCCATAGATAAGCTTTAACCACGGCAGCTTAGACCGAAACTTCTTCAGCAAAATCATTTATACAAACTACAGTCGATGACTACAAAGCAATCAAAAACGAAAAAAGCCTACCAGCAATACTTCGCTGATAGGCTTTCCTGTATTAGAAGCTATATGCTTAAGCTACCTGCTTTTGTTGCAGTGCCTTTTCCTCTTCCGTGTGCAGCAGTTTCTTATCCAGTATAAACGGGCCAAACGGCAGCAAAGAAGCTATAACGCCAGCTGCTACTTTCAGGATAGACCAGCGATGCACCAGCGTTACCTGTAGCAGGGCTACCATGTAAAGTATAAACAACACGCCATGCGCCCAGCCTACATATTTTACGACTTCGGGTATACCAAACATGTACTTTAGCGGCATGCCAATGCCTAAAAGGAGCAGGTAAGAGATACCTTCGTAAATGCCCACAGTGCGGAGGCGGGAAATCGGAGTTTTCATGCGATAATAATTTTCTTTGTTGATGCTGCTTTAAAACAGCACAAAGGTAGAAAACGTGCCCTGACTGCCACAACAAAATGAGGTATTATGTGCCGCTGGCTCTCGCCTTTTACTTGATTACTTCCTTTTTAGGCGAAGTAGCGGCAGTGTTCATTACCTCATTCTGCACACCGATGGAGTGCTGGTGAATTGCGTCTAGGATAGCTCTGATAAAGCCTTCTTCCACACCAATTTCATTTGCCAGTTTCACTCTGTCTTCGATAATCTCTTTCCAGCGGCCTGCCTGAAAAATATCCAAAGCATTCGCGCGCTTATACTCACCAATTCTCTTGGAAACATCAGAACGCAGGAACAACAGGTTGATAAGATCGTGGTCAAGGCGGTCGATCAGGCTGCGCAGGTCTTTTAACTGCTCTGCACTTGCGATGTGCTCGTGATCCAGGTCCAGGGCATTCAGTAATTTAGTGAGACCTTCTGGTGTTACCTGCTGCGAGGCATCGCTCAGGGCCACATCCGGGTTAATATGCGACTCGATCATCAGACCTTCTACCCCTAAGTGTAAAGCCTGCTGTGCAACTGTCTCCAGCAAATCACGACGGCCGGCAATGTGGCTTGGGTCGCAGAAAAGCGGAATACCCGGTGCCAGACTGCGGATTTGCTGTATCGTTTCCCACTTCGGGTGATTGCGGTAAGGCTTGTTGTTTGGTGTAGAGAAACCTCTGTGTATCAGACCCAAGTCAGTGATGCCAGCACGGTTCAGGCGCTCCAGGGCACCTAACCACAGCTGGATGTCCGGATTCACCGGGTTCTTCACTAGCACAGGGATGTCAACACCTTGCAGGGCATCAGCCACTTCCTGTACCGAGAACGGGTTAACCGTTGTGCGTGCGCCTACCCACAGAATATCAACACCATACTCGAGTGCCTCTTCCACGTGCTGTGTATTGGCTACTTCTACAGCCGTTGGGAGGCCGGTTTCCTGCTTTACAGTGCGCAGCCACTCTAATCCAACTTTACCTACGCCTTCGAACAGACCCGGACGCGTACGTGGCTTCCAGATACCAGCTCTGAAAATATGCACACGGTGGTCTTTTATCAACCCTCGGGCTGTCGCGAGCATTTGCTCTTCACTCTCGGCGCTGCAGGGACCGCTGATAAGTGTAGGAATGGAACTACTCTTCAATATCTTTGAGTCGGTAGTTAAGTTTAGGTTTGAGTTATTTGAGCTCATGGCTAACGGTTTGTAATATATGTTGTTTAATTCTTTTGATTGCTTCTTCTAACTGAGGCTCTGCTACACAAAGCGATACGCGCAGATATCGTTCCCCCTGGGTGCCAAAAATTTTACCTGGCGTTATAAAAACACCTGCTCCATAGAGAATGTCATCCAGGTACACCTCCACATCTGCTATATGGTCCGGAACACGGGCCCACACAAACATGCCCACGGTGTGCTGCTGGTACTGGCACTCCAGTGTATCGAGTAGCCGGTGCACCAGCACTTTGCGGCGGGCATACTCCTCGTTGCGGGCTGTATGCCACTCGTGGTCGTTTTGCAGTGCCTCTATGGCTGCCTGCTGTACAGGCAGAAACATGCCGGAGTCCATGTTGCTCTTCACTGCCAGGATAGTAGAAAGGTATTCCGGATGACCCAGCACCATACCCACACGCCAACCTGCCATATTATGCGACTTGCTCAGGGAGTTTAACTCCAGGCAGCAATCTTTGGCACCCGCAATACTAAGCAGGCTGAGCGGCGACTGGTTTGGCAGCACGAGGCTGTAAGGGTTATCATTAATCAGCAGTATCTGGTGCTGTCTGGCAAACGTTATCAGCCTTTCAAACAGTTCGGCTGTGGCTTCTGTGCCGGTGGGCATGTGCGGGTAGTTTACCCACATCAGCTTTACATTCCCTTCATTTACCAGTTGCAGCAACTCCTCTTCCTGTGGCAGCCAGCCGTTTTCCTCATCCAGGTTGTAGGAAACAGGTTCTGCACCAGCCAGGCGGGCCGCAGCGGCATAGGCCGGGTATCCCGGGTTGGGCACCAGCACTTTATCGCCGGGGTTCAGGAAAGCCATTGAGATATGGGCAATCCCTTCCTTCGAACCCATCAGCGGGAGTACTTCGGCCTCTGTGATAGTTACGTTATAGGCCTGTCCGTACCACGTGGCAATTGCCTCCCGCAACGACACAATACCGTTGTAGGACTGATACCCATGGCTCTGGGGTTCTGCCGCGCTGTTGGTTAGTGCGGCCACGGTAGCAGCGGAAGGCAATTGGTCCGGGTTGCCGATGCCCAGGTTAATAATCTGCTTCCCTTTGGCGGCAAGTGCCCGCACTTCAGCCAGCTTCCTGGCGAAGTAGTACTCCTGCACGTTCTGGAGGCGGTCTGCTTTCGGTATAATCATCATCTTAATGTTGTAAGGCCTTTACCTTTTTCTTTGGGTTCGGGTGCTTCGGGTACTTAGTCTTTTGGTAGAGCCCCAGTAATCGTTGGTACTCCACCAATGGCTCCAGAGTAGTGATGGTTTCCTGCAGGTTGTTGCTTGAATCTCCCTCCAACTCTATGACCATATAATGGGCATGGCTTCGGGCAGTGGCCGGAAGCGTCTGTATCAGCGCTACATGAATCTCATGGATGTGCAGCTGCATGAAAACATCCGCTAAAGACCTTTCGTGAGGTACCTGTACTAAAAGAGTAGCCTTGTTCGCCGTGCCGTTTTCCTGGGGCTGCTCCCGGCTCACCACCAGGAAACGGGTGAAGTTGTCGCGTCTGTCTTCAATATTCTCAGCCAGCATCTCCAGCCCATAAAGAGCAGCGGCCTGCTTACTCGCAATGGCGGCTACACCTTTCAAGTCCTTCTCCCTGATTTCCTTTGCGCTGTCGGCCGTGTCGTGGCTTTCCTGCAGTTGCAGTTGTGGCTGTTGTGTCAGAAACTCCATGCACTGGTTCAGGGCCATCGGGTGCGTGACCACTTTGGTCAGGTCCTGCAGTTGCTGCCCCGGCAGCGCCATCAGGTTCTGCTCAATCGGCAGCCACAACTCGCCAGTCACAAACAGGTTGAACTGGTGCAGCAGGTTGTAATTAGGCAGAATACTACCTGCCAGCGTGTTTTCCACAGCCATAACGCCCACGTCTGCTGTGCCCTGCTGCAGTGTTTCGCACAGTTGCCGGAAAGACTGGCACGGCACACTCGCCACCTCATACTGGGGGTAGTACTGCTGGGCAGCCACTTCGTGGAAAGAGGCCGGACCTCCCTGAATTGCTACTTTTAATTTCTGAGTCATATAAAGAAAAAGCCCCGCTTTAGGCGGGGCTCTCTGAGTTCTATACTTTGATGCACTTACGCAATAGCATATCTCTGGAGCCCCGGCGGAGTACCAAAAAAGTAATAGCTAAAGTAAAACGCAATGTGCTGAATCATGTCTTCTGTTATTTTCTGTGCTAAACTTACGCAGGTAATTTTATAAAATCAAAAGTACAGTTATTTTTTTTATGAAAAATTCGAAAAAAGAAGTGGAGCTACTTGAAGCAGACGTAAAAACAGCTTAATCCTACAGGCAAAAGCACCTTTCTTAAACCGATAAAAGGAAGGTGCTTTACCTTAAGCTACGGCAGATGCTCCCATGCCACCGCTTTGCGTGCTCTGCTGCTGTATGGCGCTCAGCACAGACATAACAAGGCCTTTGTCTACTGCAGCGGGGTCGGCCTGCTGCAGCCACTCGTCCATTTGCTTTTGCCACCTCTGCGTCGTCTGCAGGCTCGACTGCAGGCTCCCCATCTGGCGCTCGCTCATCCTCCTTGAAACTTCTGTGCGGCGCAGCAACAACTCCAGCAAGGCATCATCGAGGCTGCCTATCTGCTGACTCAGTTCATCAAGCTGTTCTACCAATTCGGTGGTGCCTCCTAGTTTTACGTTGGAAACTACGGCATTTATCAGCAAATCAAGCTCCTGCGGCAACAACTGCTGCTGCGGGCTGCTCAGCGCGGCAGCGGGGTTCATGTGCGATTCGAACAGCAGACCATCTGCTCCCAAATCCACTGCCTTCTGACTCACCGGGTAAAGCAGGCTGCGTCGGCCCGCGATGTGGGCCGCATCGCACAGCACAGGCAGCTGCGGGTAAAGCTCTTTCAGCTGCAGCATGTGATCCCAGCGCGGGTGGTTGCGGTACGGTGACTGTTCATCGGTGGAGAAGCCCCTGTTTATCACACCAATATCGGTAAGGTCAGCATACTGCAAACGCTCCAGCGCCCCAATCCACAGGTTCAGGTTCGGGTACACCGGGTTGTTTACCAGCACAGGCGTGCTGGTGCCTTTTAATACAGCGGCTATCTCTTCCATCGCAAAGGGGTTCACAGTGGCTCTGCCGCTGACGGTCAGAATGTCAACCCCATGCTTCAGGGCTTCTTCCACGTGCTGGGCGTTGGCTACTTCGCAGGCAGTCCGGAGGCCTGTTTCCTGCTTCACCATAGAAAGCCACTGTAGCCCCACCAGCCCCACCCCTTTAAAGGAATCAGGGCGCGTGCGCGATTTCCAGATACCTGCCCTGAAGACAGAAACGCCCTTGATGTTTTGTAACTGTTGGGCTGTCTTTAGCATCTGTTCCTCGCTTTCGGCACTGCATGGGCCCGCAATCAGCACAAGCTTGCCGTCTGCATGGCGGAAACTGCTTTGTGGTGCTACATTGAGAGGGGTTCTACTTGCTTTCATGGTTATGCATTTAATTTTATTTTTTTCTGGCTTGTTCTGTTATAACTGAAAGAGGGCTGAAACGAAAGAAGCCCTGCTTTTGGCAGGGCTTCTTAGGTATTTCTAGTCCGAAAACTATGTGCAACGCACTACCAATGGAGCCCCACCTGAGGAACCTTGAAGGAATTGGTAAGAATTTGCGCGACAAGTCTGGTCATCTGTTTTCTAATTTCGAATTAAAGTAAGGCAATATTTTTAATATATACAACCAATCAGAAAATTAGTTGATGAATTAGTAATAAATATTTTGAGCGGCTACAACTGTACAATTTATTCCTGTACCGGAGGCTGTGGGAGCTCATCTTTTGGTTTAGGAAACAGAAGTGATGCAACAACTGAAATTGTGAGTATAGCACCAACCACGAGCAACGCATAGCGCATATCAATTTCTACGATATCGCTTAAAAGCAGCTTCGCACCAATAAACACCAAAATGGCAGACAAGCCATAGTGCAGGTAGTGGAACAACTGCATAATGCCGGCCAAGGCAAAGTAAAGCGCACGCAGGCCTAAGAGGGCAAACACGTTAGAAGTATATACAATAAAAGGGTCTTTGGAAATAGCCAGAATGGCAGGAATAGAATCCGCCGCAAACACCACATCTGTGCTTTCCACCATAATCAGCACCAGGAAAAGTGGCGTGGCGTAAAGCTTGCCGTTATGCTTGGTGAAGAATTTTCCTCCATCCGGTGTTTTCGTGACCCGCATATGCTTGCTTACCCAACGCACCAACGGGTTGTCTTCCGGGTGCAGTTCTTCGGCACCGTGCGAGAAGAGCATCTTTATACCCGTAAAAATAAGGAAGGCGCCCAAGATGTAGATGATGAAGTGGAATTTGGCAATAAGCGCCACACCCACTAAAATGAATATCCCCCTTAGCACCAAGGCTCCTATAATACCCCAGAAAAGGATTTTATGCTGAAACTTGAGCGGTACCTTAAAGTAGCTGAAGATCATGATGAACACAAACAGGTTGTCCACGCTCAGTGATTTTTCTATCAGGTAACCTGTCAGGAATTCCAAGGCCGGGCCGGGGCCCTGCCAATAGTAGATGAGCGCATTGAAACCCAGGGACAGTAAAATCCAGAACAGGCTCCACAGCAGGGCTTCCTTTATCTTTACTTCATGCTCTTTGCGGTGAAACACAAACAGGTCCAGTCCCAGGAGCAGGAGCACGAAACCATTAAATATAATCCAGAAAAGGACGTCGTTCATAATAGCGAGGTAAGCAGGTGTTACTTCTGAAAATTACAGGTACAACTGTACTTGTAACCCGTAAATTTAGTGGAAAAGGCTACAGTTCTAAAGAAAGAGCAAGAATTATAATTTGGACCGGAAAAGTAACGGGGAGAGACCAAGCTGGTAACCTGCTACTGCTCAATTCTTAAGCAAAGGGGGTAGGCGGTGCCTGTTGAGGCATGTATAAAAGCACCGCGGGCATACCCAAGGGCCTTCTGTAGGTGCATCAGCTTTATTGAAACAGGGGAATGTTAAGCGTTTAGTACCTGTCGAAGTGGCGGAAATAGCTGTTGATTTTCATTTGCAGTACCCCCAGCACAGCCTCTTTAAAGATGCCTGATGACATCTTGGATACTCCCTTTGTCCGGTCAGTAAAAATGATGGGCACTTCCTTTATTTTGAAGCCGTACTTGTAGCTCAGGAACTTCATCTCTATCTGAAAGGCGTAGCCCACGAAGCGTATCTTGTTCAGTTGTATCGTTTCGAGTACTTTGCGGCGGTAGCACTTAAAGCCAGCCGTGGTATCGGCAATAGGCATGCCGGTGACCATGCGCACGTAATAACTCGCAAAGTAAGACATCAGCACGCGGCTCATGGGCCAGTTCACTACATTTACACCTTGTATGTAGCGGCTGCCGATGGCCACGTCGTAGCCGTCGATGGCGCAGGCGTGGTAGAGGCGTATCAGGTCGTCGGGGTTGTGCGAGAAATCGGCATCCATCTCAAAGATGTACTCATAGCCTTTGTGCAGGGCATACTTAAAGCCGTGGATATAGGCAGTGCCCAGGCCCAGCTTCCCTTTGCGGGTTTCGAGGTGCAGGCGGCCGGGGTACACGAGCTGCATTTCCCGGACAATGTCCGCTGTGCCATCCGGTGATCCATCGTCAACAATCAGCAGGTCGAACGGGTGCGCCAGCAGCATGACCTTCCGGATCATGACCTCAATGTTTTCACGTTCGTTATAAGTTGGGATGATCACCAACGAGTCTTTCATGCCTTAAATATAGACAATCAGCTATTCAGGACATGAGGCCGCTTTAAATTAATTTTGTGAGCAAGTTCCTTTGCATGGTGAATGCAGTTTGCCACCGATACCCCCGATTGCCAGTTTGAAGCGATGAAAAGGCCCTCCTGCTCCAGGTCTTTTGCCAGGGTATGGGCATCTTCTATGTGCATGTCATACTGCGGAATGGAGTGCTGCCAGAGAAAAGCGTGCTGAAAGTTCGGCTTTTCGGTAGCGATGGAATGGAGCGCCGACAGCTCTTCGTGCACCCGCTGCATCAGCTGTGGCTGCCGCATCAGCGCTTTCTCCGGCGCTTGGCTTCCGCCTACAAAGGTTGTAAAAAGCACCTCATGCGGGCGGCATCGGCCGTCAAAAACGGAACTGCTCCAGACAGAGCCAGTGGCAAAAGCGGACTCTAAAGCCGGGTGCAAAGCACCGGACCCGTTCGGGTAGTGGGTCACGTCTTTGCGATTATAAACGGTGTGCACCACTGACAGGGGAGGATAGTGAATGTTCTGCATGGCTGCCGAAAGGCCCGGAAATGTATATTGCAGAAGCTCTGCCGCTTTGTAGGCCGGTAGCGCGAGCACCAGCAGGTTGTATTCCTCGGTGTCGTAGTCGCCGGGGGAGGCGCAGGAGACAATGTATTTGCCCTGGTTGCGGGTAATCATCTCCACGCGGTGATCCAAATGCAGCGAAATGAGTTTCTCGGCAATGGCTTTGGGCAAAGTCTTCATGCCCTTGGAAAAGGAAAACGTCTTCTGCCGTACAAAAGAGCTTTTTTGATGTACCAGCCCTTTCAGTACAGAGCCGTACCGCATCTCCAGTTCCTTTATCTTCGGGAGCGCTTTTTTCACCAACAGCTTCTCGGGGTCTCCTGCATACAAACCGGGCATAAAAGGACTGACAGTATAGGCTGCCATCTTGCCGCCAAAGCGGCGCTCAAAGAACTGGGCTACTGTTTCATAATCTATGTCGGCAGGCGGAATGTCCTTTTCTTTCAAGATGCGGTACTTGGACTTCCATGAGAACGAGTTGCTGGACAAGAGCGAGAACGGGGAGGAGGGCAGTTTGGTGTAGATGCCATCGCGCAGCACATAGCGGTGCTCGTTTTCAGAAGAGGCATACACCAATTCCCGCTCCAGTTTCAGTTCCCGTACCAGGTCTTTCAGTTCAGGTGTGCTTTGCAACGAGTTGGGACCCATCTCCAGCAGGTACTCATGCACTTTCAACGTCCGGATGTTGCCGCCAACGTGCGAGCCTGCCTCAAACAAGTCATAAGCAATACCCAGCTTCTGGAGGTAATACGCCAGCGCCAGCCCCGATATGCCTGCTCCTATTATTGCTACTCTCATCTCGAACTTAACTTGTAAATGTGCCTCTGCAGTACAACCAGTTTATGTTTTACAGCTGCTTTTTAAATCCTGTGCCGCATTGCCTGCTCAACCTAAACGTAATAATTTGTAATTTAGCGCCTGTACCAGTTCCTGCTATACCCATGCAAAAGAACAAATGTGTCTTCCTGGATCGCGACGGCGTGCTGAACCGTGAGCGGGGAGACTATACTTATAAGTTAGAGGAGTTCGAGGTGCTGCCACGCGTGACGGAGGCCCTGGCGTTGCTGAAAGAAAACGGTTATTTGCTGATAGTGGTTACAAACCAGGCAGGCGTAGCCAAAGGATTCTACCGGCGAACCGATGTGCTGGCATGCCACCAGAAGCTGCAGGAGTCGTCTGACTCGATTATCGATGCCATCTTTTACGCTCCCGGCCACCCCAGCTCTTCTGAATCGCTGTCGCGCAAGCCAGACAGCCTGATGCTGGAAAGGGCAATAGCCCGGTATAACATTGACCCGGAAGCGTCGTGGATGGTAGGAGATTCGCTGCGCGACCTGCAGGCCGCCGCTAAAGTGGGTGTGGCTGCTGTTCTGGTGGGGGAGCAGCACCCTGCGCAGACACATCCGTGGCAGGTGCAGGACCTGTGGGAGGCAGCACAACTTATACTGCAGAACGCAAAAAAGCCGGCTTAGGGCCGGCTTTTTATATGGTCAGACATGATGTCAGTTTAGCTTTTAGCTACATCAGTTGCTTCTTCAGCAGGTGTGGCAGCCTTTACTTCATCCTGTGCTGGTGTTTCCACCTGCGCATAGTTGTAGGCCGGGCAATACGTTTTGCAAGAGGCCATACCCAAAGCTAAGCACAGGGAGCCCAATAAAATAACTTTCTTCATGACAGTATTCTTTTCAGAGGATTTCAGATCAAAAATAATTCAATTAGTTTAAAAGGCAAACATTTTCACCATAATAAATATTAAGCTTTCTATATTAAGCTTCCACTTCGTAGCCCAGTATCTTCAGCATAGACTCCGGCGTTTGCTCCGACGCAAACTGCCAGGTGGTAATGTCTCCGTTCTCATCCCTGTCTACCAGAATGTGCTGCGGCGAAGGAATCAGGCAGTGCTTGATGCCGCCATACCCACTCAGCTGCTCCTGGTATGCCCCTGTATGGAAGAAACCGATATAAAGCGGCTCATCCTTTGGTATCTTCGGCAGGAACACCTGGAACGAGTGCATCTCCGAGTTATAGTAGTCCTGGCTGTCGCACGTCATACCGCCTAACTGTATCCTGCGATACTCTTTGTCCCAATGGTTGACTGCCAGCAACGGCCAGCGCTGGTTCAGCGCCCAGGCATCCGGCAGGTTCGTGATGAATGAACCATCAATCATGTACCATAGTTCCTTATCGTTCTGAAGCTTAGCATCCAGAACAGAATAAATGTTAGCAGCGCTCTCGCCAACAGTAAAGATTCCGAACTCCGTAAAGATGTTTGGCTCCGGTACACCTTCCTCAGCACAGATGCGCTTGATGATGCGCAGAATCTCCTGAATCATGTACCCGTAGTCGTAATCCGCCTGAATGGAGGTCTTGATTGGAAAGCCACCGCCAATGTCTACCGTGTCCAGCTCCGGGCAAAGTTTCTTCAGCTCGCAGTACTTACGTAAGAAACGGCTAAGCTCCGACCAATAGTATGAGGTGTCCTTGATTCCTGTGTTGACGAAGTAGTGGAGCATCTTCAGCTCAAAGTTCGGATTAGGCTTAATCTGCTGCTCATACAGGTCAATCACATCGTCGTAGCGCACACCGAGGCGGGAGGTATAGAACTCAAACTTAGGCTCCTCGTCAGAAGCCAGCCGGATACCGACCTTCGTTTTCACGTTCACGTTCTCCTTGTAATACTCAATTTCACCCAGGTGGTCGAGTATTGGCATGCAGTTTACGAAGCCTTCGTTCAGCAGCTCCGTAATCCACTGGCGGTAACGCTCCCGCTTAAAGCCGTTACATATTATATAGGTGTTCTTGTCTATCTTCCCCTTTCTGTACAGGGCCCGCACAATCTGCATGTCATAGCCGGAAGAGGTTTCGATATGAACGCCGTTCTTCAAGGCTTCCTCCATCACGAATGAGAAATGGGAGGCTTTGGTGCAGTAGCAGTAGGTATATTTACCCTTGTAGTCCAGCTTCTCAATATTCTCTGCGAATAAACGCTTTGCCTTCTGAATCTGGGAACCGATCTTAGGTAGGTATGTTAGTTTAAGAGGAGTACCATATTCTTTGATGAGGTCCATCAACGGAATACCGTTGAACTGTAACTCATCATTAACTACCTGAAACTCATCTGTCGGGAAATCGAAAGTCTGATGTATAAGATCTGTGTATTTGTCCATTTACGATGGTTGTGATATAAGAAAAAATGCAATATTGTTCGTTATTTACCATCTTTGCAAAAACTTTGTTCAGATAATGTAAAACGCAGTATGCTATACTGTGATTCAAACAAAAAAGCTCATAAAATAAATTCATCAGTATTTTACCTTTTGCAACGAGAGCAAAAGGCCAACCAGATGCTAATGAAGAGCTAACGAAAAAATATGAAGAAAATTAAACTGATAGAGGTAAGATCTGAGCTGGGAGCCGGAACCAGGGGCGCAAGTATGGGCATAGAAGCCCTGAAAGTTGCGTGCTGGGACAAAGGGTCGGATTACTTTAAGCGGTTTAACTCTGTCAGCGTACCTGATCTCAACTATACCCTTTTCGACAAGGACTTATTTCCTAATGCGCACCGCATCGACAGCATCTTGACGGTGCAGAAGAATATCGCAAATGTTGTAGAGCAAACCATCGACATAGATATGTTCCCGCTGGTATTGTCGGGAGACCACTCCAATGCACATGGCACCATCGCTGGTATAAAAGCCTCTTTCCCTGATAAGGAACTGGGCGTTATCTGGATTGATGCACATGCTGATATACATTCACCCTATACCTCACCCTCCGGAAACGTGCACGGCATGCCGCTGGCCATGGCTCTGAACATCGACAACCTGGACCGCCAGATAAATGACCCGGAGCCAGAGACGGTGTTCTTCTGGAACTCGCTTAAGAAACTGGGCTTTGACGGGCCAAAGCTAAAGCCGGAGCACCTGGTATACATCGTGGTGCGCGACACGGAAGAGCCGGAAGATTACCTGATGGAAAAGCACGGCATCAAGAACTTTACCTATAAGGAGTTTGCGCAGAAGGGAGCTGAGCAGGTAGCCAAAGAGACGCTGGAGCGCCTCCGCAACTGCGACATTTTATATGTGTCTTTTGACGTAGACAGCCTTGACTCCAAGTTTTCCAAAGGCACCGGTACCCCGGTAGAGATTGGGCTGACCGTGGAGGAGGCGCAGCAACTGAACCATTGCCTGCTGCAGGACCCGCGCGTGGTGTGCTACGAGATGACCGAGATAAACCCGACCTTGGATACAGAGAATACGATGGCAGAGAATGCCTTCGAAATTCTGGAAACAGCCACCACTGCTATTTTACACAGAGAATTTAAAAGTACAGCTATACATTAATGCAACTTCAAAACGTCCTTAGCCAGAGCATCAGTCAGGCACTGCAAGCTTTGTTTTCTATTTCTGTTGATGCCTCCCAGATTGCCCTGCAGCCTACCCGCAAGGAGTTTGCCGGCACCTTTACCTTTGTGACTTTCCCATACACAAAACAGGTTGGGAAAGGCCCGGAGCAAATTGGGCAGGCGCTGGGGGAATACCTGAAGGAGAACACCACGGAAGTAAAAAACTTTAACGTAGTGAAAGGCTTCCTGAACCTGGAGATAGAAGAGAAGGAGTGGCTGCGCCTTTTCCGCGGACTGATGCAGGAGGAGCAGTATGGGCAGGGAGAGGCAAGCGGCCGGAACGTGATGGTGGAGTATTCCTCACCCAACACAAACAAGCCACTGCACCTGGGCCACCTGCGCAACAACTTCCTGGGCTACGCCACAGCAGAAATTCTGAAAGCGAACGGCCATCAGGTGATGAAGGTGAACCTGGTGAATGACCGCGGTATTCATATCTGTAAGTCGATGCTGGCTTATGAGAAGTTTGGTAACGGCGAAACGCCGGAGAGCAGCGGCATCAAAGGCGACCACCTGGTGGGCAAATACTATGTGCTGTTCGACAAGGCTTACAAAGAGCAGATAGACGAACTGGTGGCGCAGGGCATGGACAAAGAAGAAGCCAAGAAAAAGGCCCCGCTCATACTGGAGGCACAGGACATGCTGCTGAAGTGGGAGCAGGACGACAAAGCCGTGGTGGACCTCTGGAAGCAGATGAACAGCTGGGTGTACGCCGGCTTTGACCAGACTTACCGCAACATCGGCGTTGATTTCGATAAATTTTATTACGAGTCGCAGACCTATACCTTAGGAAAAGAAAGAGTTGAGGAAGGCCTGCAGAAGGAAGTTTTCTTTAAAAAGCAGGATGGTTCTGTTTGGGTAGACCTGACAGACGATGGGCTGGACGAGAAACTGCTGCTACGTGCAGATGGCACCTCGGTGTACATCACACAGGATTTGGGCACAGCTGAGCTGAAGTATAATGACTTCCCGTACGACCAATCAGTGTATGTGGTGGCGGATGAGCAGAATTACCATTTCCAGGTGCTGCAGGCTACGCTCAGGAAGCTGGGTAAGTCTTACGCAGAAGGCATTTATCACCTGTCTTATGGCATGGTAGACCTGCCTTCGGGCAAAATGAAATCCAGGGAGGGCACGGTAGTAGATGCCGATGAACTGGTGCAGGAGATGGTTGACACAGCGCGCCAGCAGACGGAGGAATTAGGCAAGATAGAAGGCTTTACAGAGGAGCAGGCGAAAGAACTCTACCATACCCTGGCAATGGGAGCCCTAAAATATTTCCTGCTGAAAGTAGATCCGAAGAAGCGCATGCTGTTCAATCCGCAGGAGTCCATTGACTTCCGTGGCAATACAGGGCCTTTTATCCAGTACTCACACGCGCGCATTTCCGCTATACTTCGTAAGGCAGCTGAGATGGGTATATCCGTAGATGTGTCAGCTTTTGATACCGTTGAGAACCTGCACGAAACAGAGCAGGAGGTGATTGTGCAACTGGTGAATTATCCGGCTGTGGTAAAAGAAGCAGGCAACTTGTTTGCTCCATCTGTTATCGCAAATTACGCCTACGAGTTGGCAAAAGCATACAACCGCTTCTACCAGGAGGTTTCCATTTTCAACGAGACAGACGAGCAGGCGCGTACCTTCCGTATCGCCCTGTCAGCCATGGTAGCCCGCTCTATCAAGCACAGCATGAGCCTGCTGGGTATAGAGGTGCCGGAGAGAATGTAAATTAATGTAGATCCTTATTGGCTGATGCGGGTTTAAAGCACGTATTCCTTGAAATTAGCGGTATGTGCTACAGTCCCGCACTGCAGAAATTTTTTGCTAAACATACAGCAAGCTTTTCTGTTACAGGAGCAGCATGAGCGATATTTGATACTATTAGTCAATTAAAGATGACCAGAACCTTTACTTTTCTTTTACTGATAACAGCGCTGATGGGCCTGCTTACTACTTTTGTGGCTTGCCAGAACGGTGCAAGCAAGAACTTAACCTCAGATTCAGAAACGATGGCAGCAGAAACAACCTCCAATCCAAATGCACAGACCAGTGACTTCTATGGTTTTCAGGTGAAGACTTTAGACGGCAAAAATGTCAACTTTTCTGATTACAAAGGCAAGAAAGTACTGCTGGTGAACACAGCCTCTGAATGTGGCTATACGCCACAGTATGCCGAGTTGCAGCAACTGCACGAGAAACATGGAAATGAGGTGGTGGTGTTAGGTTTTCCGGCAAATAACTTTGGTGGGCAGGAGCCGGGCAGCAATGAGCAGATAGCTTCTTTCTGCCAGAAGAACTATGGCGTCACCTTTCCGATGTTCGAGAAAGTGTCGGTGGTAGGAGAGGACAAACACCCGCTCTATGTGTGGCTGCAGCATAACGCGCCAAACCAGGAGGAACCAGCCTGGAACTTCAGTAAATACCTGGTGGATGAGAATGGGCAGGTAATGGGGTTTTATCCCTCAAAGGTGAAACCGATGAGTGAAGAGCTGTTGGCTGCTATAAAAAAATAATTTACACAGAGGATGGCTGGCAAAGGTAAAACCCTGGTCCAGTAAACCGCATCAGAAACAGCATTGAATACCAAAGAACATATAACACCGAATCCAGGTCTGGTAAAGGCCTGGATTTCGGCTTTTAGGCCACGCACGCTACCGCTGGCGCTTTCCTGCATTGGTATGGGCGGGTTTATGGCCGCTGCCCACCATGCTTTTAACGGTGCCATCGTCGGTCTTTGCGTGCTGACTACCCTCTTCCTGCAAATCCTGTCGAACCTCGCCAACGACTACGGCGACACAAAGCATGGTGCCGACAGTGTGCACCGCGAAGGGCCGAAGCGGGCGGTGCAGGCCGGCTATATTAAGGCAGCGCAGATGAAGAAGGGCATGCTGGTCTTTAGCCTGCTGTCGCTAGTATCCGGCCTGATGCTGCTCTGGGTTGCGTTCGGAACGGAGGGCATGCTGTTGTTTTTGGTGTTCCTGGTGCTGGGGCTGGCTTCTATCTGGGCCGCCATCAACTATACCGCAGGCGATAAGCCTTACGGCTATGCCGGCCTGGGCGACCTTTTCGTCTTTGTTTTCTTTGGCCTGGTGGGCGTGCTGGGAACATACTTCCTGCAGGCACAGGAAATGGATGCGGTGGTAATATTGCCTGCCCTTGTCTGTGGCTTCTTCTCCACGGCTGTGCTCAACGTAAACAACATCCGCGACATAAAGTCTGATGCACTGGCAGGCAAATACTCCATACCTGTGCGGCTGGGTCCTAAACGTGCCCGCCTTTATCACCTGCTGCTGCTGCTGGGTGGTGTGGCAAGCGCTTTTGCCTACGTGCTGCTGAACTACAATGGTTCGTGGCAATTCCTGTTTGTGCTGGCGCTGCCGCTGGTGCTGGTAAATGGGGTAAACGTGTGGCTCAAGCAGACCTCTCAGGAGTTGGACCCTTACCTGAAGCAAATGGCTCTTACCACGCTGTTGTTTGTGCTGCTGTTTGGGATAGGGCAAGTAGTATAAACGGCAGCGTATCAGCGTATAAAGCCCATCTCTGCCTGTTTCCGCAGAGTGAAGCAGGTCTAAGACCTGGTGTAATGCACCAAAATTGTGCTGCAGGTCCTGCTCACCCTGTTGATAGAAAGTTAGAACCGAAGCTTGAGTGGGAAAGGTAGCATCAAGCGTTCAGGGTGGTGCAGAATTGAAGCAGTTTTACCAGGTCCTCCTCTTTGTCTAAGTTAAGGGAATGCTCCTTTAGATAGCTGGAGATGGCCTTCCTGTGTTTAGAGAACAACTTTAGTATGTTGGGTTTGTTCGCTCTATGAAACTGGTTTCTCTCGTCTACCAGAAAATAAGTTAGCTTCTCTGAAAACACCACATCGCCTTTCTGTGCCAGGGAGTACCGTTGGCTGTTGTTGCTGATGATGGTGCTCGTGTTTCTGATGGAGGAGGCTCCAGAAGACTGGCCATAGGCGCCCACCTTGTCTGCTCCGGCGAACTCCAGCTTCTTTCTTTTTCCCAGCTTCATTTCATCGAATTCCTTCACAACTTCCAGAAATCCCTCTTCCTGGTTATACAGGTATTCACTTTCGCCAACTAAAACAGAATAAAGCGCAGGCTCACCCGCTATGGCCATCGTGTCTCCCTTGGAGTTGATGAACTGCACTTCGCCTAGCAGGTTATTATAGTTAAATGTAGCTGCCGTAAAGCTGCCATTCATGTACACTACCTTTCCTTTCTGAAACAAAGGGTAACGGTACTGATGCTCAACCGGAATTACTTTCATGGGTTCTTCTCCTGCTTTTACCCGGAAAGTAGTGGCAGTCTGCTGGGCCTGTGCAAAGCTGCCGCCGCACAACAATAAAATCATGATGATGTACTTTCCTGTTGTTTCCATAGCTGCATATTTTAGTTGTAGATGCGAACCCGTTTTAAATCAACTCCTTATGAATTTAGCTTTTTTAAAGGACAAAAGAAGTAAATACCGATTATAATTTTATATCCGTTGCCGGATGCTACCAGGTGCAGTGATGCTGCAGCGGTACCTACTTTTAGCAGCAGGCTTATGAAAGGTATGGAGAACAGATAAGCCCCAGCCTCTTATCAGCAAAGCTGGGGCATGTCTGTTTTCTAAAGCGAAGCAGCGTTAGTTGCCATTCCCGCCGCCGCCGCTGCTTTCACCGCCTTTCACGTCATCGTTCTTGATGCCGCGCCTGGTGCGCTTAATGTCTTCTTTCAGCTTACCGAATTTGTAGCTGACGCCAATGCTAATGCGGCGGCGTATGTTGCGGGACTCATTGCGCTGAATAAAATCCGGAGCGATGAGCTCGTTATAGTAGGTGAAGTACTTATCAAAGGGACTTTGCACCGATAGGCTGACACTGGCTTTTTCGTTTTTCAGGAAGCTCTTGCTAACGGAAGCACCATTCCAGAACTGCCCGGACGACCTGCCCTGCAGTAACACACGTGGTGCATAATACCCCATGTTCACGCTGGCACGCCAGTTCTTCTCAAACCTGTAGCTGATATTGCTGAACATGTAGCCGCTTATGCCGCTGTTCTCTAACAACTTACCGTTTATGTTGCCGCTGATGTCGCTGTA
This sequence comes from Pontibacter toksunensis, assembly GCF_042686245.1. NCBI lineage: Bacteria > Pseudomonadati > Bacteroidota > Cytophagia > Cytophagales > Hymenobacteraceae > Pontibacter > Pontibacter toksunensis. The sequence continues at coordinate 315,993 of NZ_JBHUOX010000005.1, read as the reverse complement.
GTTGAGGGTGCCGTTCAGGCTGAGGCTCAGTTTTTTGAAAAGAGTGGCATTACCACCAAGCGAAAGCGTGGTGGTGGCGTTCTTGCCGATGTTACCAAAGGTCGTGCTGCTCACAGAGTCTGCCGGGTTATAGCTGGTATAGCTTTGGATGGCGTTATTGGTGAAGGCGTGCGTCAGGGTGCTGTTCATGGAGTTGCTTCCCTTAAAAAAGCTGTGCGACAGGCTGAACACATGGCTCGTGGCCGCCTCCAGGTTAGGGTTACCGAAAGAAACACTCTTCTCTGTCATCCTGTTTACATATGGGTTCAGGAAGTACAGGCCCGGCCGCTCAATACGCTGCGTGTAAGAGCCTTTCAGGGTCGCCATGTTTTTGAGCGTGCGGGTAACGGTAATGTTGGGGATCAGGTTCAGGTAATCCTGCTCCGCCACCGACCCGGATGATTTGAAGTTCGCATCTACTATCGTCTGCTCCAGGCGCGTACCCAGGCGCAGCCCCCATTTGTCGAAGCGCAGGCTGGCGGAGGTGTAGGCGGCGTAGATATCCTGGCTGTAATCAAACTCATTGCTCAGCCCCGGCACTTCCTCAAATGTGTTGGTTTCGGCGTTGTAGTTGCGGTAGAAATAATCGCTGCCGTTGTCACGCAGGATGGTCTTGGCGCCAACCTCCAGTGTGTGCTTCTGAAACGGGTGCACATAGTCGGCCTGGAATGTTTGCTCTACAGATTGTCCGTCGTTCACCGTGTGGGTTACCAGAGGCCCTGAGTAGTTTAGGACAGGGTTAAACAGCAGGTCAGCTTCGCTTCCATTCTCTTCGCTCCCGATCTTGTAAGAGAGTGTCAGCAGTTGGTTCTTGTTGCGCTTAAAAGTGTGCTGGTAATCAAGTCCTGCTTCGTAATTATACCAATGGCCCGTGGAAGGGTTAATGCGCTCATAGAACTGCGTACGGATACCTGACCTGTTCAACTCCTCCACTGTCTGCAGCCCCTGCGACTCAAAGTCATTCCCATTGAGGCTGAACTTGGCAGAGATAAGGTTCATGGTGTCAATCTCATAGCTCATTTCACCGGACACATAGCTAAAGTAGCTTTGGTTCTGGCCCGAACCCAACTGTATCACCCTGGCACCGGTTTTTAAGTTCGTGCGCTCAAAAGTCGAGGTAAAGCCCGGGCTGGTGAACATGTTTGTTCCGCCGTAAGCGGAGAGGCCAAACTTACCCACTTTTGCAGTAACGTTGGCAGAGCCGTACCTGCTGTCTGGGGTGCTCTGCGACAGGTAGATGCTGCCATTGTAGCCGTTGCTGGGCGCATTGTGGGTAATAATGTTGATGATGCCTCCAATTCCTTCGGCGTCATACTTGGCAGGAGGATCAGTGATAACCTCGATTCGCTTGATGGTGTTGGCAGGCATGCTGCGGAAAACATCTTTCGGGTTGCGCGCAAAGAGGGTAGAGGCCTTGCCGTTCACAAGCACCTTAAAGCTGCCGCTGCCATTTAACTGAATGTTCTCTTCAGCGTCGAGGCTCAGCATCGGCACTTTGCGCATCATATCGAGGGCGGAAAGCGTTTTGCTCTCCGGGTCGAACTCCACATTGTAGCTGATTTTGTCGATGTCTTGGGAGATGAGCATCTTTTCTGCCGTTACCTCCACTTCCCGCAGCTGCTTGGCAGTACTGGCTATGCTTAGCTGGCCCACATCGGCTACGGCATTACCCGCCTCCAGCGCGGGTAATGCCATAGAGAAAGGCTTGTAACCTACAAAGGTAAGAATGAGCTTGTAGGGGGCCAGCGGTAATCCTGTAACTTCGAATTTACCATTATCCTGTGTGAAGGTAGTTTTGACGGGTACGTCTTTGTCAGGCCTGCTGATGACTACAGTAACGTAGCTGAGCGGTTTCTGTGTGGCGGAGTCTACCACCACACCTTTTACGGTGCCGGTTGCGGGGCTTTGGGCCCAGAGGCAAGAGAACTGAATAGCAGGCACAAAGCCAGCAGCATAGTCTGTTTCATGTGTATAGGTTAGGTTAGAATGAGTGTGCTAAAGTTTCCAGTGGATCACAGCTTCTGCCTGTACCCTTCCCTTTAGCTCTCTATTTCCCTATTACACATGGGGCAGGTATGCCTGCCGCTGTCCCTGAAGCTATATGGCGGAATGCAAAGCCTTGTATTAGTGCCGCTTTGCCTAAACAAGGTAATAAAATTTGTAAACTATAACTATAGTTGATAAATTATTTTTTGTTTAAACACTAAAAATTATTTTTGAAGAGAATTAGACTGCTATTCCTGCTGAGGATGTACGATTTTACTTTTGTTTTTGCGGTATAGGCGAAAAAAAACCGCCCTTGTGGAGCGGCTTTCAAGCTTTTGCACCTGATTTACCTTATCAGCTTATCAGCGTATGGCTCTGCACCAGTTTGCCTCCTTTGCTTTCTATATCTGCCTTCGCCTTTTCAAAGCCCTCCGGGCTGATTGCGCGTGTGGCGTCTTCTACTATAGATACACTAAAGCCTTCCTGTAGCGCGTCTTTGGCGGTAAAGTACACACAGAAATCAGCGGCTAAGCCGGCAACGTACACTTCAGTTACCTCTTTGCCTCGCAGGTAATCTGTCAGGCCGGTGCTTTTCAGGTGGCCGTTGTCGTAGAAACCGCTGTAGGAGTCTATTTCCGGGTTCATGCCTTTGCGGAAGATGGTTTCTACCCGACTCATGTCTACTGCATCAGAGAACTCGGCACCCTTTGAGCCTTGCCGGCAGTGGTCCGGCCACAGTACCTGATTGAGGCTCTGCAGCTTAATTACTTCGAAGGTGTTTCTGCTCTTGTGGCTGGAGGCAAAGCTTTGATGGTTTTCCGGGTGCCAGTCCTGGGTTGCCACTACCAAGTCAAACTGCCCCTGCAGCCTGTTTACTACCGGAATAATGGCATCGCCTTCCGGTACAGCCAGTGCGCCACCCGGTAAAAAGTCATTTTGAATATCTATCAGTAATAATGCTCTCATTGTCTGTCTGCTACTGTTTTGCCTGATTTACACAAAGGTACTGCTTCGTTCTGGCTTTGAAAGGAGAATGCAGCGAACATTGTGCCTAAAACAGGCAAAGCCGCTTTGTGAGCGGCTCTGGCTATTCTTATTTTGATGCTGCTATGATGCAGGCTGGTTTTCCTCTTTCGGCCCCTGACCTGCTGCACCACGGTTCCGGTTGCGGTTGTTGCGCTTGCGCCTTTTCTCGCCGCCCCCTTCGCCTGCTACGGCCGCCTTGTCTCCACCACCTTCGGGGCGAGGACGGGGAGTATGGTTGGCAGCCTTTACCGGTCTTTTGCTGCCTTCATCGGCGTGGCGTGGCTTGCTGCCTTCCCTGTGGTGTTTGCTGCGGTGCTGCTTGTCTCTGCCTCCGGCGCCAGGGCGGTTGCCGCTTCTCTGGCGATGGCTGCCGCCGTCATGGCGTTTTGTCGGATCATAAGCCGGGGCAGCCCCGAAGTCCTCAGGAAGTGGCAGCTTGGGTACTTCCCGCTCAATCAGGCGCTCTACCTTCTGCACACGGAACATGTCTTTTTCGTTTACAAACGTAATAGCCACTCCGGTAGAGGAGGCGCGCGCTGTACGGCCCACGCGGTGCACATAGTCTTCGGCGTCCTGCGGCATATCAAAGTTCACCACATGGCTCAGGCTGTCTATGTCAATCCCTCTGGAGAGAATGTCGGTGGCCACCACAATCTGGTATTGCTTGTTCTTGAAGCCTTGCAGCGCCTTTTCACGCTCGTCCTGCGTCATATCCGACGAGATACCCTCGGCAGTGAAGCCTATCTTCAGCAGCGACCGCACAATCTGGTTCACATTGGATTTGCGGGAGGTGAAGATGATCATGCTCTGTACATCTAACTCTCGCAGCAGGTGCTCCAGCAGGGGCAGCTTCTGGTTGTCGTAGGTCAGGTAAATGCGCTGGTCTATTCCCTCGGCCGGTTTGGCAACTGCCAGGTTTATCTCAGCAGGATCTTTAAGAATCTGCTGCGCCAGGTCACGGATTTTACGGGGCATGGTAGCCGAGAAAAGAAGCGTCTGGCGCTGTTTTGGCAGCTGGTTAATGATCTTCAGGAGGTCATCCATAAAGCCCATGTCCAGCATTTTATCCGCCTCGTCCAGCACAAGGTGGTTCAACTGGTCCAGCTTTACATAGCCCATGGCAAGGTGCGAGAGCAAGCGCCCAGGCGTGGCGATAATAATATCGGCACCTGTGGTAAGGGCACGCTTTTGCTGATCCCAATCATCTCCTTTGTTGCCTCCGTAGATGGCAATAGAGCTCACGGAGGCAAAGTAACCGAAACCTTCCACCTGCTCGTCTATCTGCTTGGCCAGCTCACGTGTCGGCACCAGAATCAGGGTGCTGGTGTGGTCAAAGTTCCCATGGGATATCTTGTCGATGAGCGGAAGCAGGTAAGCTGCAGTTTTGCCGGTGCCCGTCTGGGCGCAGGCAATCATATCTTTTTGGTCGAGTATAAGTGGAATAGCCTGTTCCTGCACAGGTGTGGGGCTGTTGTAGCCCATGGAGTTGATTCCTGTTAATACGTCGTCGTGTAGGTTAAATGAACTGAAATTCAAAGTCTGATATATTATGTTTCCTCACAATCAATCACACATACGCTTTATGTTGAGTGTCTGCATGGTAAAGATAACATAAATATAGGTTTGAAGCTCAAAAGACGCTGTGAAACATTTTTTCTTGAAATCGTTTAAATATTAAATATAGTATTATATTTGCATAAAATTAGCTGAATATATAGTGCCTGTAATATTATATAAGCTTTAAGTGCTGCTTCTGATTATGAAGGCAATACGGACTTGAAAAGGGGTAAATGGCAGCTTAACTATATATTAAAACTTAAATATTATAATATTTGTTTTAAAAGTCATAACTGCTGCAACATTGTGTGGAAGCAGGCGTAAAAATGCTTGTGTTTAGCAAAACCAGAATCTAATTTAATATATCATAAATTATATATTCATGAAAAAGGTTATACAAGAATCCCCTAACTTCTTTTTACTGTTAGGCGTGAACATCGTTAATGCCATCTTTATGTTTGTGCTTTAAGCAGATAAGTTTATAGATAGAAACTATACTCACTATAAAGAGCAGCCTTGCCATAGCGCAGGGCTGCTCTTTTTATGCCTCCTCCATCATATACAACCCTGTTTTCGTACTGTCAGGCAAAAGAAACCGTATGTCTTACTAAACTTAACAGATTCATCTCTATATGGCAGGACACAACAAATGGTCGCAGATAAAGCGCAAGAAAGGCGCGCTGGATGCTAAACGATCGAAAATATTCACGAAGCTGATAAAAGAGATAACGGTAGCTGTGAAGGAGGGCGGTCCTGACCCCGATGCAAACCCGCGCCTGCGCCTGGCAATACAACAGAGCAAAGGAGCTAACATGCCGAAAGACAACATAGAACGCGCCATTTCGAAGGGGGAAGGGGCAGACGGAGATTATAGTGAGGTAACCTATGAGGGCTATGCCTCCAATGGTGTGGCGGTATTTATCCAATGCCTGACAGATAATATTAACCGAACTGTACAGAACATGCGTACAATTTTTAATAAAGGGAACGGCAGCCTGGGTGTAAATGGCTCAGTGGAATTCCTGTTCGACAGGAAAGGTGTTTTTACTGTGAAGCAGGACCCGGAGCAACCTGTGCAGGAAGAGGTACTGATGCTGGAATTAGCGGATGGCGGTGCTGAAGACGTAGAGTTTGATGAAGATTATATGACCGTGTACTGTGCCATGGAAGATTTCGGGGCGATGCAGAAGAAGATAGAAGAACTGAACTTAAATTTGGAAAGTGCCGAACTGCAGCTGTTTCCTCAGACAACGGTAACAGTGGAAGACCCCGAGGCTGTACGCCAGGTACTGAGGTTACTGGATGCCCTGGAATACGATGACGACGTGCAGAAAGTATATCATAACCTCGAACTAAGCGAAGAGGTATTGGCAGAGCTGGAGTAGTTTTTAAAAGACATTTGTAAAGAGACGGAGACAGGATATGTTTTCGTCTTTTTTGTTTAGAACAGAATGGGTTACTGTCACGGCTGCACACCTGCAGATTAGTTCTGCCAGCAAGAAACCCAGGTTACACCACTTTCTCTGCCCGAACCTGTAACAGAATTCCTACTGATGTTTGTGTATATTTGAAAATGTACCATCAGGCAAAGGCCTGAGATATGAGCAGTGTATATGCAGAACCCGATGTTTGAAGATTTGCTGGTGCTGGAGTTGGCAAGCGTGCTGGCGGGGCCAAGTGTGGGGCAGTTCTTTGCGGAATTAGGCGCCATGGTCATCAAAATAGAGAATGCTGCCACACAGGGAGATGTAACCCGCCGCTGGAAAGTAAGCAGCGAGCAGGCTGACACAGACACTCCCGCCTATTTCTGTGCTGCCAATTGGGGGAAGCAGTCGCTGCCACTGGACCTGACAGAGCAAAGCGACCTGAAGCGCCTGTACACGCTGGTAGAGCAGGCAGATATTGTGATTGCCAGTTATAAACCAGGCGATGCCGAAAAGCTAAAGGTAGATTACAGCACACTCAGCAGTATAAACCCGCGCCTGATCTATGGCCACATCACAGGTTATGGCCCAAACGACAACCGGGCAGGCTATGATGCCGTGGTGCAGGCCGAAAGCGGCTTTATGTACCTGAACGGAGCACCTGAAGGAGCACCCACTAAAATGCCCGTTGCGCTAATGGATATCCTGACGGCGCACCAGTTGAAGGAGGGGCTACTGGTAGCCCTACTGTACCGGGAGCGGACAGGTAAGGGGCAGATGGTGCAGGTGTCGCTGCTGGAGGCGGCGGTGTCGGCGCTGGCTAACCAGGCAACTGGCTACCTGGTGGCGGGATACAACCCGCAGCGCCTGGGGTCTGAACACCCCAGCATAGTGCCTTATGGCAGCGCCTATACTGCTAAAGACAGAAAACAGCTGGTGCTGGCAATAGGGGATGACCGGCAGTTCCGGAAGCTGTGTCATATATTGGGCGCAGCTGAAATTGCCGATGATCCCAGGTACAGTACCAACTACAACCGTGTGCAGCATCGTACTGAGATAAACGAGTTGCTGCGTAACCTCATCCTGCAGCAGGAGCGGGAGCCTCTGTTGCAGAAATTCCATCAGCAACATGTGCCTGCAGGAGCTTTGAACAGCATTCCAGAGGTTTTTGAATTGCCTCAGGCACGGAATATGCTATTGCATCATCCAGGGGCAAAACCGGGATTAAGGCAGGTAGCGTTTCAACTGGAAGGACAGGGGCGAAGCAGCGTCACGCCACCACCAGGGTATGGTGTAGGGCCATGAAAAGTAAACGATTGGCACAAAAGTATGAGCGTTCTGCTTAGCTGGCTACCAGTTTTGAGTGTGGGTACTTAAACAAAGTGTCTGTTTCTGATGTAAACACAGAGTTGAACACATTATTGAATACCGTATAAGGGATTATGGAAGATAAATTAGATGATATTATAAACGGGCTGCACCAGAAGTCCAAGACAAAGCAGGCTATTTACCGCAATACCAAAGAGACATTTAACCGCATGAAGGAAATTTCTCAGGAACTGGTAGCAGAGCTGACGGAGCGGTTAACAAAGCTGGATGATAATGTTGCTATCGAATACAAAAACGTAGGAGAGCATGAGTTTCAGATAAAGTTTTCTGGTGATTTACTTGTGTTTGTGATGCACTCTAACATCATCACGTTCCCGGACGATTACGAGATCATGCGAAGCGATTATGTGGAGGAGGATTTTCGGCGCAGGTTCTTCGGGCACATCATGGCTTATAACTTTATGGCCGATACCATCAAGTATAACCGCCTCGAAGACCCCGGCTATCTAGTAGGGCGCATGCTGGTGAATATAGATATGCACTTCTGCATTGAAGGAGTGAGGCAACTGGACCTTCCGAAGGAAAAAATCTCGAACATTGAGGAAAACAAGATCAACGACAAAACACTTCGCATTATAGTGGAAAGCGCCATGATAGCAGCCGTTAACAATGACCTGATGGGGCAGGATGTAAGTGACATCGAACGCATAACACTGAAGCAGAAACTGGAAAATACCCACGTTACGAAGCCACGCAAACTCGGTTTCCAGATCAGCCATGAGCTGACTCATTAAGAAGAGCTTATTCAACGCATCAAAAAGAGCCCGGCCATAAGCGACCGGGTTTTTTGTTGCAGATTGTTGACAGCCCTGATTGTTCTACAAGGTAAGTTATTGGTTGAAAAAATGAGCCGGGAGTCGCCGTTACTGTAAGCTAAGGCCAATACGCCTTACCAGTTAAACTAATAGAATCCTGCCTTGTTATGGCCAGACATAGCAAGCAGGTGAAAAAGGTAAAAGTTCGCCTGAAGCGTTCCTGATACTGTTCTGATTGCTTTTTAGGTATAACACATGCCGTCAAATTCTTTTCTATAGCGCATGATGTCTTAAAAACTATATAATTCGTATATTTATTTAGATGTAAGGCAGGAAAGGCCCGAGTAAACCACTACCGAAATGGGGTTATTTGCTTCCACAAAGACAGGAAAAGGAATTCTAAGCTCCGGTATAAGGCTGTGCTTTTCAGCCTTAACCCTGCTTATGTTCTGCGCCTCACCTCAGCCAGCTACATCACCTCAGGAAGCCAATTACCAGGCACAGAAAAAACCGCTGCGCACCAAAAACGTGATTATCGTGGTGATTGATGGTCCGCGTTACTCCGAAACCTGGGCAGTTACGCCAGGGCTTATCCCGAACATGTCTGCCAGAATGAAGCCCAAAGGAGGCTTTTTGAGTAATTTTTACAACGATGCCTACACCTACACCAACTCCGGTCATGCGGCTATCACCACGGGTGTTAACCAACCAATAGATAACAATGGAGATGAACTTCCTGCCAACCCTTCTATATTTCAGTATTTTCTAAAGCAATCTGGTAAGCCAGCTACCGCTGCGTGGATTGTCTCCAGTAAAGATAAGCTGCACATGCTTGCCAATACCCAACGGCCTGACTGGCAGGGAACGTACCAGCCGTCCTTCGATGGTGGGATCAGTGGGCCCGGATCAGGATACCGTATGGACTCCCTTACCCTGGAAGCAGCTAAAAATGTGCTGAACACACACAAGCCGAACCTGGTGCTGATAAACTTTATGGAGCCTGATGGCTTTGCCCATGCGGGGAACTCAGAAAATTACCTGAGGGGCATCTCCAGGAACGACAGGTATGTAAAGCAGCTCTGGGATTTTCTAAATGATGATTCCTACTACAAGAATAAAACAACACTCATCATCACCAACGACCATGGCCGCCATTTAGACGGGATAGATGGTGGCTGGATGGAGCACGGCGACAGCTGTGAAGGATGCCAGAAAATAAGCTTACTGGCGCTGGGGCCGGATTTTAGAAAGGGCAGGGTGATAGAGAACAGGTATACATTGGTGGATATCGCCCCCACAGTTGCTCGTTTGCTCAGGTTTGAAATGGACCCTGCGGTAGTAGTGCCACGGGCTGATACCACGGTGGTAAAAGTAGCCATGGATTCTACAGCAGTAGCGCAAGTGTTGGACTCCATACGCATAGAGATAAAAATGGAGCCTGCAACAATGAAAGGACAAGTGATAAAAGAACTGTTTAAGTAAGCTTAAGGCCAAGATTACTTGCTGCGTACCGCAGACGCAGCTATAAAACTTTTCCCTAAACCCAAAAGGCAGGAACTCTCTTCAAACTTAAAATGCACCCATGCCATCTCCCTTTCTATCCTGACTGGAAAAAGTATTGGAGCGGATACCAAGTGATTTAAAACTACAGATATGAAAAAGTTCGTCTTGTATGCGCTCATCAGTTTCTTGTTGCTTCTTCCCCTGCCGAGCCGGACACAGTTGCAAACAGACATTCAGGCTGCTGATTCACTTCCAGTGGAGCAGTGGGAAGAAAACCCTCTTTTTAAAAGCGAAGAGCCGCTCCTGTTCAGCATTACAATGGAGATGAGGACTGTGCTGAAGGACAGGGGGGAGGAAAGAGCGTATCATCCGGCGGTTATCTCTTACAAAGGGAAAGATGGCACAGCGGTGTCAGAAAACCTCAAGATAATGGTGCGGGGGAACCGCCGCCGCGATCCCACAGTATGTGGCTTTCCGCCCCTGATGCTGAATTTCTCCCGCAGCACAGTCGGTAAAACAGTGTTTGGAAAGGTAAATAAGCTGAAACTTGTAACGCACTGCAACGGGGAGGAGTACCTGCTGCGTGAGTACCTGGTGTATAAGCTCTATAACATCATGACAGACATGAGCTTCCGGGCGAGGCTCTGCAAAGTGGAGTACGTAGACCTGGAGGGTAAAAGGAAAACAGAGACTAAGTATGGTTTCCTGTTAGAAGATGACGACGACATGGCCAAAAGAAACAAAGGCCATATCGTTCAGAAAGAGCTTGTGCTGAGGATGGATGGCACAGATGAACTGGCGATGGCAAGGGTGGCTATGTTTCAGTACATGATTGGTAACACAGACTGGTCTGTCCCGTTCCGCCACAACATAAAGCTTGTATCCCTCGACTCACTGAATTCCCCATACCCTGTCCCGTATGATTTTGACTATTCGGGTATTGTGTCTACGCCGTACGCGGTACCCCCTCCCGAGTTAGGAATTACCTCAGTGCGGCAACGCCTATTCAGGGGTTATGCTTTCCCGGAGTCTACTTACAGAGCAGTTGTCAGTGCGTTTAACGCGCACAAAATGGCTTTCTATGACGTATACCTGCAGAGTACCCTGATTGACCAGAGATACCGGAAGCAGACCATCAAGTTCCTGGACGGTTTTTATGAAACCATAAACGATCCCAAATCCTTTAAAAAGGAAATTGTGCGGGTAGGGGAGCAAAATATGAAAGGCGCTGTTGTGATCAAAGGCCTGAACCACATGCCCTGAGAATCCTCCGGCTCTCAGGGCATGTGGTTCAAGTGCATGATGTGAACCGGGAACTTACATCAGTTCAGACAACTCCAGCCAGCGGAATTCCTTTTCCTCCAGGGAGTCATTGATATTCTCCAACTCCGTGGCCCAGGCTGTAAGCTGCTCGTGGTCTGTGGTGGTGCCTGCGTTCATCGTTTCCATAAGTTCGGTCTTGCGGCTCTCCAGCTTCGCAATATCCTTTTCGAGCTGCTCATACTCCTTCTGCTCCGCAAAAGTGGGCTTGCGCTTATTGCTGCCGGGCTGTTCTGTCTTCTTTGCTGCCACTGTTGCCACTGCTGGTGTGGCAGCGGCTCTGATGACCTCTTCGCGTTCCTGTTCTTTCTGCCATTCACGGTAGTCAGTGTAGTTGCCCGGGAAGTTCCGGATTTCGCCCTCGCCCTCGAATACGAACAGGTGCTCTACCAGCCGGTCCATAAAATAGCGGTCGTGGCTCACAATGAGCAGGCAGCCTCCGAAATTGAGCAGGAAATCTTCCAGGATATTCAGCGTGATGATGTCCAGGTCGTTTGTAGGCTCATCGAGAATCAGGAAGTTTGGGTTCTTGATAAGGACGCGCAGCAACTGCAGGCGGCGTTTCTCGCCACCGCTCAGTTTGCTCACAAAAGTATACTGCTGCACCGGAGGAAACTGGAAGTGCTGCAGAAACTGGCTGGCCGTGATCACCTCGCCGTTGGCCATTTCAACCACTTCTGCAATTTCCTTTACAATATCAATAACACGCTGGTCCTCTTTGTAGGAGAGCTCGTCCTGGGTGTAGTAGCCAAAAACGGTGGTTTGGCCGGCATCTATGGTGCCTGCATCAGGCTGTAACTTACCGGTAAGCATGTTCAGGAAGGTAGACTTGCCGGCTCCGTTCGGACCTACTACGCCTATTCTGTCTTTCTTCTTGAACACATAGGTGAAGTCATTCACAATCTTCTTATCGCCAAAGGACTTGGAGATGTGCTCTACCTCAATGATTTTACCGCCCTGCCGTGTGGTTTTAACAGAGAGCTCCAACTGAGGGCCACTTGTTTTCTTAGCTGCTTTTTCCTTCAGTTCCTCAAAGGCATCTACCCTGTACTTGGCCTTGGTGCCGCGCGCCTTCGGCATGCGCCGTATCCACTCCAGTTCTTTGCGCATCAGGTTGCGGGCCTTCTCTGTCTCGGCTACGGCAGCCTCCTCACGCTCTGCCTTCTTCTCTATAAAGTAGCTGTAGTTGCCTTTGTAGGTATAGATTTGCCCGTTGTCAAGTTCAGCTATCTCGTTGGCCACCTTGTCCAGGAAGTAGCGGTCGTGGGTTACCATCAGCAGCGTGGTGTTCTGCGTCGACAGCATTCCCTCCAGCCATTCGATGGTATCGAGGTCCAGGTGGTTGGTTGGCTCGTCCATAATAAGCAGGTCCGGTTCCTCTATCAGTACACGGGCCATGGCTACCCGCTTGCGTTGCCCGCCGGAGAGGTTCTTAATAACTACATCCAGGTTATTGATGCCTAGTTTGGAGAGTACCTGCTTTACCTTCACTTCAAAATCCCAGGCCTGCAGCTCATCCATGCGCTCCATCAGTTCCTGCATTTTCTCACCGCTGGTGTTAGGGTTGGCCATGGCGGCTTCATAGTCCCGTATTAGGTCCAGCGTCTCGTTCTGTCCGGAAAAGATGTTTTCGTGCACCGTCAGCTCTTCGTTAAACACAGGGTTCTGGCCCAGGTAGCCAATGCTCACCTCTTTCCGCACACTCACACTTCCCTCATCGGGGGGCAGGTGGCCTGCCAGCACATTCAGTAAGGTAGTTTTGCCTGAGCCGTTCACACCCACCAGCACAATGCGCTGGCCTTGGCTAATACCGAAGTTCAGGTTTTTAAAAAGCCAGCGTTCGCTGAAGCTTTTTGATATATTTTCTGCTGATAGGTAATTCATAGTGCAAATTTAGGGATTTATCTGCACAGGTGCAGGCAAAATAAAACAGGCCAGCCATCTGGCCAGCCTGTTCTACAATGTAGCTTAAGATAGTTTACCCTACTCTGTCGTGTTGTGTATGGGTTCTTCTGTATGACTCGCTCGGTACACGGTGCGTGGTAAGCGAAGCCAGAATAGCGAATAGACCACCAATCAGGTGCGGCATGTATACTTCCTCCGCAAAACTGAATATCCAGGGCGACAAGGCCAGGATAACACCCATACCAAAATCAACCATCAGGTGTGTCTGCATCGGAATTTTGTGGATAATGCCCACTTCAAAATCAGTGAAGATAGTTTGTAAAAGTGCCGCAATACCGGCAGCTACTATAATCCAGGTAGCATAGGCTACGTCAGAGAAACCGAACAACCATGGGGAAATTATCAATACCAGCCCCACAACATAATCTAATATCCCGTGAAAACGGGTTGGAATAAATCTCATAATAATCCTCCTTTCAGTTTGTTTTCAATACACATTTATACGGCTTACTGAAAAAAGGTAGACGAGAAAGTGCAATTTTTTAGTGAAATTTCTAGTCGGTCACCACTACGGTGCGGGAAAGGTAGTCATGCAGCATTTGCTTGCGGCGTGTGGAAAGCAACAGTAGAAAGCCCAGGCACAGCGGTATGAGGGAGAATATTTTAGAGAAATAGCGGAGGTTTGCCTGTGCAAAATTGATGCGCTTCCCGCGCAGATCCGTTACCCGTAAACCCAGCGTAAACTTGCCGATTGTTGCCTGCTTTGGCGAAGAGTGCAGCAGGGTAAAGTACAGCCAGTGCATGATAATGAAGTAGGGGTTGAGGAACAGTGTTTTGCTCAGGGCAAATAACTCATTCACGTTAACGCCGTTCTGAAAGATATCCTGCCAGGTATATACCTGCTGCTGCGCATCGCTGATGCCATAGAGCACAAAAGAGTAAGAAAACACAAGAAGCGTTGTATCTACCAGAAAGGCGATGAAGCGCGCAGTCAGATTACCGTATAAAGCAGATTTCTTTACTGTAGGTGCCGGTGGCGTAAAGGTTCTTTGCATAATACTCCTATTTGTTTACTTAATAAGACAGCCTTTCTTTCTGTTCTGCGTTGTTCGCTTTTTATGCCACACCTGAAGCTCCACTTCAGGATGAAAAGCTGGTGGAGTAATTCATTTCTAAATTAGAATTATTGCTTTAAAGCAACAAATATTTAAACATAATTTATTTCATAACATAAGCTATGGTATCGTTGTACTTTTGAATTTAACTTTTCTGATGAAGTGCAGAAGTGCAGTTTGGGGCAAAAGCAAGTGCAATCAAGCTTGTTTTACCTGGTAAGGTGACATATGAAAGCTTTTAATTAAATTCGCTCTATGGTTGAGGATAAAAAACAGAGGCCGGTTGGCATTTTTGACAGCGGCATTGGTGGGCTGACAGTGGCGCAGGCCATCATTAATGTGCTGCCAAGCGAGCGCCTGATATACTTTGGCGACACCGCCCACTTGCCTTATGGCGACAAATCGACCGCTGCCATACAGTCTTATGCGGTGAAGATTTGTGACTTGCTTATTAAGCAAAACTGCAAGTTGATTCTGATTGCCTGTAACTCGGCCTCGGCTGCGGCCTATGAGCTGGTGAAAGAATATGTGGGGAGCAAGGCAAAAGTGCTGAACGTAATTGACCCGATTGTGCAGCACATCGGGCAAACGTACCCGAACAAGACCATTGGCCTGATTGGCACGAAGCAAACGGTAAACTCTAATGTGTACCGCAAAAAGGTAGATGAGCTTGGTTCCGCTATCAACCTTAAGTCGCATGCTACCCCATTACTGGCTGCCATGATAGAAGAAGGGTTTTTCAACGATTCTATTTCCGAGAGTGTCATCCACACATATTTATCTGATCCGGACCTGCAGGGCATAGAGGCGCTTATCCTTGGTTGCACACACTACCCACTTATCAAAAAGCAGATTGAGCACTTTTATGAAGGAGAGGTAGACGTGCTGGATGCCAGCCAGATTGTGGCGCAGCATGTAAAAGCTTACCTGGAGGCACACGATTTAGCCTCCGATAAGCTGGTGGGGGACCATAAATTCTATGTCTCTGACTTTACCCGCTCTTTTGAAGAAAGCACCCGGATCTTCTTTAAGCGGCAGGTACACCTGGAGCATTACCCTTTGTGGGAATAGGAGGCGGCGCTTTGCGCCAGTTACGAATTAAGAATTCCGAATTATGAATAGGGGTAATGTGCCTGTGGAATATGGAACCGGGAGTTAGCAAAGTATAAAAGTAGACTGCTTGCTGTCGTTTTTCCGTACAAGATAAACCTCCCTTTAAGAACTTACAGATTATGAAGAAAAGATACCTTTCTATAGGCGACTTTAAGCGGAATGCTTTTATTGTGGCCGCTGCTGCTTGCATGGGCTTAACCAGTTGCAGCAACAGCTCTAACCAGGATGAATGGAATGCAGATAGCGAAGTAGCCGTGCCGGATGGCATTGTAACAGAGCTGACGGAGGAGGCTCCGGATCAATGGAAAATAACCGATGAACGCACAACGGCTCCCGGGCAGAGCATGGCCATATTAAAGTATAACGACGGGCGCATCGATACCCTGCAGGGGCTGGAGTTGGAGAACCAGATGAAGGCATTAGCTAACAACCAGCAGACTTACCAGCAGGGCGGGTTTGGTTTGGGCAGTGTGCTTTGGTGGAGCGGAATGGGCTATATGGCCGGCCGTATGATGGCACCACGCCCTGGCTATTATGCCAATCCTAACCTGATCAACCGCACGGATTCCTGGCGCCAGAATGTGCAGAGTTACAGGCAGCGCGCCACAGCGCCAACTTCTGGCCGAAGTGGTTTCTTCAGAGGCCGCAGCGGTGGGGCAGGGGCTTAAGTCTGTACGTAAAAGAAAAACATGATTAACGATGGGAAATAAAACCGTACGCCTGACCTCACATACAGGCGACGTGGAAACTGCTGTGCGCGGCCTGGGTTGGGAATGGTGCGTGGAAGACGGCTGCGCGAACTACGTACCTGGTGAGGCTGTCATCGTTTCCGAGAAAGAGGCGGATGCCTTGTTAGATGCCGCCGACACACTTTACGACATGATGGTACAGGCAGTGCCGGATGCTTTGCCCGATGCCTTCCTGCAAGTCTTAGGTATACCTGAAAACCTCTGGCCATTAGTGCGGCAGTCCTGGAATGATGAGCGGCACTGGCACCTGTACGGCCGCTTTGACTTGGCGCAAACGCCGGAAGGTCCTAAACTGATAGAATTCAATGCCGATACGGCTACCTCTATACCAGAGACCGCGGTGGTGCAGTGGGCGAGCCTGGCTGCTGCCGGTAAGAAAGATGCCAACCAATACTCGGGCTTATACGAGGCGCTGGTGGAGCAGTTCAAATCCTGGCGCATGCTCAACGACGACCTGCCGCCTGCCTTGCTGCTGACGTATATAGGCGCCAGTGCTGAAGACGAAACAAACTGTGCCATCATAGCGCAGGCTGCCCGCGAGGCAGGATTCGACGCCCATCTTTGCCCCATAGAGGATGTGACAGTTTCCACGGAAGGCGCTGAGAAAGGGGTTTGGGCACAGGTAGGAGCAGAGCAGTGGCAGCAGTTTCCGTTCCTGTTTAAGTTGCTGCCCTGGGAGCAGATAGCCTGGGAGGAGCCTGAACTGCTCGAGAGCCTCACGCTGCTTTCCCGCACCCGCAACGTGGTTATCGCCAATCCTGCTTATACGTTGCTTTTCCAGAGTAAAGGCATGCTGGCGTGGCTCTGGAAAGCTTTCCCGTACCACCCGTTGCTGCTGGAGGCCGATTTAGAGCCCTTAAAAGGCAAGTATATCCGCAAACCGTACTTTGGCCGTGAGGGGCAGAGTGTGGAAGTGGTGGACAGGGTGCGTGTCACGAAAATGGAAGGAGAGTATGATGCTCAGAAGCAAGTGTACCAGCGCTGGTGCGACTTGCCGGAAGACGGCAACAATTACCAGTACCAGGCAGGTGTGTTCTGGGCAGGAGAAGGCTGCGCCATTGGATTCCGCCGCGAAAAAGGCATCATCACAAATCTATCGCAGTTCGTGCCGCATCTGGTGGAGGGGTAGGTATGAAAATAGTCATTGCTCCGGATTCCTATAAAGGCAGCCTATCCGCTAAGGAAGTCGGTAACACTATCAGGAAAGCCTTTAATCTCGAGATTCCTGAGGCGGAAGTAGTGGTAATCCCCATGGCTGATGGAGGCGAAGGTACGTTGGATGCGCTGCTCTTCTCTACCCAAGGTCAAAGCGTAAGTACTACAGCAACTGGTCCTTTAGGAGAAAGAATCAATACCTGCTACGGCATTTTAGGCGACAAAGAAACGGCAGTCATTGAAATGGCCCGGGTGGCAGGTCTGCTGATGGTGCCGGAGGACAAGCGAAATCCAGCGCTAACTACCACCTTCGGTTTAGGTGAATTAATAGCAGAGGCAATAGACAAAGGGCTGCGGAAATTCATCATCGGTTTAGGAGGAAGTGCCACAAACGATGGAGGTCTTGGTATGCTACAGGCCCTGGGAGCGGGTTTTTTGGATCTGGAAGGGAATCAGGTAAAGCCAGTTGGCGAGTCATTGCAGAAAATTGCAAGGCTGGATTTTTCTAATCTTCACCCTAACCTGAAGGCATGTAAGTTCAGGATTGCCAGTGATGTGGAAAATCCATTATGTGGAGAAAACGGAGCTTCTTATATTTTTGGTCCGCAGAAGGGGGCGACAGGAGAACAGGTAATGGCATTGGATAAAGGCATGAGGAATTATGCTGACCTGGTAGAGGAACAACTGAATAACAATTTGCAAAACATACCTGGCGCAGGCGCAGCAGGAGGACTAGGTTTTGGCTTTCTGGCTTTGAGCGCAGAAATCATTTCAGGTTCACAGGTAGTAGCCGAGGCAGCAGGCTTGGAAGACCAAATCAAAGAAGCAGATTGGGTGATAACAGGAGAGGGTCAGAGTGATTACCAGACCCTCTATGGCAAAGCGCCCTTGTATGTGGCGAATCTGGCGAAGAAATACGGAGTAGGCACCATACTGATTTCGGGAGGATTGGGAAAAGGTCACGAGCAGCTGCTGGAACATTTTGTAAGCTGCCATGCTATTGTCAATGCCCCAATGCAAGTAGAACAAGCCATCGCAGATGCAGAAGCACTTTTATTTTCCTGCGCACGCAACATCACACGTTTAATCAATAAAGCATCTCAACTCAAATAAAACTGCTTTCAAAATCCCCATGGTACAAGGCCCCTTGCTTTTTCTGATTCTGCTGCTGGGCGTGGGGTTCATTGTGCTGGCTACTGCAAAATTCAAGCTTCATCCTTTTCTGAGTTTACTGATTGCCGCTTTCGGAGTCGGTATAGCTGCTGGTTTGCCTTTGGGCGAAGTCGTGAAGGCAATAAATGAAGGCTTCGGCGGCCTGATGACTTATATTGGGATTGTCATTGTGGCTGGTACGGTTATCGGGAAAATACTGGAGAAATCAGGGGCGGCTTTGCGAATGGCAGAGGTGGTGTTGCGGGTAGTAGGAGAGAAGCGGCCGCAATTGGCTATGTCGCTGATTGGTGCGATTGTGAGCATACCTGTGTTCTGCGATTCTGCTTATGTTATCATGGCTAGCCTGAAGAAGGCGCTGGCGCATCGGGCACAGGTCCCCTTGGCCTCTATGTCCATCGCACTGGCCACAGGCCTATACGCCACACATACCCTTGTTCCGCCAACGCCAGGACCTATTGCTGCTGCTGGTAATATTGGTGCCAGTGGCTACCTCGGCACCATCATACTGATTGGCTTAGTAGTATCTGTACCTGTGATAGCTGTGGGTTATCTTTGGGCTGTCAAGGTAGCGTCTAAAATTTATATTAAAGGGGAAGACAAAGTAGCGTATACTTATGAGGAGGTGGTGAGGGAGTTTGGTGAACTACCTTCCACAGCCAAGGCTTTCACTCCCATCTTTCTACCCATTCTTCTGATAGGTGTAGGTTCGGTTGTAAGTTACCTGCAGTATACAGGAGGCGCAGCTGACTTTCTTCTCTTCCTGGGTACGCCTGTGGTAGCCTTGCTCATAGGTGTTTTTGCTGCTTTCCCGCTGTTGCCGAAGTGGAACGAAGAAACCTTAACAGGCTGGATAGGAGAAGGTCTGAAAGATGCAGCCATCATCCTCTTGCTGACAGGTGCAGGAGGAGCGTTCGGTTCTGTGATCAAAGCCACACCTGTCGCTGGCCTGATACAAGGGTTTGCAGCAGGCGAATCACTGAGCGGCGCCTTCATCTTGCTGATACCTTTCTTTGTGGCTGCTGCCTTAAAAACGGCACAAGGCTCTTCTACAGCAGCCCTGGTGATTACTTCAGCACTGGTAGCGCCCATGCTGGCTCAGGCAGGAATAGCAGGTGCGGTACCGCTGGCCTTAGTAGTCATGGCCATCGGGGCAGGCGCTATGGCCGTAAGCCACGTTAACGATAGCTATTTCTGGGTGGTAACCCAGTTCAGCGGCCTAACAGTTACCGATGCCTACAAAGCACATACTATGGCTACTTTAATGCAGGGCATTGCCGCTATATTGGTGACGATGTTGCTATGGTTTATTTTAGTTTAAACTCTGGAGCAACAGAACTACTTTCTGCTTCACATTCAATAGGCATACCACACGCTATTCCCAAAATCTCAATTACCACACCTTC
The DNA here is from genome assembly GCF_042686245.1 of Pontibacter toksunensis. Taxonomy (NCBI): domain Bacteria; kingdom Pseudomonadati; phylum Bacteroidota; class Cytophagia; order Cytophagales; family Hymenobacteraceae; genus Pontibacter; species Pontibacter toksunensis. The sequence goes on along the minus strand of NZ_JBHUOX010000005.1, from coordinate 296,381 downwards.
TTATTAGCACATTCGCATATTAACTCCTAACTTTGCTTTCTTAAAACAACCAGAACGCCTATGCTTGCTTTCCTGCTGACACTGATGCTCTTACTTGGAGTTGTGATCGTGCTGGCGTACGCGGAGCGGAAGGTGGCGGCCTTTATGCAGGACCGCTTGGGACCAACCGAAGCCGGGCCCTATGGCTCGCTGCAGGCGGTGCTGGATGTGGTCAAGCTGCTGCAGAAAGAAGACATTGTGCCTGCCCTGGCCGATAAAGGCCTCTTTAAACTCGCACCCATACTTATTTTTGCCGCTGTTTTCGCTGGCTTCGCGGTTATTCCCATCTCACCTACACTGGTGCCTGCGGGTATTGGCATCGGAGTTTTTTACCTGCTGGCTATTATTTCGCTGGATGTGATTGGATTACTGATGGCAGGCTGGGGTTCGAATAATAAGTATGCTATGCTGGGGGCGATGCGCTCGGTGGCGCAGATTGTGTCTTATGAGATTCCGGCTGGTCTGGCTATCTTATCTGCTGTCATGATAAGCCAGTCGCTGGATTTCCAGGAGATAAGTTACCAGCAGGGGGTGCTCATGAATGCATTCCCGGGCATGGGATACGACACAAACTGGCTTTTCGGCATTCAGGCCCTGGGTATTGACACGACCAACATCGGAGGCATCACCACCTGGAATATTTTCCGGGCTCCCATGCTGCTGGTGGCTTTTGTGATATACTTTATTGCATCATTGGCAGAGAGTAATAGAGCTCCGTTTGATATACCAGAGGCTGAGTCGGAACTGGTAGCAGGTTTCCACGTGGAATACTCCGGCTTCCGTTTTGCGGTGCTGTTCCTGGCAGAGTATAGTATGATGGTGCTGGTGAGCCTGGTGGCGGTTATTCTTTTCCTGGGAAGTTGGAACACGCCTTTGCCGAACATAGGCTCCATAGCACTTGCCAACTGGACCACCGGCACGATAGGTGAAATTTCCGGAAACCTATGGGCAGCTTTCTGGTTGATCTCCAAAACTTTTGTGCTGCTATTTGTGCAACTCTGGGCTCGCTGGACGTACCCGCGCCTTCGCGTGGACCAGCTCATGTACCTGTGCTGGAAAGTCCTGACACCGGTAGCCCTTGTAGTTGTGCTCTTAGCAGGCATCTGGCGATTATTGATGATATAGTTTAAGTTGGAAAGTTTAGAATTAGAAAGTGGAATGGTAATACTGTCCTTCTAAGCTTTTCTCTGCCGCAGGATTTTATTTTGTGGTTTTACATGATGCATGTTTTCAGCTTGCGTCGCTGTAGTATGTAGTATAAAGTAAGTTTTCAAAAGCTAAGGCTTACTTATTTTTCCCAAGACAAAGTCTTGTGGTTTGATATATGGAAACATTAAAAAAAGAAGCATATAAGCATAAAAATGGGTTTTGGCACGTGATAAAGTCGCTGCTGAGTGGCGCACGCCTGACACTTCGCCACTTCGCAAACGCAAACAAACGTCGCAAACCGGTGTATGTGTCCGACGACAGTTACTTTAAGCAGCCGGATGGCCTGACTACGCTCACGTATCCGTATGAAGCGCTGCCCATACCTGACAACGGCCGTTACCGCCTGCACAACGAGATAGAAGATTGTATTGTGTGCGACCTCTGTGCGAAGATTTGCCCAGTGAACTGCATCACCATCGAGTCGGTGAAAGCAACAGAAGACATTGGCGTAACTTCAGACGGAACAAAGAAGCGCCTGTACGCGCCAGTGTTCGATATTGACATGGCTAAGTGCTGCTACTGCGGCCTCTGCACCACCGTGTGCCCAACCGACTGCCTCACCATGACGCCGGTATACGATTTCAGCGAAGTGAACATCAAGAACATGATCTACCACTTCACTGACCTCTCACCGGAGCAGGCACAGGAAAAGCAGCGCCTGTTTGAGAAGCAGCAGGAAGAAATGGCGGCAGCGAAGGCTGCAGCATTGGCAGCGCGGAAGCAGGCATAAAAGCATAGACTTCGCACACTGCGAGGAATTTGAGAAACTCACATTGATAAGTGTTCAATGTTAACTGATAACTGAAAGGCATGCTTTTCTACATTTTTGCCTTACTGGCGGTACTTTCGGGGGCTTACATGGTGCTGACGCGCAACCTGCTGTACGCAGGCTTTTCGCTGCTGATCACATTGCTGAGCGTGGCCGGTATATACGTGCTGCTGTACGCTGATTTTGTGGCGGTCACGCAGCTGATGGTTTACGTGGGTGGCGTGCTGGTGCTGATTCTGTTCGGTATCATGCTGAGCAGCCGCGTGCACGACCAGACCGTTATGTCGGAGAGCGTGAACAAGGTATGGGGCACCGTCATCACGTTTCTGCTGGTTTTGGGCCTGTGCTACACCATCATGCGCGCGAACCTCCACATGATTCCGTGGCTGCAAACAGCAGATACGGATGTGCTGGGGCCGGAGAAGAGCACGGTGCATACCATCGGTATCAAGCTGATGACTGATTTTGTAGTTCCTTTTGAGGTAGCCTCGCTGCTCTTGCTGATTGCCCTGATGGGAGCCGCTTATATTGCCACAGACAAACAGAATGTATAGAAATGGAGGGAGTCCCTTTAGAGCATATTCTGATTTTGAGCGCCCTGCTTTTCAGCCTGGGTATACTGGCCGTTATCACAAAGCGGCATGCCGTGGTGGTGCTGATGGGGATAGAACTCATCTTCAATGCAGCCAACCTGAACCTCGTCGCCTTCAGCCGTTTTGACCCGCTGCTTTTGCAGGGGCAGCTGTTTTCGCTGTTCGTAATGGTGGTGGCTGCCGCCGAGGCTGCCGTGGCCCTGGCCATTGTGCTACGGGTGTATCAACTCTTTAAAACAGCCAACCTAAATCAAATCAATCACCTGAGCAAATAAAAAAGGACACGTTGGAGCTATCCTCACTTTTAGAGCCTTTGGCGGGCACAGCGCAGACTACCCTTGCAATAGCGGTGCTTCTGCTGCCCCTGCTGGCTTTTCTGGTTCTGTTCTTTTTCGGCAGGCATTTACCCCGCCGTGGCGATTGGCTGGCGGTGGGTATTTCTGCGCTTTCCTTTGCGTTATCTGTCTGGCTTTTTGCGCAGACCTGGAACACGGCCACCTTTCATAGCCGCATCGTGTGGTTTAGCATGGCATCAATGGGAGGCACCTTAGCTGATTTTACAGCAGGTATACTGATTGACAACCTCACGGTGCTGATGCTGGTTATCGTCACCTTCATCTCCACACTGGTGCAGCTGTTCTCGGTTGGCTATATGCACGGCGACAGAGGCTATGGGCGTTATTTTGCTTATCTGGGCCTGTTTACGTTCAGCATGCTGGGCATTGTATTGGTAGATAACCTGCTCCTGCTTTTTATGTTCTGGGAGCTGGTTGGCCTGTCTTCTTACCTGCTCATTGGGTTCTGGTTTACGAAGCCTGCTGCTATCGCGGCAAACAAAAAAGCCTTCCTGGTAAACAGGATAGGAGACATCGGATTGTTGCTGGGTCTCTTCGCTTTCTATACCTATTTCCGCACCTTCGATTTAGAGGCGTTGCGTGCCCTCATCGCCACAGGCATTTGGACGGACGATGGCTTTGGAGTTTCTTATATACTAAATGGCCAGCAGTGGCGGGTTGTGATGGGGCCGGTGCTGCTAACGTTGGCTGGCTTAGGCTTGTTTATGGGCTGTGTGGGCAAATCGGCTCAGTTTCCGCTGCAGGTCTGGCTTCCGGATGCCATGCAGGGACCTACACCTGTTTCTGCCCTCATTCACGCCGCCACCATGGTAGCGGCTGGGGTGTACTTACTTGCCCGCTGCTACGCCTTCTTCACTATAGACGCCCTCACAGTGATAGCCATTGTCGGTGCTGTTACAGCCTTATTAGGGGCTGTTGCGGCCCTCACACAGTATGATATAAAAGGAGTGCTGGCGTTTTCTACCATCTCGCAACTGGGCTATATGGTGATGGGAATGGGAACAGGCGCGCATGATGCTTCCCTTTTCCACCTCACCACACATGCTTTTTTCAAAGCAGCGCTCTTCCTGAACGCTGGTATCATCATCCATGCTATGCACCGTGGCCTGCACCATACGCACCAGCCAAAAGATGTAGATCCGCAGGATATCCGAAACATGGGTGGGCTGCGGAAAGCAATGCCGCTGACCTTCTACACCTACATAGTAGCTGCCGCAGCCCTGGTCGGTTTGCCTTTGTTCTCCGGTTTCCTTTCCAAAGACGCGATTCTATCCGGCAGTTGGGCCTGGGCGCAAACCATGAGCGCCAACGGCAGCAGTTTCTATTATGTTGTGCCGGTTATTGGCTTCACAGTGGTGCTGCTGACAGCTTATTACATGGGCCGCCACATGTGGTTCATGTTCTTCGGTTCCTTCAGGTTGCCGTTTGATGTGCGGGAACTGCGGGTATCGGCAGGGCAGGAGTTGGAGCGCGTGCTAGCGTTGCCGGTGGTACTGCTAGCCATACTTTCTCTGGGTGTGTTCTTTTCCCTAAACCCGTTCTCTTTCAGCAGCAGTTGGGTGATGCAGGGCATCGGCCTGGAAAGACTCGCGGTGGGTGGCGCTTTGCTGGCAGATGTCCTGCTACAGGCAGTGGTTGCGCAGGACGAAGCGAATCGTATCGCTCACCTGGTAATTGGCGTACTCTCTGCACTTTTGGGTGTGGCAGGTATAGGACTGGCATTAGGCAGGTACAGAAACAAGTCAGATGATGCTTTGCTACAGGAACAACCGCGAAGTGCTTTTGCCAGGCTGTCTTACAACCACTTTTACCTCGACCAGTTCTATTCAAAAATTTTTGTGAAGCCAACACTGCTCCTGGCCCGCAGCCTGTATCGCGTGGATAAGCGCGTGATTGATTATACCCTGAACTATGGCAGTAAATGGCTGGTCGTCTTCGCAAAAGTGATAGCGGGATTCGACAGGTTTGTGGTGGATGGCCTGGTGTGGCTGGTGGCCGCCGCCTCTAAAATGCTTGGCCGTATCGGGCAGGGGTTACAGAACGGGAAGGTACAGTCGTACTACGCCTATTCTCTCTTCGGATTTATTTTGATTATTCTGTACATCATCGTGTTTTGATGGTTAATTTCGCGCTCAGGATTTAAGAAGGTGAGGTTTGGCAGGATTTTAATATTGTAGATGAGTACTTATAGTGGTTTGCTGATTAGTTGTTGTTGAATTACTAAATCCGGAGAAATACTTCAGGCTTGCATGAACCGCAAACTATCAACAATGAACAATCAACAACAAAAATATTAATGGATTTTATACTTAGCAGTCTCATTTTTACACCTTTGCTGGCAGCGCTTGTTGTGCTGATGATACCCACGCAGCAGCACAGGCCGATAAAGGCAGTGGCGCTACTGGGAACGTTGGTGCAGATGGGGCTGGCTATTTTTTCATACCTGCGCTTCGATGGCAGTGCCTTTGCGAATGGGCAGCAGGGCTACCAGTTTGTGGAGAAGCTTAACTGGATAAGCTTTTCGCTTGGTAACCTGGGCCTTTTTCAGATTGAATATTTCGTTGGTGTGGATGGCATCAGCATTAGTATGGTGCTGCTCACAGGCATCGTAGGCGTAATCGGTATAATCTCCTCCTGGACCATCACCAGCAAAGTAAAAGGATATATCCTGCTGTACCTGCTGCTGCTCACCAGCGTGATGGGCTGCTTTTTAGCGCTGGATTTTTTCCTGTTCTACCTCTTTTTTGAATTTATGCTGCTGCCGATGTACTTCCTGATCGGTATCTGGGGCGGGCCAAGGAGGGAGTACGCAGCCATCAAGTTCTTTATCTATACCCTGGTTGGGTCGCTTTTTATTTTGATCGTGATGATCGGGTTATACACTTCAGTGGTTGACCCGGCAGCTACAGCGAGTCAGCTGGGGCTGCTGGAGCGTGGTGCAGCAGCCTCTCCGGACGTGATACGGCAGGTACAGCAGATGTTACAGCAGAAAGCCATCAGCACCCAAAATATGGTGCATACGTTCAGTATTCCCGCTATGATGGAGGCGGCTAATTTTGTGCCTGGTAGTCTCCTGCATGTGCTGTCGCGGGTAACGCTGTGGGACCTGCCAATACGTTTTATTGCTTTTCTGCTGCTGCTGGCCGGCTTTGCCATTAAAGTGCCGGTGGTGCCGGTGCATACCTGGTTACCGGATGCGCACGTGGAGGCACCTACACCTATTTCTGTGCTGCTGGCTGCCATCCTGCTGAAAGTGGGTGGCTACGGCCTTATCCGCATCGTTTTCCCTGTTTTCCCGGATGCGGCAACTTACTTCTCCGTGCTGGTGGGCGGTTTAGGCGTGCTGTCTATCATCTATGGTGCACTCAATGCCTTGGCTATGAATGACCTGAAAAAGCTGATCGCCTATTCTTCTGTATCGCACATGGGTTTTGTGCTGCTGGGCCTGGCGTCTCTTACTACTGAAGGAGTGAATGGCGCTGTATACATGATGTTCAGCCACGGTATAATCTCTGCCATGCTCTTCCTGGTGGTCGGGGTAATTTATGACCGGGCACACGACCGCATGATTATGAATTTCAGAGGCCTGGCTTCTGCGATGCCTGCCTATACTACATTTGTGGTCATCTCTTTCTTTGCCTCCTTAGGCTTGCCTGGTTTCTCTGGGTTTATAGCTGAGTTGCTGGTGCTGGTAGGAGGTTTTAGTGCCCCCGAAGCAACAGGCATGCTGCCTCGCTGGCTGACCATTGTAGCTGTGTTCGGCTTGCTCTTAGCCGCGGCTTATTACCTGTGGGCGCTGCAGCGCATGTTCTTTGGCAAGTTCTGGATATTCCCGGAGCTGCGGGGGAGTGCCGTTATCACCGACCTGAATTTACGGGAGTACCTGATGCTGGTGCCTTTAACACTGCTGGCCTTGCTTTTCGGAATCTTCCCGCACCTGCTCCTGGATAAAATTGGGGTAGCTGTGAATGGGTTTTCAGAGTTAGTGCTGCAGAACGGGCAGGAGCAACTGAACATCGTTTTATCTTCCATTGTACGCTAAGTGAACGAGCAGGCAGTCTATCTATCAGAAACCATTGATGCCATCTTAGCAGGTGCAGGTTCGCTGCTGCCTGAACTGCTGCTGGCTATCTTCTTTCTGCTGCTCGTTACCCTGGACCTGTTCAGATCTTTAAGAATAAAGCGCCTGCTGCCGTGGTTCGCCCTCTCCGGGCTGTTTGCTTCGCTGCTGCTGCAGATATTAGGTGGTTATACCTCCGGCGATGAGTACTTTCTGAACCTGCTGCTGTCTGATGGACTGGCGCGCTATGCAGGTATCCTCTTTAGTGCGGCAGGTATTTTTACCATCCTGCTCTCGTTACAGAACAGGCCATTGGAATACCTGCAAGAGGGTAAAGGAGAGTATTACGCCCTCATCCTGATGCTGGTGCTGGGGCTGAACCTGATGGGGAAATCCGTGAACCTGCTTATGGTATTCCTGGCCATAGAGACGGTTTCCATTGCCTCCTACATCCTGACCCTTACATTAAAGAAAGAAAAACGTGCAGTAGAGGCAGGTTTAAAGTATATTCTTTATGGTGCGCTTTCAGCAGGTGTCATGTTGTACGGCATGTCCTTTTTCTATGGCCTGACCGGAACGCTTGACTACTCTTCAGAAATGTTTAGACTGGGGCTGCTGCAGGCGAACACGCTGCTGGTAACGGTGGCGGCGGTACTGGTTTTCGCCGGTTTCTTCTTTAAAATATCAGCGGCACCTTTTCACTTCTGGGTGCCGGATGTATACCAGGGCGCGCCGCTGCCTGTTGTGGCGCTGTTCTCCACAGGGCCAAAAATGGCGGGTATTATCGTGATACTCCGCTTTGTCACTGCCTTTGATAATCCGCTGGCTTATGCCGATGTGCAATTGTTTCTCGGCGTAGCAGCCATTGCCACGCTGCTTGTCGGTAACCTGACCGCCCTCTGGCAAAACTCGCCCCGCAGGCTGCTCGCCTACTCTTCTGTATCGCATGCCGGTTTTCTGCTGACGGGGCTATTGGCTTTCCAAACGGACTATGCGCCGAGTGTGTTGTTCTACCTCACGGTGCTGCTGTTTATGAACTTCGGCATCTTTCAGTTCCTGCAGCTGTCAGAGGATAGGTTTGGGGTACAGAAACTGGACGATTTCAGCGGCCTTGGCCGTGCCTATCCCTTTGTTGGTGTGATGGCGCTGCTCTACCTGCTCTCGCTCACCGGGCTACCTCCTTTGGCAGGGTTCATGGGTAAGCTGCTTATCTTCAGTAATGTCTGGGAAGCCTACACTCTAAGCCGGAATACGCTTCTGCTTACGCTGCTCGTCGTCGGGATTTTGCTGACAGGGGTGGCACTATTCTATTATATCAAGATACCTTTCTACCTTTTCTTTAAAGGGAATTTAAGAGAGGAAAATTTAGTTACTTCACTGTCAGATAAACTGCTGCTTGCATTGTTTTCTCTGCCGCTGCTGGTTTTGTTCTTTAAGCCTGACCTGCTGCTGAACTGGATTGAACAACTGCTGGCCAGATAATATAATTTTATAGCACCTATGAGCGACGCTATTAAACATGAATGTGGTATTGCCTTGATCAGGCTCAGAAAACCCATTAATTATTATGTAGAAAAGTACGGTACCCCCATGTACGGCATCAACAAGCTGTACCTGCTGATGCAGAAGCAGCACAACCGCGGGCAGGACGGTGCCGGAGTAGCCAGTATCAAAATTAACGCCCTGCCAGGTATTGAGTACATCAGCCGCTTCCGCTCTGTTAAAACACGTGCCATCGACAGCATCTTCGGGAAAATAAGCAAGGAGTATAAAAACCTGAAGGAAGAATATCCCGACAGGGCTGATGACACGGAGTGGATATGGGAGAACACGCCTTTTCTGGGTGATGTATACCTGGGCCACCTGCGCTACGGCACACACGGTATTAACAGCGTGGATAATTGCCACCCGATGGTGCGTGAGAACAACTGGCGTAGCCGCAGCCTCGCTGTTGCCGGTAACTTCAACATGACAAACGTGGATGAGCAGTTTGAGAAGCTACTGGAGTTGGGGCAGCATCCGAAGCAAAAGTCTGACACCATTACCGTACTGGAGAAAATCGGCCATTTCCTGGATGAGGAAAACCAGGTGAAGTTTAACCACTTCAAGAAAGGAGATCACACCAATAAAGAAATAACGCAGCTGATCGAGGAAAACCTGGATCTGCAGCGTGTACTGCGCCGCGCCAGCCGCGACTTTGACGGTGGCTATGCTATGGCAGGCCTCACAGGCTACGGCGCTTCTTTCGTGTTGCGTGACCCCAATGGCATCCGTCCTGCTTACTACTACATGGATGATGAGGTAGTGGTGGTAGCGTCTGAAAAGCCAGCGATAAAAACTGCCTTTGATATAGAGTACAGCGATATACAGGAAATAAAGCCAGGCTACGCGTTGATTGTAGACAAAGCCGGCAACCCGCAGCATGTAGAAGTGGTGGAGCCACGTGAGAAACTCTCCTGCAGCTTTGAACGCATCTACTTCTCCAGGGGCAACGACCCGGAGATCTACACCGAGCGCAAGAACATGGGTAAACTGCTATGCCCACAGATTCTGGAAGCCATCAACTACGACCTTAAAAATACCGTGTTCTCATACATTCCCAATACCGCCGAGTCGTCATGGCTGGGTATGATGAAGGGGATTGAGAACCACCTGCGGGAGTACCGTAAAAAAGCTATTCTGAATCAGGAACTCACCGAGGAGCAGCTGGATGAGATTCTGCAGTTTAAGCCACGTGCTGAGAAGCTGGTAATCAAGGACGTGAAGCTCAGGACCTTCATTACAGACAACGACAGCCGGGATGACTTGGTGACGCACGTGTACGATACCACCTATGAGGTGGTGAAGAAGGGCGTAGATACGGTGGTGGTACTGGATGACTCTATTGTACGCGGTACAACCCTTGAGAAGAGTATCATCAAAATGCTGGACAAACTGGAGCCGAAGAAAATCATCATTGTGTCATGCGCCCCGCAAATTCGCTACCCTGACTGCTACGGTATCGACATGTCGCGCATGAAGGAGTTCGTGGCTTTCAGAGCACTGCTGGCACTCCTGAAAGAGCGCGGTTTGTACTTCAAAGCAGAGGAGATATATGATAAGTGTGCGGCTTTGGCAGGTACACCGGCATTCAGGGAGGCAAACTATGTGCAGGAGCTGTATGATATGTTTACAGCTGATGAAATATCCGCGAAAGTATCTGAAATAGTGAAAGCGCCGGATGTGAACGCAGAGGTGCAGGTTATTTACCAGCGTATTGAAGATTTACACCTCGCTTGCCCTAACCATAAAGGCGACTGGTACTTTACAGGTAATTACCCAACTCCAGGTGGAACAGGTGTCGTAAACCGTGCCTTCATGAACTTTATGGAAAATAAGTTGGCGAGAGCTTACTAAGACCGTACATTAAAAATCAGCTGTGTATCATATACATAGCTTAAAAGGCTGTTCTGAGTAATCAGGGCAGCTTTTTTATTTAACGCTGCATATGATAAGAAAAAATAAATAATCAATTGAACTTTGTAAAGCGAGTGCAGGTTTGGTTTCTGTTCTATCAGAGTATAATTATACTAATTAACTGCTGGAGCATAAACAGTATAACCTCTCTTAAGAATGATTAAAAGCTTTACTCTTCTCCGTCAGGTTTTCATTTGCCTGGCCGTTTTTCTTGTATCTGAAACTGCAACCGCTCAAATCAGTATGGAAAGGAGCCATACCAATTACACTCAAAACTTTGATATACTACCGGATTCCGGCACAGCTGTTTGGGCAAACGGCACCAGCTATATGGCCGGTTGGAGTGTACAACGTACCAAGCAGACCAGCAGCATCATTGCAAACGACGGTTCAAGTAACACGGGAGCTTTCTACAGTTACGGTTCCAATGGTTCTAAAGAAAGGGCCTTGGGTGCCATCAGTTCACTTAATGCAGGCGAGTTTGCATGGAGTGTGCTATTACAGAATACGACAGGCGACACCATTCATCACGTGGACATCAGCTTTTATGGTGAACAGTGGCGCATCTCTAATAAGACCGCAGGCGAGCACAAAATTGCCTTCTACTACGCCCTTAGTGATAAAAAAGAGTCTTTCGACCTCTCCCCGAGAGCTGATGCAAAATGGGTGCCTTATCCGGACCTGGATTTTAAAAGCCCCCACTTCTTCACAGAAGGGAAGCGTTTGAACGGCAATGCTTCTGCGAACAGGGCTTTCCTGGCCACGCAATTAACTGTAAATATACCTGACGGGCACTACCTGATGCTGCGCTGGAAAGATGCGGATGAACTGGAGGCGGACCATGGTTTAGCCATAGATGACTTTAGCATTACCTGGAGTGTTAAGCCTGATGAGCCTCTAGTAGTGCTTCCTGTGGAACTGGTCCGCTTTACTGCCAGGAACAGTGGCGCTGTGGTACAGTTGCAGTGGCTAACTGCCTCAGAATTTCAAAATGATTTTTTCTCTATAGAGAGGAGCTCCAATGGGCATATTTTTGAGAGTATTGGCAGAGTGGCTGGTAACGGAACGACGGCACAAGGCGCTGCCTATGGTTTTAAAGATGAATACCCCTTGGTAGGCACATCCTACTATAGATTAAAGCAGGTAGATGAAGATGGCAGCCACTCATACTCTTCTGTAGTTGCTGTGACAAGAACTGCTGCCACAAAGCTGGCCAAAGTCTATCCTACACTTACAAGTAATAAGTTGGAGATTAGTGTAGAACAAATCGGCACGAAGCAGCAGGTACTGGTGATGGACATGATGGGAAGGCAAGTGCTTCAGAAAAAGCTTGATAAAACTTCGCTCCAGCACACCTTGGATGTCAGCAACCTAAGTGACGGCAGTTATGTGCTTGTACTGCTGGATGAGCAGGGACAGCGCCAGACAACCCGGTTCATGAAAAGGTAAGAGAGCATCATCTTCTTATAAACACAAACGCCCGGCTTGTTGGAAGCCGGGCGTTTGTGTTTATTGAGCGTAATAACTTTTATACTGAAAAGCTGTCGCCGCAACCGCAGGTGCGGGTGGCATTGGGGTTGTTGAAGTAAAAGCCTTTGCCGTTGAGGCCATCAGAGAAATCAAGTTCCGTACCTGCCAGGTATAGAAAACTCTTCATGTCTACTACTACCTTCACGCCTTTGTCTTCAAACTCCTGATCCATCGGCTTCACTTCATCGTCGAAGTCAAGGTTATAGGACAGACCAGAGCAACCACCACCTGCAACAGAAGCGCGCAAGCGGTACGTGTCGTCCAGCTGAGCGTCCTGCTTCAGCTTGATTACCTTCTCTTTTGCTTTATCTGAAACTGTGATCATGATATGTATCTTTTAAGAGACAGGATTCAGCACCACACTAAAAACGGTGATGGTGTTCATGTCTCGGCCATAGTATAATTTATCGAGTGCCTCATACATATTACGTGCCCGGAAATAAGAAGTGTTCAGCTCCTTCTCGTCGCGGGATATCCACTGCACTGTATAAGAGCTTTCCTGTTCACGGTAATTCTGAACATAGGCCAGCATCTTACGCAGCGCATCCACCCGGTCATAGCCAATTTCTGAGTGAAACAGAAACGACTGGTGGTGGCGTGGGTTTACGGTAATCAGGTCGAGGCGCTCTTTGTTGTCGATGTGCCTGAATTCAAAAAGCAGACTGTTGCCGCTTATACCTAAGTGGTTTTCAATCTGCTTCTGAATGCGTGCATTTTCAACATGCACATCCGTATTTTTTGACTCCATTGAGTCCGTGTCTTAGTGGTGCGACTTAGCCATTTCCAGTGCTGGAAGGCCATTCTTCACTCTGTAGTCGTTTATAGCAGATTTTATTGCGTCTTCAGCCAGTACAGAGCAGTGAATTTTTACCGGCGGCAATGCCAGTTCTTCCACAATCGCCATGTTATCTATAGCAAGAGCCTCGTCTACTGATTTTCCTTTCAGCCACTCTGTTGCCAGGGAAGAAGAAGCGATAGCAGAACCACAACCAAACGTTTTGAACTTCGCGTCAGTAATTACCTGGTTCTCGTCTACTTCAATTTGAAGGCGCATCACGTCACCACACTCAGGGGCACCAACAAGTCCAGTACCCACACTTGTTTTAGATTTATCTAGCGTACCTACGTTACGTGGGTTGCTGTAATGATCAATTACTTTATCTGAATAAGCCATAGCTTTAATTTAATTACGAATGATGAATTATTAATTATGAATTGAATCAGAAATTACAAATTATGAAATTCTGCTTTCAGAACCTTCATAATTCATAATTTCTAACTCATCATTTATTTCTTAGTGTTCTGCCCACTCAATTGAGTCAAGGTCTATACCTTCTTTAAACATCTCCCATAGCGGGGATAGTTCACGTAGTTTGGAAACGGCTTCTTTCACGTGACCAATGGCATAGTCTATTTCCTCATCTTTCGTGAAGCGGCTCAGGCCGAAACGCAGAGAGGAGTGTGCCAGGTCATCGCTCAAGCCTAGTGCTTTTAATACGTAAGATGGCTCCAATGAGGCTGAAGTACAGGCAGATCCGGAAGATACCGCCAGGTCTTTTACACCCATCATCAAACCTTCGCCTTCCACATATTTAAAAGAGATGTTGGATACGTGCGGCAGGCGGTGCTCACGCGAACCGTTTACATAAGACTCTTCAATCTGGGTCAGTTCTCTCTCCAGGCGGTCGCGCATTGCTGAGATACGGGCGTTATCAGACTCCATATCCTGCTTTGCTATTTCAGCAGCTTTGCCGAGGCCAACAATACCTGGCACGTTCAGCGTACCGGAACGCATACCGCGCTCGTGGCCACCACCGTCCATTTGGGCGGTTACTTTTACACGTGGGTTCTTACGACGCACGTACAAAGCACCAACTCCTTTTGGCCCGTACATCTTGTGAGCTGAGAAAGCCATCAGGTCAATGCCGTCAGCCTCTACGTCCACCGGGATTTTACCTACAGCCTGTGTAGCATCTGTAAAGAAAAGGATGCCATGCTTCTTGGCAATAGCAGAAATCTCACGGATTGGCTGGATTACACCAACTTCATTGTTGGCATACATGATAGAGATAAGAATAGTCTTATCGGTAATCGCTTCCTCCAGTTCGTTCAGGTCAATCAGGCCTTCAGCGTTTACCTGCAGGTACGTTACTTTACCACCAATTTTCTCGATGTGCTTACAAGTGTCCAGTACAGCCTTGTGCTCAGTAGTAGCCGTAATAATATGGTTACCCTTAGAAGCGTACATTTCATAAACGCCTTTGATGGCCAGGTTATCAGATTCTGTGGCACCAGAGGTAAAGATGATTTCTTTTGGAGAACAGTTGATAAGCGACGCAATTTGCTCACGGGCATAATCAACAGCCTCTTCCGCCTGCCAGCCAAAAGCGTGGTTACGGGAAGCAGCATTACCGAACATGTTTGTCATGTAAGGTAGCATTGCCTCGAGTACACGCGGGTCTAACGGCGTAGTGGCATTGTTATCCAAGTATATAGGAAGTGTTAGCATAGCACTGTGTTTTTTTCTATTTATTGTCTGTTTTATAAACAGTTGAAAGAAATTATTAGTTTTGAATTCCACGCAAAATTACTAAAAAAAGCTTACTTAGACTAATTACAAATACAAAATGCGCAACGTAGAACATATAGGCATTGCTGTAAAGGATTTCAGCGAAGCAAATGCTTTGTACTTCAAACTTTTGGGCGTAAAACCCTATAAGACCGAATTTGTTTCGTCTGAAAATGTCAACACCTCTTTTTTTAAAGTAGGCGACACAAAGATTGAGTTACTGGAAGGAACAACAGAAGACAGTGCAATTACAAAATTCATTCAAAGGCGCGGAGAAGGCATCCATCATATCGCTTTTGAAGTAGAAGATATAATAAGCGAAATGGAGCGACTGAAGCAGGAGGGATTCACGCTAATGAACGAAACGCCCAAGAAAGGAGCCGACAACAAACTGGTGTGCTTCGTGCACCCCAAGAGCGCCAATGGTGTGCTGATAGAACTGACGCAGGAGATACGTTGATTGATGGATTGTTAATTGTTAAAAAAAATAACGCCAACAACAGTTTAACAACCAGCAATCAACAACTAACAATTAACAACAATAAAATGAGCCAGTTAATAAACGCCGTACAGGCAGCAGAAGAGGAATTACTGGTGGGCAACATTATACTCTACCCCACCGATACCGTCTGGGGAATTGGCTGCGATGCAGAAAATGCCGCGGCGGTGAAGCGGGTGGTGAAAATCAAAGAGCGTGACGCCTCCAAATCAATGATTCTGCTGGTAGCCGACCAGCAGATGCTGCTGCACTACATTGCATCACTGCCTGCAGATTTCCAGCAATTCGTGGAAAAGCAGGAGCGGCCTACCACCTATGTTTTTTCAAATCCGAAAAACCTGCCAAAAGAAGCCCTGGCTGACGATGGTACCGTCGCGATCAGGATTGTGAATGACGAATTCTGCCATCGCCTCATCAGGCAGATTAGCCGGCCCCTGATTTCTACATCGGCCAACATCAGCGGAGAACCTGCCCCCAAATCGTTTGCAGATGTTTCTGAAGAAATAAAGAAGCGCGTGGATTTTGTAGTGAACTGGCGGCAGGAGGAAACCATAGAGGCAAATCCTTCCCGTATAATTAAAATCAACCCTGACGGGAGCCAAAGAGTACTGCGCGATTAGCACAAATACCTTCTGACAGAAAGATGGTAGCGGCAATTCGGAACCCGTAATTCGTAATTGACGAGGTAATCCTTAATTTTGCACCTCAGGCCGCGCCACCGTTGCCTGAGGTTTTTGATTTTTAGAGATGGATAAAGTAGAACTACCGCAACACCCGATTTTTAATGTTGTAGCCGAGGCGGCCGCTGAGTTAAGCACTGATGCCTACGTCATCGGGGGCTTTGTGCGCGACCTGGTGCTGAAGCGGCCATCCAAGGACATCGACATTGTGTGTGTGGGCGATGGCATTGCGTTGGCGGCCATGGTGGCGCAGAAGCTGCGGCATAAACCAAAGGTATCCATCTTTAAAAACTTCGGGACGGCCATGCTGCGTGCGGATGAGTGGGAGGTAGAGTTCGTAGGAGCCCGCAAAGAATCTTATAGGGAGCATTCCCGGAAGCCTGAGGTGGAGCAGGGCACGTTGGACGATGACCTGAAACGGCGTGACTTTACCATCAATGCCCTTGGCATCAGCCTGAATAAAGAGAACTATGGTGTGTTGATTGATGAGTTTGAGGGTGTAAAGGACATGAAGCGCAAGGTTATCCGGACACCGCTGGAGCCGGGTATCACCTTCTCTGATGACCCGCTGCGCATGATGCGCGCCATCCGTTTTGCTTCCCAGTTAGGCTTTGATGTTGATCCGGATACTTTTGATGCCATCACGGAAAATAAAGAGCGCATCCGGATTGTGTCGCAGGAGCGTATTACGGATGAGTTGAATAAAATCATACTTTCACCTACGCCTTCTTATGGCTTTAAATTGCTGTTTGTGTCCGGGCTTCTGGAGCTCATCTTCCCGAAAATGACGGAGCTGCATGGGGTGGAAACGATAAACGGCAACTCACACAAGGACAATTTTTACCATACGCTGCAGGTGCTCGACAATGTGGCGGAGGTGTCGGATGACTTGTGGCTGCGCTGGGCGGCTATTATGCACGACATCGCCAAACCTGACACCAAGCGTTACTCGCCCAAGGTAGGCTGGACCTTCCATGGGCACGAAGACAGGGGTGCCCGCATGGTGCCGAAGCTGTTTAAAGACTTGAAGCTGCCCCTGAACGAGCACATGAAGTTTGTGCAGAAGCTGGTGAAACTGCACCTGCGTCCGATTGCCCTGGTTAAAGAAACCGTTACAGACTCGGCCATACGCCGCCTGCTCTTTGAGGCCGGAGACGATATAGAGGCACTCATGGCGTTATGCCGTGCCGACATCACCTCAAAAAATGACAACAAAGTAAAGCGCTATCTGCAGAATTTTGATAAAGTAGAGAAGCGACTGGTTGAGGTGGAGGAGAGCGATAAACTGCGCAACTTCCAACCGGTTATCACAGGCGAAGTCATCATGGAAACTTTCGGTTTGAAACCATCCAAAGCTGTAGGAGAACTGAAGGAGGTACTGACGGAGGCTATTCTGGAGGGGAAAGTAAGAAATGAGTTTGACGAAGCCTTCGCCTTTCTGCTGGAAAAAGGAAAGGAGAGGGGGCTTCGCCAAGTGCACTCATCAAACAACAACTAAACTAAGTTTACTTAAGGGTAACGCTCGTTTCAGTCTTTCTTATATATACTTTCCTAATATTTATTTCCGATACCCGAGAAACATACTTGGTTTTAAAATGCAAGCTGTTTATTTTCATGTTGTGGCTATAGTTTCGCTTGCTAGGCGAGGGCACACCGGATAGCCGGGGCCTGCATCGGCACATGATTTCGACCCACAACGGCATATACCTTCTCACCTCTTAACACGGCTTCAGTCAGGAGCCGGTACATGTGCAGGTTCCGGAACTCACTGCTGTGGCGGTTGATAGTATGTGTGAATTTGCCACCTGTTTTTTCTCCGTCTCCACCAGGCGTAAACCATTCTGCCGGAGCTTCCCACCAATTGGCCGGTGCTGACCAGTATTTGCTATAAGCAGGCTGCAGCGACGCTATATCGGGTAAAACAGTAGCGAAAGCAGGTATAAGGCTGTTGGCCCGCTGCAATAACTGCGCGATAGTAGCCTTTATCTGCTCCTCGGTCATGTTCTTGCGCTCTCGTAGTCTGCTTGCCTCCCGCAGTATGAAGAACAGCTTGATCTGCTCCGGTGTGAATTCCTTTCGGGATAATAAATAATCTGCCTCCTCCTGTGGGCTCGGCTCCAACGACTTTGTCTTGACACCATCGGCCTTTGCCATATACCTTACAAATCCTGATTCACCGAATTTGGAAATGGTTTCTGTCTCAGAGTCTGCTATACCCCTGTCTGGCCCTTCGAAGAAAGCTATAGTTGGTTTTTGTAATGCCCATGCCTGACGCAGCGCCGGAAACTGAGCATCTGCGGCATCATCAGAATGGGAGGCACCTATGTACTGCAGGCTTCCGCCATTTCTGGCTGTGAGGTGCAGCGACCATTCTGTATCCGGGGTTTCTTTCCAGTTTAGGTAAGAGAGTAATTTCTCATCGCAGGCTGTGGAGTTTTGATTCTGTGCCAAAGCTTCAGGAGCATGATGTAGTATGGCGGCGGCAGTCAGCAAAAGGAAAAGTTTATTTTTAACATAGTTTTAGATTGTACTAGCGGAGGTTTTGTTGGCGGGCTGAGGTTTAAAGAGCCTCAGCCGCTATTTTCATTCTTTTACTTTTAGTTCATATTTGGCTAGCGGCGCTTCACGCTGCTGGGGCCATTGCTGTCGATGGTGGTATCGGAGGGGTTGCCTTTGTAGGTGATGCGGCTGGCGCCTGATGCCTGGGCGCGAAGTTTGTCAGTGGCATACACCTGGGCTGCACTGGCACCTGTTACGTCAGCATCCACTGAGGTGGCCTGAAGGCCTTCTGCATCCACAACTCCGGCTCCGGTTGCATCCAGTTCAAAGTTCTCGGCACGGCCTGTAAACTTACTGATAGAAGCACCGGCAATACCCACTTTCAGGTTATGCACATTTAAGTCAGCAGTAGACCGGATGGCACCTGCTAAATTCAACTCCAGGTTATCAGAGTTAATTCTGCCGATATCCGCTTTGATAGCTCCGCTCAGGTCGATGTCAGTGTAATTAGGTGCTACAATCTGAATCAGCACCGGGTCGCGGTCATCAAACAGATCAAAGTCTTTTTCCTTATAGCCGATGCGCAACTCCTGGCCTGACTTTTCGATAGATATTAGCCTGAGCTCTTTGTCTCCGCCCCGCACCCGGATGCTGTAGTTGCTGCCCTGCTGAATCTGCACATGGTATGGCCCACTCACGGTTACTTGGCTGAAGTCATCGAAGTCAAAGGATTTAATATTGCTGCTGTACTCGCTCTCATTCAGCAGCACGCTTCCGCTTATACCGCTGGTAAAGCCGGTGTCAATAGCATTCGTAGAACTGTACTCCTGTGTGTCCAGCGTATCAGCGGCACAGGTAAGGCACTCCAGTTGGTTGCCGCTTGCCTGCCAAGTGTTGCGCACGATTTTATCAGTATCATAGCTTTGGGCAAAGGTGGCGCTTGGCAGCAGGTTGGTAAACTCGCGGGTCAGGCGCAGGGGCTTGTTCTGCGGGAGCATGAGCGTGACGCTTAATTCCTGGTCGCGGTAGGCAGCACCCTCTTTAAACTCATAGCTGTTGTCAAACCGTAGTACAGAGTCCTGCTGCACCACCCGGTAGGTTATCATGCGGGCATTTTGCTTCGCCTCCTCCTCTGTTCTGCCTTTAGCCTCTGCACGCTGTACCACCTCAACGTTATCGCTATTATGAGCACGTACGTCAATGAAAATGTTCTCATACTTTGTGTTTGTGTTGTAAGCATCCAGCGTCAGGGTGCCATAGTCAGCCACAGGAATCGTTTTAGTAGTTATCACCTCACCGGAACGGCGGAAGTTTGTAGTATGCATGGCAATACTCGCAATCAGCGTGAAAAGGCTCACAAGCCATACCCCAAACATAGACCAGCCAACAAAAGGGCGGAGGAAGGTGCGCTTCACCAGAAGGCTCACGCTCAGTATAATGAGTAATAGAAGCGGAATTAAGCCTACAAAAAAGCCTGCCACCAGTCCGAGCCTGGGAAAGCCCCCGAGAAACACGGAGGCCGGAAAATCACCTAAAACAATATACTGAGACTCATCTACTAAACCAAGCGCAACAAAAAACGAGGAGAAGAGGGCAATGGTCAAGCCAATAGACACTACCAGCAGGATGATGCCGGCTCCAACGCGTATAAGCGTAATCAGGAAGGCGAAGATGGGCCCCAATGCATGGCCGAGCCAGTTAAAAAGCTGGGAAATCAGGCGGAAAGGCATCAATATAACTTTAGCAAGAGCGCTTTCCTCGCCGTTGCTGTCCTTCATGTTCAGGTTGTCTTTCAGCGTTTTCTCTATACCGGCCAGCGTTACAGGGTCACCCTGCATCTGCAGGCGTTCGGTTAGCGTAACGGCTTCGGGCATGGCAACCCAAAGCACGATGTACGCTAAAATACCGAAGCCGCCAGCGAAAATAAGGGTTATGAACAGGACACGAACAACAGCTGTATCTACTCCAAAGTACTTGGCTATACCACTGGCTACACCCGCCAGTTTCTTGTCTTCCGGGTCGCGGAACAGCTTTCTGGCCGTTGTTTCTGGCAGCTGGTCATTCTCAGGCATGGCAATCCAAAGCACAATGTACAGGATAATACCTGTTGCGGCTGATATACCCGCCGATACAATGCCCAGTAACACCAGTAGCACAAAGAACAGCCTTACCCAGAGCGGATCCAGGTTCAGGTAGTTGGCTAATCCAGACGATACCCCTGCAATGACTTTGCGGTTAATGTCGCGGAACAGCTTCTTAGGACCTGTTGCCGTATAGGCGCCGGAGCCATCAGAGGTGCCGTAAGCTCCCTCATATGCCTTTTCGTAGGACTCTTGGTTTGGCTGTGGCTGTGGGGTTAAAATTCCCTCTTCTGCCGGGTCCAGCACTTCGAAGTCTGTTACACTGCCCATGCGTCCTATCAGGTACTCCACATCCTCTAAAGAGATTACCTGCTTGCCCGGGGAAAGCCGCGCAGAGAAAATCTCGGCAATTCTGGCTTCGATGTCGGCAATGATTTCCTCGTGCCCCTCATAATTGGAGAAGTACGTTCTGATGGAGGCAAGGTATCTGCTGAGCTGCTCATAACCATCCTCTTCTATATGGAAGATGATGCCTTGCAAGTTGATGCTTATATTCTTTTTCATAGTTGCTGAGCTTTCTTGTTTTGGATAATGTAATCTGTGGAGGCAACCAGGTCTGCCCAGGTTAGCCGGAGCTGTTCCAGAAAGTCGCGTCCTGTTTCAGTAAGGGTGTAGTATTTGCGGGGAGGCCCTGAAGTTGACTCTACCCAGTTGTAGTCGAGAAGCGACGCGTTCTTGAGGCGGGTGAGCAAAGGGTAGAGTGTACCCTCTACAACGATCATTCTGGCCGCTGTCAGCTCTTCCAACATATCGGACGCATATACTTCACCACGAGAGATAATCTCCAGGATGCAGAACTCCAGAATCCCCTTCCTCATCTGCACTTGTGTGTTTTCTACTTTCATGATGATTTCGTTTTAATGTTGAAGTAAAGATAATGAAAGGTACTATGTAACGCAAGGTACTGTATAAAAATAATTACGGGAGTTTATTTTATTAGTTATCCGGATCTCGGTTTATCTTGAATATTCAGTATTTTTGATTAAAATTAAACTGCACGGCAAACAACTAAAAAGCCTCATTATGTGTTGCTGAGGGAATTACCGGCGCCAGAAGCCGCTGTAGGCGTTATTAAAAGAGTGCACTAAAATTTTTTCTTGCGATACAACTTATACCTCTATTCATGATCAGATTCACCCTTCGCTGTTTCATGGCCGTTCTGTTTTTTATAGCATGGTCAGCTGCAACAGCACAAGTGTCCGCTCCGAAATACAGCAATGAGTTTTTGAACATTGGAGTAGGAGGGCGTGCGCTTGGTATGGGCAATGTGCAAGCCGCTATCGCTGGCGACGCCAATGCAGGCTACTGGAACCCGGCTGGTCTGCTGCGCCTCCGGAACAGGTACAATGTGAGCCTGATGCACTCAGAGCTTTTCGCGGGCATCGCCAAAAATGACTTCGCCGGCTTTGCCATGCCCCTCGACACCAACAGCGCCCTCGCTGTCTCCGTCATCCGGCTGGCCGTGGACGACATTGCTGACACACGCCGCCTGCAGAATGAGTACGGCTATATCCAGTATGACAGTATCCGGTTTTTCTCCGTGGCAGATTACGCCATGATCTTATCCTATGCCCGCCGCAGTGATCTTGTTGAGGGACTGGCCCTTGGTGCAAATGCAAAGATTATTTACCGGAATGTGGGGCAGTTTGCAAACGCCTATGGCTTTGGTGTAGATGTGGGGGCGCAGTTGCAGCGCGGAAAGTGGCAGTACGGCCTGATGGCTAAAGACATTACCACCACCTTCACCGCCTGGACGCATAATGTTGAAGAGTTGGAAGAGGTATATCAGCAAACCGGCAACGACCTGCCTGAAAACAATGCTGAACTGACCCTCCCCAGAATTGTGCTGGGGGTTGGCCGCTCTTTCCAGTTTAATGATAAGTTTTCGGCTCTCATCGCAGCAGATTTCGATTTTACCTTCGATGGCAAACGCAATGTGCTGCTTAAGTCTAATGTTGTATCGCTCGATCCGCATGTTGGACTCGAGCTGGCATATGCTAACTCTGTTTTTGTGAGAGGCGGAATCAACAACTATCAGCAGACAAGGAATTTCGACGGGGGCACTACCAAGCGATTGCAGCCTAACTTTGGGATAGGCGTTAAAACCGGTGGCCTCCTGCTCGACCTTGCGCTTTCCCGTGTCAACAACAGTGAAAACAATGCCATTGGCGGTGCCAACACCTCCTCTGTTATCGTTTCCCTCGGCTACTCTTTCGATAAATAATATAACTGCCTATCTAAGCAGGAAAAAGAATAAGTTAAACATGATGAAGCGACTTTTACCCGCACTCCTATTCCTCATCACCTGCTTCGCGGCAGGTACCGCACAAGCGCAGGAAGTGTACGGAAACGAGTGGATTAATTACTCCCAGACCTACTACAAGATCAGTGTAGTCAATACAGGCTTGCACCGCCTTGATCGTGAGTTTCTGGAGGGCCTTGGCCTGAGAGGCGTAAACCCGCAGCACCTGCAGCTCTTTCGCAGGGGTAAAGAAGTTTCTGTTTATGTAGCCGGAGAAGCCGATGGCAGGCTAGATGCTCAGGATTATGTGGAGTTCTACGGCGAGCGCAACGATGGTGCCATGGACCGCGAGCTGTACAAGAACCCAGCACACCAGGTACACCAGTTCTATAGCCTTTACACCGATACAGCCGCCTATTTCCTTACAGTGAATGCGGCCGGAGGCAAGCGTATGCGGGAGTCGAATCCTTCTGTTTCCGGCCGCACTCCTGAGCCATACCATTTGCAGAAGGCGGTTAGTGTAAGGACTGACCGCTTTAACTATGGGAAGTTGTATGATGTTGCAAACCGCCTGACCAGGATGCCATGGATGGATGAAGGGGAAGGATACTTTTCAGCTAACTCAATTAGTGTTAGGAACTACGAAATTAACAACATCACTAACCTAGAACCTAGCGGTCCAAGGCCAGTAGTAGAGTATGCAACTGTTGGAGCATACCATGAGTACCATAAATTGAATGTCAATGTAGTTGCTCCTACAGGTACCCGAAAACTTAAGTATTTTGAGTATGATTTTTATGCTTCTGCTAAAGACCAGCAAACGGTAGAGTTTAGCGACATCAACACACAGGGAGTATTTACCATTCAGGTAGCACCTGTCGCTACGCCAACCAACGGAAACTCTATTAGTTTTGCCTACGGCGTGCTTACCTATCCTCAGAAACCTGTCTTCACTGGTGCTGCCATGTACCTGTATACTGATTCAACAAAAAGTGCAAATCCTTATTTCAGCCTCTCAGATGCTCCTTCAACTGCTGTTGCATATGATGTGAGCGACCCATACAATATCACCAGAATTGCAGGACACGCCGATGGAAGCAGAAAAGGGTTTGTAATAGATGCCGGTAACGGGAAAACCCATAAGGTGCTTGTTGCGGATACTTCCATACCATTGACTCCTGTTAGGGGGAACAGGAGCGGAATTAAGTTCAGATCAATAGACCCTGCGAACCATAATTATATTGTTTTAACCAATAAGCGCTTAATGAAGGTTGCTGGCGGCAGTAGGTTGCCTGCTCCTATGGAGTATGCCGCTTACAGAGCCTCCGTAGCCGGAGGAGGATATGATACCCTGCTTTTCAATATGGAACAGGTAATTAACCTGTTCCACTATGGTGACTATTCATCTAACGCCATACGCCGCATGACAAGGTTTATGGGTACCTCCCCCAGGTCTACACAGTTGTTCATTATCGGTAAAGGCGTAACATATGCAGATCAGCAATATTTTTCTGAATATTACCCAGGGAAGTTCAGCTATTATCAGGTGGGTGCACGGCATCCTAAGGTATATGAAATGGATCTGGTGCCAACCGGTATTGTGCCTTCTTCTGATTTGGTGTTTTCTGCAGATTTCAGATACAGCTCTTATATTCCCATTGTGCCGACTGGCAGAATCTCCGTCACTACACCAGAGGCTATCATTGCTTATCTTAATAAAGTAAAGGAGCATGATGCTGTTAAAGAAGGAGAGCCCTGGCGAAAGAATATACTGCAACTCGGAGGAGGGAAAACACCTCGTGAAATCAGCCAGATTACAAATTATTTACAGGCATATGCAAGAATAGCTGAGGGACCCTTGTTGGGAGCCAATGTTTTCGAAAGATACAGGCAGAATGTAAGTGAGGTGACAGAGTTCATTAATGTTTCCGAGCAGCTTAATAAGGGGCTTTCTCTTATTACTTTCTTTGGACACAGTTCTACAAGCACCAATGATCTGGATATAGGCTATGTATCGAGTGCGGTGAACAACTACCAGAATAAAGGGAAGTACCCCATCATGTTGATGAATGGGTGTAACCTGGGAAACAGCTTTGTTCCCAACTACATAACATTTGGAGAAGATTGGCTGCTCACTCCGAACAAGGGAGCTGTCGCGTTGATAGCACATATAGATGCAGGAGACCTTAATCTATACTTAAATCTTTATTCATCTAACTTTTATAAGGTAGCCTTTCAGGACCCCAAGTTTTGGGGTGCCTCTCTGGGTGAAGTACAACAGGAAACTATTAAGCGGGTAATGCAGGGAACAGCAAGTAGCCATGCTATAGCCACGGTGTTGGAGATGACGTTACAAGGAGATCCTGCATTAAAGCCTTACAATCCAAGTAAGCCTGATTATGTCATAAAAGAAAGCGGCTTTGAAATAACTGGATTTGATGGCGGAGGAGTAACAGCCTCTGCTGATTCATTTATGGTGTCTTTTGATGTAGATAACCTTGGGAAAGCCATCACTGATCCCATCCATGTCTCTGTTAAAAGGACATTGTCCGATAACAGTGTTATCCTCAAAGATGCTATTCTGATAGACCCGATTATTAAGGGGCGGAGGGTAACACTTAAAATACCTAACAAAGACGTGATGGCGGCAGGAATGAATTCCTTCGAAATCAAGCTAGACAGCCCTGATGCATTTGAGGAGTTGAACGAAGAGAACAACGTAGCCACTTTTCAGCACTTCTTTCCGATAAGTGGTATAAAAACCGTTTACCCTGCTAACTACAGCATCATTGGAACTGATAAGGTGAAACTGGCAGTGCAGTCCACTGCAATAAATGATGATAAAGGCTATTATTTTGAAATAGATACATCTAAAACATTCAGAAGTTCGCTCCGACAGTCCCAAACTGTGACAAACACAGGAGTACCTGTGTGGGAGGTATCTTTGCCTTCAACAAGCAAAGACAGCGTTGTGTATTACTGGCGCGCCCGCTTTACACAGTATGAAGCAGGAGAGGACACGGTTTGGGCTACAAGTTCCTTCAGGCGTATAGCCGGGGCAAAAGGAGGCTGGTCACAAAGCCATTATGGGCAGCTTCAGGATGTACATTCGATTGGGTTCGATTCACTAACTGAGCGTAGCAGGACATGGCAGTTCAAACCCATAAAGAGGTTTATTAACATAAAAACGGCGGGAGGAGACATACGCTATGTTTACTCACCGTATGGTTTATATTTAGACGGTGTTTCAGAGCTGAACGGTGCCTGTGGTAACCCTGCAAGTTCTGCAGCTTCCAGGTTCTACTTTATAGTGATTGACAATGTTAACTTAGAAGTAGTTACCTCTTTGCCAGGGCAAACTTTTTGTTCACAAAGAATAAACCCGCCCTATCTGTTCGATACAGGAGATTTGTCAAACCCAGCCAATGTGACTAAAATGGAGGCTTTTCTGGATGCTGTGCCAGCAGGATATTATGTAGCAGGCATCAGCATCAACAAAGTACCCTTCAGTAATTTCACTTCAGAGGCCAAGGCAGCATTCAGGAGGATTGGCTCCAGCCTGATAGATAACCTTACGACAGGTGCACCGTTCGCGATCGTCGGGCAGAAGGGAAGTGCTGTAGGTACGGCACAGGAGTTGACCGCGTCTGCTGATAACGCTACACCGGTAACCTCTCAGGATATCTCTTTAGATGCCACACTCCAGTCCGCAAGAGCAGCCGGAACAATCACATCTGTTACGATAGGGCCAGCGCTTAAATGGGAGACATTGCACCATAACATTGAGCGCTATAAAGGAGGAAGTGATAAGTATACGCTGAAAGTAATCGGTATCGATACGACGGGCCAGGAAGACGTGCTGGTGGAGAAAGTGCAAAGCAAAGTGCTGGATATCTCCTCTATTGATGCAAAGCTGTACCCTAACCTGAAGCTTTCTGCCTTCTTATCAGATTCTACAGCCAGAACGGCACCTCAGCTAAAGCAATGGTTTGTCTATTATGAGGGTGTTCCGGAGGGTGTGGTCAGGCCGGACCTGGTAAAAATAAGCAGCGGCCTCTTATCTGAGCAGGCAAGCGGAGGACATATTACAGCACCCATGGCTTTTCAGAACATTTCGAACACAGCTTTCCGGGATTCCCTGGTGGTAGAGGTAACGTTATCTGGTGATGGCGTACAACCTGCTGTTTCACGGTTCAAAATAAAGCCTGTAGCAGCCGGGGAGACCGTAACCTTTACATATACTTCCCCAACACAGGAACTGGAAGGGAATTACAAGCTGAGCATGTATGTGAACCCGCGCCTGCAGCTGGAGCAGCATTACTTCAATAACATTTATGAAGTGAGCTTCAGCGTAAAACCAAAACTTCACCCCATTATGGATGTAGCTTTTGATGGCGTGCATATTCTGGATGGTGATCTTGTGTCGCCAAGTCCGGTCATTAGCGTTACGCTCAAAGATGAGAACCGCCATACATTCCTGCAGGATCCGTCTGCCATGTCTATCATCTTAATAAACTCACTGAAGGAAGAGACGGTGGTGTCGCTTGTGAACAATCCGCAGGAGGTCACTTATGTGGCTGCCACGGAGCAAAATGACTTCAAGTTAGAGTATAAGCCCTTGAAACTGGAGGACGACAAGTATACGATGGAAGTCAGGGCCAAGGATTCGGCAGGCAAAGACTCAGGTATATCACCTTACAGAATAGGCTTTGAGGTTGTGAGTGAGGCGGGAGTAACGAACTTTTATCCGTTCCCGAACCCATTCTCCACCAAAACCAACTTCATCTTTACGCTGACAGGTAGCACGATACCGGAGCACATGAAAATCCAGATCCTAACGGTGACAGGTAAAGTGGTGAAGGAAATCATGAAAGAAGAACTGGGGCCGCTGCGCATTGGCAATAACAAAACAGAGTATGCCTGGGATGGCACCGACATGTACGGCGACAAACTGGCCAACGGGGTATACCTGTACCGAGTGGTGATGAGCAGAATTGATGAGGAGATGAAGCATCGTAACACCTTCGGCGATAAAGCCTTTAAGAACGGCTATGGTAAACTGTACATTCTGAGATAAAAGAAACTTATATATAAAGCAAGAGGGGCAGCTATCAGATAGCTGCCCCTCTTGCTTTATTTCTGTAGGATCTCGTCATTCCGACGAGGGTTCTGCAGAAATCACTTTCTTTTCAAAGTAATGAAACTGTAACTGTACTTATTTTTCTCGTCTGGTTCGTGGTGCTCTTGCTCCACCGTTTCCCATTCTTCTTCCTTTAGTTCAGGGAAAAAAACATCTCCCTCAAAAGTATGATGGATGCGGGTAAGATAAATTGTGTCTGTAAGGGGAAGTGCCTGACTGTAAACCTCAGCGCCACCAATGATGCAGACTTCTTCATCCAAAGCATTTGCCTGCTCAATTGCCTCCTGCACGGAATGTGTTACTATACATCCTTCTGCCAAATAATCTTTTTGAGTAGTGATGATGATGGAGGTACGGCCGGGCAGAGGTTTGCCAATAGATTCAAAGGTTTTCCGACCCATCAGCATTGGGTGGCCCATGGTGATTTGTTTGAAGTGGCGCAGGTCGGCTGGGAGGTGCCAGATTAACCCATTGTCTTTCCCGATGACGTTATTCTCAGCGGCGGCTACTACTATCGCTATCATCTATCTATGCGTTAAAAGTATAACCTCTTAATAAATTCTGAACCGGCATGCGTTTTTTGCCTTCCATCTGCAGGTCAAGCACTGCAAGAGCGCCATCAGTAGTTTGCACATGCAGAAACGTTTTGTTGTCAGTATTTATCTGGCCGGGCGCTAAACCATAAGCTGTATTGTCCAGCACCTCTGTCTTGAAAATTTTAAAAGTCTTATCATCAAAACGAGTCCAGGCGGCGGGGTAGGGGCTAAGGCCACGTATAAAGTTTCGGACCTCGTAGGCTGGCTGGTTCCAGTTTATCTCACAGGTTTCTTTGAAAATCTTAGGAGCATGCTTTGTTTCGGCAGAAGTAACCTGTGGCTGCGGCTGCACCTCGTCCCGCTCAATGGCCTGCACGGTGCGCAAGGCTAGCCTGGCTCCTTCGTACTTTAACTTCTCATACACAGAGCCGAAATCATCTTCCTCCAAAATAGGCACCCGCTCCTGGAAGATAAGGTCGCCCGTGTCAATTTCGTGTTTCAGGAAAAAGGAAGTAACGCCTGTTTCTTTCTCCCCATTGATAATAGCCCAGTTGATGGGGGCAGCCCCACGATACTGCGGCAGCAATGAGCCGTGAATATTGAATGTTCCTAGTTCGGGCATTGCCCACACCACCTCCGGCAGCATCCGGAATGCTACAATAATCTGTAGGTTTGCCTGGTAACTTCGAAGTTCGTCCAGAAAAGCTTCAGATTTCAAGTTGGTAGGCTGCAGCACTGGTATGTTTTGCGCCACAGCATACTCCTTTACTGGTGACTGGTGTAGCTTCTGCCCCCGGCCAGATGGTCTGTCCGGCGCTGTGATAACGGCTACTACATCGTATTTATGTTCCACAAGTGTTTGCAGGGTAGGCACGGCAAAATCCGGGGTACCCATAAACACGATTCGTAAATCTCTGGTCATCTTAGTTTTTTTCAGGATAAAGCAGGTATTGCTCCCGCAGGGCCTTATAGTTTGAAAGGGCTGGCTCCCAACTGGCGCGTATCTCTGCTTCTGTCTTACCGGACTTTATCTGCTCCCGCAGCTTGCTGGTGCCTGCCAGTTTCTCAAAGAAGTTGTTGAAGAACTTGTCTTTCTGAGTGGAGTTCTTATACATCTCCTGCAGGAAAGCCAGTGTAAAAGGTTGCGCTTTAGCCGGATCAGTTAAATCCATGCCGTAGCAGGCTACTCCTTTATGAGGCGGGTTTGTAGCTCCAGGAGTACTTTCGGGTACAAACTTAAAAGTTTTATCGGTGTAGTTTGGGCTGCCAATTACCTGAAACGGGGCAGGTGTGCCACGGCCGACACTCACGTTCGTTCCCTCAAACAGGCAGATGGAAGGATATAGTGTAATAGCCTGGGCATTCGGTAGATTGGGAGAAGGCTTGACAGGCAGAATGTATGCGGTATTGTGCGTGTAATTCGCCACCGGCACCACCGTCAGGTCTGCTTGCCGCTGCCCCTCCAGCCATTTTTCGCCGTTTATCATCTCAGCCAGTTCTCCCACCGTCAGGCCATGCACAATCGGAATAGGGTGCATGCCCACAAACGACTGCTGCTCTTTTTCCAGCACCGGGCCATCTACGTAGTGACCGTTCGGATTCGGGCGGTCCAGCACCAGCACAGGCTTATTGTTTTCGGCGGCAGCCTCCATCACATAATGCATGGTGCTGATGTAAGTATAGAAGCGTGCGCCCACATCCTGAATATCGAATACCAGTACATCCAGGTCTTTTACCTGCTCTGCTGATGGCTTTTTGTTCTTGCCGTAAAGCGAAATAATAGGAAGGCCTGTCCTGATATCTTTGGCGTCTTTTACATGAGCTCCTGCATCAGCCTCGCCGCGAAAGCCGTGCTCCGGCGCGAAAATTGTTACCACATCAACGCCCCGGCTCAACAAGGTATCTACTAGATGCGTTTGGCCAACAACGGACGTTTGATTAACCACCAAGCCCACGCGCTTGCCCTTCAGTTGGGGCAGGTACAGTTCCAGTTGCTCTGCGCCTGTTTGCAGGGGCTTGGCTTGTGGTGCTGGAGCAGGCTCAGCAGTTGTTACCTCAACAGGCTGGGCTTGTGGTGCTGTGGCAGGCGTTTGTTTAGGGGCGCAGTTGCCCAGGGCCAGCAGAAACGTAGTATAAAGTATAAGCATGGGCTGTGTCATCGTCATATAAGGTAGAAGTCAAATTTCATACCTATCTTTAAGGCTGTTATAAAATAAGGCGAGTGAATATCTCCAAATACATATCTGATAAAATATCAGAAGTGCAGACCGGCTCATTTACATCGTCGGTTACAAAAATAGCAATAATCAGCATAGCTGCAGGCATTGCTATCATGATCGTTTCATTTGCGATTCTGGAAGGCTTCCGGGACGAAATCAGGCAGAAGATTTTTTCTTTCGGGGCACACCTGCAGGTAAGCAAGTACGATACCAATAATTCGCTGGAAGGGGCGCCTATCAGCAGGAACATCGGCGTGGCTGATTCTGTGGCAGGAATCCAGCGGATTCAGGCCTTTGCCCGCAAAACAGCTATCATTAAAACAGAAGAAGAGGTGCTGGGTGTGGTGCTTAAAGGAGTAGGAGAAGACTACGACCTAAGCTCTATGCAGCAGAACCTGAAGTCCGGTGAGCTGATTACTTACAACGACTCAACATCATCAAAAGAGGTTCTCATCAGCCAGAGCGTAGCAAACAAACTGAGCCTGAAAGTGGGCGATGAGGCTATATTCTATTTTATCCAAAATCCGCCGCGTGCCCGGAAGTTGCAGGTAAAAGGCATTTTCAATACAGGCCTGGAGGAGTTTGATGAAGTTTTTGTAATCGGGGATATTGAACTGATCCGGGAACTGAATAACTGGCCCGACACCCTGGTCGGGGGCATCGAGATTGTGCTGAAGGACTTTGAGCAGATAGACCAGGCGGCAGACCAGGTGTTTGACCAGATGAACTACGATTTGCAACTGGAGAAAATCACAGACCGCCACGCGCAGCTGTTTGACTGGCTGAAGCTGCTGCGAAAAAACGTCATTATTTTTCTGGTACTTATCATTTTTGTAGCTTCGTTTAACATGGTGTCTACAGTCTTCATCATGATTATTGAGCGGATCAATATGATTGGGGTACTGAAGGCGGTAGGCGCCACCGATGCTCAGATCCGACAGGTCTTCTACTTCCGGGGCCTAAAACTTACCATCAAAGGCCTAATCTGGGGAAACATCATTGGCCTCGGTTTCTGTGCTATCCAGTACTACTTTAAAGTTATCCCGCTTGATCCGGAGAACTATTACATGGATACAGTCCCTATCAGCTGGAATGCAGGCATAATTATAGGCTTGAATGTCATCACGCTACTGCTCACCATGCTGGCCATTCTGATCCCTGCGGCCATGGTGGCCCGTGTAAAGCCAGTGAAGGCAATAAAGTTTGACTAAGCTGATATTGCAGTATAAATGAATCTCTTCCTGCCATAAAGCAAAGGCCCCGCTGTTACACGGGGCCTTTGCTTTATAAGGAGGTAAATCAGTCTTAAGGTCTGCTGTTCTGCTGTACGGCAACCACTTCCCGTTTCTGTATGGGTGCCGGGGCTTTCACGCCATTTTCCTCAAAGGCTATTTTTACCCGCTCGTTCATCTCCCAGTTTAGGGGCCAGAACTCTTCCTTTTTTGCCCAAAGGCGCATGCTGATGGTTAAAGAATACTCTGTGAAAGCTGTTACCGCAATGACTGGGTCAGGATCGGCCAAAATCCGTGGATCAGAGTCAATGAGGCTCTGGAGTATTCGTTTTACAGCGGCTAAATCATTCTCCGGGCTGATAACAAGGTTAAGTTCCATCCGGCGTGTCGGCTCCACAGAGTAATTGATAACTACGCTGGAGGCCAGCGGGCCGTTAGGCATGTAGATAACCTGGTTATTACCCGTTTTTATAACGGTATTGAAGATGTTAATCAGGTGCACAGTGCCCATTTGCCCCTGCGCCTCAATAAAGTCTCCTACCCTGAATGGCTTGATGGTCAGTATCAATACGCCACCGGCAAAATTGGAAAGGCTACCCTGCAGCGCCAAACCAATGGCCAAGCCGGCAGATCCCAGCACAGCGATAAAGGAGGTCATCTCCAGGCCCAGTTGCGCCACCACCAGCACAATCAGCAGTACCCACAGCGCTATGTTGATGATGCTCCCTAAAAAAGGCCGCAGTGACTCATCTACACCTTTGCGAAGCATCAGGCTTTGCAGCAGCCTGTTCAAGCGCCTCACCACCCAGGCACCAATCATCAGAATCACAATGGCCACAACAAGCTTCAGGCCATACAGCATGGCAAAGTTTAGCACCATCTCGCGAATGGAATCAATGTCAAGTACCATATTCTACATGTTTTGAAAAGTAAAAATAAAAGGCGCTGCCAGCGAAAGCAGCGCCAAAAGGTGGCAATTTTACTTAAAAATCAGGGGATACGCAAGCTTATGCCAGGTGTCGGGACTGCAGTATCAGGTTCGGGTTTGGGCAAAGCAGCTGGTACTTTTCTTTTTCTGCCGTTGTCGCCACGCCCGGAAAGTCACCCGCTTTACCTTCCATAGATGCCATCACCTGGAAGTGCAGGTGCGGGGGCCAGTGCCCGTTTTCCGGGAAGGGGCCAACCTCTGCAGTTTTATCTCCTTTTACAAAATGCTTCCCCACTTGCAGCCCTTCTAACGAAGAGCGGGTCAGGTGACCGTAAAGGGTGTAAAAAGTTAGGCCTTCCAATTCGTGTTGCAGGATGATAGTGGGGCCATAGTCGCCGAAATTATTGTTGTCCGCGAATGAGTGAACGACAGCATCTAAAGGAGTGAAAACTGCCGTACCTGCCTCTATCCAGACATCTACACCAAGATGGAGGTTCCTGCTTTGAGAGGCTACATCAAAATGCTGGCTGCGCTGGTAAATAAACCGGTCTTCTAAATAGCCGCCCAAGCCCACAGTAGCCCCTTTTGCCTGTAGCATCTGCTGCACAGCCGCGTTAAAAGCTACAGTGTCCTGCAAGTCTGTGTGTTGCAGCAGCGTGTTGGCTGCCGTAAAATCTAACGCACAAGCATTCTCGGTATTCAAGTCAGCGTCGAGTACGGGGACAAAGGCATGGCTGTGCCGGCTTAGTATTTCGCTAAGATTTGATGATTGGTTCATAAGATGGAGGAGGGTAAAAAAAAGCCTCCTGCAAGTATAAGCAGAAATTCAGGGCTTGTTTATATTTTGTTCTGAAAGCAAGAATACGCGACGTCAGATTCTGAAATCACCCTTTTCCCGCTCAACAAAAATATTTAAACAAGTTCTCGACTGACAGCCTCTTCCTCTACAAGCTTGGTGAGCGTTTTGAGGCTTTTTGTTTTGCCAAATAGCTCCTCAGACTTCTTGCTGTAAGCAGAGGCTGCTTCCTGCAGTGTTTCGAAGGTGCCCAGGTTTATACGCTGCTTGTTAAAATGAATGATGGCGCGGTACTTTTGTGCCTCCTTGTGCACACCCCGTACACCCAGTTTATTGCCTGTTTTAGAGGTGTTTCGAACAATTTTACAAAGCGGTGCCCATTCCAAATTATCGAGGCGGCAATCCAGTTTGTTCCCGTTCTTAAAATGCACATACAGTTTCAGGTCACTTTCTGTTTTCTTGAGCAGTTGCTCCCCAATCATTTTATGCAGGTAAATCGTCTCGTTGCGGTACTTGCCGTTTTTGAGAGGCCAGTTCTTTTGGAAGAAGGCATAGCCGTTGGAGTGGATGCGTAAGTGCTTCAGAAATTCAATCTGTTGCAGGTACACATTTTTCTGGATGTACTCGTAGGTTCTGTCGTCTACGACTACTGTTTTTTCACAGTTTTTGAGGGTTAGTTTGTACAGCATGTTGTTTTCATTAATACAAAGGACCGGTAAGGGGGCATAGGCAGAAAGCATGTTGCTCTACTGCAGACGCAGCGTTCTGTAAAGTTGCAGCTTTTTTTATATCTATTACAACTAATATTCATAAAAAATGTTATTCTTTTTATGAATTATTTCCTGTATGGCCACTTTCTATACGCAATTTTCTTATAACGGGCCGGATTGTTGTAACTTTCAGGATTGAATGCAGTTTTTAGGCAAGACAATTTAGCGCAAATACAGTACGAGCATGAGTAGCCCCTACCTCAACCTGAAGGTTGTAGATATCATAAGAGAAACCCCGGACGCCATTACCATTCATTTTGAGCATCCAGATAAAATAAATATCACCTATAAGCCCGGGCAGTTCCTGACACTGATTCTGCCCATAGATGGCAGAGAAGTACGCCGTTCCTATTCCCTGAGTAGTACCCCGCATGAAGCGCCGCGCCTTGCTGTAACGGTAAAGCGTGTGGATGGAGGATTGGTGTCAAACTACCTCGTAGAGCGCCTGCAGGTAGGGCAGGAGGTAAAGGTGATGGAGCCATTGGGTAACTTCTGTCTTACCTGTGCCTCCTCTAATCAACGGCAGGTGTTGCTGTTTGGCGCAGGCAGCGGTATAACACCGCTTATGTCTATTTTAAAGGCAGTGCTGGCAGGGGAGCCAAACAGCAAAGTGACTTTACTGTATGGTAACCGCGATGAGTATACAGTAATTTTCAAAGAACAGCTGCAACAGTTGGTAGAAGAGAACCCTAACCGCCTGCACGTAGAATACATCTATAGCCAGCCAAAGCATGACTGCGAGTACCGCGGCCGCATGAACCAAAGCTTAATCTTAAAGATTATGGAGCGCCTGCAGTTGACAAGGCCGCTGGAGACTGTTTATTTCATGTGCGGTCCTGAGGGTATGATGCAGGAGGTGCAGCATGCACTGAATGTATTGCATGTGCCGGCAGAGCGGATTTTCCGGGAGAGCTTTGTGAGCAGCAAACTACAGGTGCAGGAAGAAGACTTGCTGCCACAGCATGGAACAGTGGCTTCCTCAGAGGATGACGGAGAGATTACAACACAAACAGTGACAATTATATATGAGGGCGCAGAGTACACTGTAGAAGTGAATCCTGACAAAACGATACTGGAGGCAGCCCTGGACCAGGATATTGACCTGCCCTATTCCTGCCAGGCTGGCTTGTGCACCGCCTGCCGGGGCAAGTGCCTCAGCGGAAAAGTACACCTGGATGAGAGTGATGGTTTGTCTGACGCTGAGATGGAAGAAGGCTATGTACTGAACTGCGTGGGCCATCCTTTAACAAGTAATGTGGTAATCGAAATCGGCTAAGCGATTTAAATCGTATAAAAAAGCAGCGCAGCACAAATAAATATTTGTAGCGCTGCTTTTTTATTGTACTTTCGTAAGAAGCCGACATATTGTTTTTTCAAAATATTTGCCAATATAACAATGCAAACAACCGATCTGGCAATTCCGAAACGGAAGCCAAGGGTATACCTGGAGGAAAATTTTAAAATAGAATCGTGGCAGACGTTGCAGCCATACTTTGAGGAACTGAAGGCGCGCGAAATAGATTCGGAAGAGGAGTTGGAGAAGTGGATGAAGGACCGTAGCGAGCTGGAAAGCGTACTGTCAGAGGACCTTGGCTGGCGCTACATCCGTATGACCTGCGACACTCAAAATGAAGAGACCACGAAAGCTTTTCAGTATTTTGTTTCAGAGATTGAGCCTCAGATTGCACCTTATGATCATGAGCTTAACTTAAAGCTGATGCAATCGCCGTTTGTGAACAGCCTTGATAAAGAAAAATATAAAATATACCTGCGTGGGGTAGGGCGCGCATTGGAAATTTTTAGGGAAGAGAACATCCCGCTGCAAACAGAAATCAGCACCAAGCAGCAACAATATGCTGCCATTACGGGAGCCATGACGGTTACACTGGATGGGGAGGAAATGACGCTGCAGCGTGCCGCTGACCGGCTGAAGAAAACAGACCGGGCTGTGCGCGAAAAAGCATGGCTAGCCATACAGGACCGCCGTTACGAAGACCGTCAGAAGCTGGACAACCTCTTTGATGAACTGCTGCAGTTGCGCAACAAGGTTGCCCTGAATGCAGATTTCAAGAACTTCCGTGACTATATGTTTGCTGCCCTGGGCCGCTTTGACTATACGCCGCAAGACTGTTTTGATTTTCACCAGTCCATACAGGAAACGATTGTGCCCCTGCTCACGAAAATAGACGAGGAGCGCAAATCCAAACTCGGCTTAGACGAACTACGGCCGTGGGATTTAGATGTGGACCCAAGCGGTAAAAAACCATTGGAGCCATTTCAGAAAGGGGAAGAACTACTGGAAAAAACAGTGCAGGTGTTTTACAACCTGGACCCGTTTCTGGGTGACTGCCTTGCTACCATGCGGGAGATGGGGCACCTGGACCTGGAGTCAAGGAAAGGGAAAGCACCTGGTGGCTATAACTACCCACTGGATGAAATCGGGGTGCCTTTTATCTTCATGAATGCTACCTCCAGCCTGCGCGACGTGATTACGATGCTGCATGAGGGAGGCCACGCCGTACACTCTTTCCTCACACGTGAGATGAGCCTGAACGCGTTCAAGCATCCTCCATCCGAAGTGGCAGAACTGGCCTCTATGTCGATGGAACTGATTTCTATGGATAACTGGGATACGTTTTTCGAGGATGAAGATGAACTACGCCGTGCTAAACGCACCCATTTAGAGAGCGTATTGGAAACATTCCCGTGGGTGGCGACGGTAGATAAATTCCAGCACTGGATTTACGAGCACCCGGAGCAGACAGCAGCGCAACGGCACCAGGAGTGGGTGAATATTTTCGAAAACTTTAACCATAAGCTGGTAAGTTGGGATGGGCTGGAGCAGTACAAGCCGTATACCTGGCAGAAGCAGCTGCATATTTATGAAGTGCCGTTCTACTACATTGAGTATGCCATGGCACAGCTTGGTGCTATTGCTGTATGGAAAAACTACAAGGAGAATCCAGCCGAAGGGCTTGCTGCTTATAAGCGTGCCCTGGGCCTGGGCTATACCGTCTCAATTGGAGAAGTATACGAGGCTGCCGGCATCAAATTCGACTTCAGCACAGACTACATCAGAAGCCTTGCTGACTTTGTGCAGGCGGAGATGGAGAAGATATAGAAGCAATAGACAAGATGAAGAAAGCCTTGCATGTGAATGCAGGGCTTTTGCTTTTTAGTACCAGTTGGTTCGCAGCTTATACTCCACATGAACGGCATGGCAGGTAAGGCCGTACAAAGAAGTATGAAAAAAGCTTATACTTCTATTTATATAGGGCTGCTCCTATGGGTAACCGCGGCTTGTACCACCGAGCCAGTAACGAACACATCAGGAATATCTTTGCCAACAGAACCTGTAGACGTGACGGTAGGAGGAGATTTGCTGCCGAACAGTATGCCGTTTAATGTTGTTGGCACCTGGCATGGCGTTATTCCCTGTATCGACTGCCCCGGAATTGTTTATGATCTCAACCTAAGGGAGGACAATACCTTTGAAGAAACCCGGGTATATCAGAACAAATCCACTGACTCTGACATACGGGTTGGTACGTGGCGCATCACAGATGAGGGTGTGCTGGAGTTGAGCAGCCAGAACGCTGAACGTACAAAATTTGACCTGTCTACAGCGGGGGAACTGAACATGCTGGATGAAAGTGGCAATCCCATCGAAACTCCCATTGCAGACATGTACCGCCTGAGGAGAGACACAGCTTTGACAGATAACAACACACCGCTTAACAGCGACCAACGGAGGGTAGGGGTAGACTTTGTGGCAACGGGTAATGAACCCGGTTGGCTGTTGGAAATTGACCTGGAGGATGGCGTTTACTTTAAGACACGCCCTTCTGAGACGGTAGAGTTGAAAGGTTCTGTACCAGAGCCATCTACTGAAGGGAAAACAACAAAGTACCGTACGCAGACAGAAGCAGGTGAACTGATGGTAGAACTGACAGAGGCACCCTGCACAGATTCTATGTCAGGCAGAGTGTCTCCATATACCGTTCGGGTTACAGCAAAGGGAAAAAGCTATAGCGGTTGTGGCATGTATTTAGGCAGCGCAGAAAATAAATAGAAGGCTGAAAAAAGCAATGAGGTGATAAAACGAAGGCCCCGGCTATAGGTATAGCCGGGGCCTTCGCTGTTGGTAACAGTGCCAGACCAGGAAGGCCCGGCGTATTAAGTTTGGTTTACAAAGGGTGTTTTAAGGTGAGATTAGGTTAGTTGTTTCTTTTTTAGTTTTTAATCCCATCAGCAGCATGAGCGAGAGGTTGCGGGCAATTTCCGCTGGCGTCATCTTGCCTTCGGGCTTATACCAGGTATGGATCCAGTTCAGGCCGGAGAGGATAGTTAATGCTGCAAACTTCTCATCCGGAACAGTAAACTCACCGCTTTCAATACCAGCCTTTATGATGCCGCGGAAGCGCGCCTCATACTTGTCTCTTAACGATAGGAACTGGCTGTGAAAAGGCTCACTCAGGTGGCGCCATTCGTGCAGGAATACAGCAGAAGCCTCAGTGTTATTTGTGAGTACCTGAACGTGGGCAGCAATGGCCTGCTGCAACTGCTGTGTTGCCGTGGCTGCTGTTGCCTCTGCGGCGTCTATGGCTTCAAAAAACTCATCGGCCATCCGGAAGCATACCCGCTGCAGAATCTCTTCTTTCGATTTGATATGCGAGTAGATGCTGGCAGCCTCTATGCCCAAAGCATTAGCCAAGTCACGCATAGACGTAGCTGAAAAGCCTTTCGATTTAAAAAGCGCTGTGGCCGTTTGCTCTATTTGTTTTTTTCTGCTCAATCGTACCTGTATGTATTTTTCAAATATAAGTAGCCTAACGTCCGTTAGCAAATTTGTTTTATCAAACATTCCTCCTTTACATGATTTGGTAATGAGCAGTTTAGACATTTCTAAAGAGTAGAAACCGCAGAAGGTGGTGTGCTTTTTGTACTTGTTAATTATGCACAAAATACCTGTTTTGCAGCGACTTCTGTGTAATTTCTAAAGCTTTATAAGATGGCTTGCGTATTTGTGTAACCATGTCTGCCTTTTTTAAGCTATACCTATACTTGATAATGAGAACGAAATCATGAATGACCAGATAAATACATTGGATACGCGGACGATGGAGTTTGTCCATTACGAAGTTAAAGAACGCGTAGGATATATCACCCTTGCCCGTGCCGAGAAACGCAATGCCCTTAATTATGAGGTGGTGCTGGAACTGAAGCGTGCTTTTGCCATGGCAGAAGATGACGAGACCTGTAAGGTAGTGGTGCTGCGCGCGGAGGGGAAAGTGTTCTGTGCCGGTGCTGACCTGGAGTATCTGCAACGCCTGCAGCGCAATAATTACCACGAGAACCTGGTTGATTCCACACACCTGATGGAGTTGTTTCGCCAGATTTATACGTTGAAGAAAGTAGTTGTAGCACAAGTACACGGGCATGCTATAGCAGGAGGCTGTGGCCTGGCCGCTATCTGTGATTTCTCGTTTACTGTGCCTGAAGCAAAGTTCGGCTACACTGAGGTGAAAATTGGCTTTATTCCGGCCATTGTAAAGGTTTTCCTGCTGCGCAAGATAGGGGAGGCCAGAGCCAAGCAAATGCTGCTGACCGGCGACCTCATTTCAGCTGAAGAGGCAGAGCGTTACGGGCTGGTAAATTATGTAGTGCCTGCCGCCGAACTGGAAGAGCAGGTATTTGCCTTCGCCCAAAAACTCTGCAATGAGAATTCACGTCAGTCGATGGAAGTTACCAAAGAAATGATTGCCCGCGTGCAGGCAATGGGCTTGGAAGAAGGCCTGCAATATGCCGCTGAAATGAATGCCGTGGCTCGTGGTAGCGAAGATTGCCAGCGCGGTATTGCTGCTTTTCTTAACAAGGAGCCAATAAACTGGTAAACCTCTGTTTAATTTTTAAAACTATTCGTTAAACTTGCTGTTCTTTGGGTATGCTGACAGGTATCTGTATCATGCTGATAACTTTTGTGGCGATGGAGGGTGTGGCCTGGGTGATGCACAAGTATGTGCTGCACGGGTTTTTATGGTTCCTGCACAAGTCACACCACACACGTCATAATCATGCTTTCGAGCTAAATGACCTGTTTTTTGCCTATTATGGCACGTTAGCAATGCTGTTCTTTATTTTTGGCAGCGACCCTATCGACTACAGGTTTTGGATTGGCGCAGGAGTTACCCTTTATGGCGTGGCATACTTTCTTATTCATGATGTATTTATTCACCGGCGCATCAAAGTTTTTGGGAATTCGTCTAACGTTTACCTTAAAGCTTTAAACATGGCGCACAAGGTGCATCATAAAACAAAAAGAAAGGATGGCTCAGAGTCTTTCGGTATGCTTTGGGTGGCACCCCAGTATTACAAGACAGCATACGAAATAGTTAAAAACAAGGAAAAGCGTGGCTCAGTACACAATCAAAGAACTTGAACATCTCTCAGGAATTAAAGCGCATACTATCCGAATATGGGAGCAACGCTATAATATCCTAAACCCTAAGCGCACTGACACCAACATCCGTTACTATGACGATGCTGACCTAAAATCGCTGCTGAACATATCCGTACTGAATGAGCGGGGCTTTAAAATATCTAAGATAGCGCAGATGGAGCCTCAGCAAATATTAAACAAGGTGTCGCAGTTGTGTGATGCCCCCTGCGAGTCTTCCCACCATATTAGCATACTTGTCTCCGCCATGGTCGACATGGACGAGGCGAAGTTTGAGAAACAACTATCCACGGCTACCCTGCAACTGGGGCTGCATCAGACAATGGAGCAGGTGGTATACCCCTTTCTGCACAAGATCGGCATCCTGTGGCAGACAGATAATATTACACCAGCCCATGAGCACTTTGTAAGCAACCTGATCAGGCAAAAACTGATTGTAGCCATAGATGGGCAGGTACTACGCAGAAAAGAAGAATCCCCGACATATTTATTGTATCTGCCAGAAGGTGAATTGCATGAGTTGGTGCTGCTCTACATGAATTATATTCTGAGAGCGAATAACCAGCATGTGGTATACCTGGGGCAGAACCTGCCGTTCAAAGATCTGGAGCTGAC
This sequence comes from Pontibacter toksunensis, assembly GCF_042686245.1. Lineage (NCBI taxonomy): Bacteria > Pseudomonadati > Bacteroidota > Cytophagia > Cytophagales > Hymenobacteraceae > Pontibacter > Pontibacter toksunensis. The sequence continues at coordinate 255,046 of NZ_JBHUOX010000005.1, read as the reverse complement.
GTACGAGCAGTTTCAGGCAGAGTACATCTGTACGGTGTTAACCTGCCAGCCCGAACGCGACCAGGTACAGTCTTATCTGAACAATCTTTCCCAGCGTTTCCCGGAAAGCACAATCTATGTGTGTGGCTATCAGTCACAACAGGATTCTCTTGTTTTCCCTGAAAATGTCAAGCGCCTTTCCTCTATGCAGGACCTGCTGGATAAATTAAAGTAGAAATTTTAATTTCCTGGAAATCCGGGCTCCTGTCCCTGTCGTTTGTATGGCAGGGTCAGGAGCTTTTTTTGTTAGTGCATGCTTTTTACCTAACAAATAAGTACATACACGGGTTAGGATAAGGTGTTTGTCTATTTTGTTTAAGTTTTATCGAAAATACACTCAACAAAATTAGATGAAGTTAAAGCATTTGCGTATATTTGTTTATGCTTTACACATAAAAGTATAAACAAATGACTGCTATAGAATTCAACAACCTCGTACAAAATGTAGCGCTGTCGCTTCGGCCAGTAGCAATGAACCTAACCAGGGATGCGGATGATGCCAAAGACCTAGTGCAGGAAACAATGCTCAAAGCGCTTACCAACCGTGATAAGTTTAAGTCCGGTACAAACCTAAAGGCATGGTTGTACACCATCATGCGTAACACGTTTATCAACAACTACAATAAAATCACGAAGCGCAGCAGCAACATCGACAGCAACGAGTACCTCCAGTACCTGAACACCGATGAAAGCTACATCACGCAAAACAAAGGCATGGCAACTTTCGTCATGAATGATATAAACAAAGCCATTGCCAACCTGAGCGAAGAGCACAGGACGCCTTTTATGATGTATTACATAGGCTTTAAGTATCTGGAGATAGCCGAGAAACTGAATATCCCGATTGGTACCGTGAAAAACCGCATCCACATTGCCCGCAAAGAGCTGAAGCATGCGCTTAAGGTGTATAATCTCGATAACTAGACGGCAATTTTAAACCTGTAGCTGCCTGCATGGCCCAACAAAAGATAATCGTGATTGGATCTGGTTTCTCAGGTCTGTCGGCAGCAACTTGCCTTGCTGATCAGGGCTATGACGTGACGGTACTGGAGAAGAACAGCAGCCCTGGGGGGCGTGCCAGAAGCTTTTCTGCTGAGGGTTTTACCTACGACATGGGGCCCAGTTGGTACTGGATGCCCGATGTATTTGATTCTTATTTCGGCCGCTTCGGCAAAAGCACCTCCGACTATTACGACCTGAAACGCCTGGACCCGTCTTACACCGTTATTTTCGGTGAAGACGATTTCATGGACATTCCGGCGTCTATGGATAAGCTGCGCTCCCTGTTTGAGAGCCTGGAAAAAGGCAGTGCCGTGGCCTTAGACAAATTTCTGGAGCAGGCGGCTTACAAGTACGAGGTAGGCATTAACCAGCTCGTTTACAAGCCTGGCAGGTCTATTACAGAGTTCATGAGCCCCCGCCTTTTACTGGATGTGCTCCGCATGGATGTTTTCCAGTCTATTCACAAACACATCCGCCGCTTCTTCAGCCATGACAAAATTATCAAGCTGATGGAGTTTCCGATACTTTTCCTGGGAGCCTTGCCTCAAAACACACCGGCGCTTTACAGCCTGATGAACTATGCTGATATTAGCTTGGGCACCTGGTACCCGATGGGTGGGATGCACAAAATTGTGGAGGGCATGGTGAAGCTTGCTGAGGAGAAAGGTGTAAAGTTTATGTATGATCAGGATGTGCAGCGCATCGAAGTGCAGGACGGCATCGCGAAGCAAGTATTAACAGCTACTGATATTTTTGAGGTGGATGTGGTGGTAGCCAGTGCTGATTACCACCATGTAGAGAAAGAACTGTTGCCAAAGACCTACCAGAGCTACTCTGATGATTACTGGGAGAAGCGCGTCATGGCGCCCTCGTCGCTGCTGTTTTACCTCGGAGTAAATAAGCGCCTGCAAAACCTGCAGCACCACAATTTATTTTTTGATGAAGATTTCGGGCCGCATGCCCATGAAATATATACAGACCCCAAGTGGCCAAACAAGCCGCTTTTCTATGTGTCTGCTCCTTCTGTTACAGATCTCTCTGTAGCGCCTGAAGGCTGCGAGAACCTGTTTGTGCTGATACCAGTGGCGCCAGACCTGCAGGATACTGAGGAAATAAGGGAGAAATACTACCACCTCGTCATGGACAGGCTGGAAAAATTAACAAAACAGGACATCCGCGGTTCTGTTATATACAAGCGCAGCTACGCCCACAAAGATTTTATAGACGACTACAATGCTTTCAAAGGCAATGCCTACGGGCTGGCCAACACCCTGATGCAGACAGCGCTGCTGAAGCCAAGCCTGAAGAGCAAAAAAGTAAAGAACCTGTTTTATACAGGGCAGTTAACTGTTCCCGGTCCGGGGGTGCCGCCGTCCCTGATTTCAGGGCAGGTGGTGGCGAAGGAGGTCGCGAAAGACTATGTAGCGCCCGTAGCCGTAAAAGTATAGAGTACCCTAAACCAACTAGTGCATGGAGCTATTTAAGGAATGTTGCTTAAAGTGCAGCAAGATCATCACCGAATTTTACAGTACCTCATTTACATTGGGTATTAAAACGTTGCATAAAAAGTTTCACATGCCCATCTACGGGATCTATGGATTTGTCCGGATGGCCGATGAGATAGTGGATACTTTTCATGACTTTGATAAGCGACATCTCCTGGCGGATTTTAAAAAGCAGACGTACGAGGCAATTGACAGTGGCATTAGCCTGAACCCGGTGCTGCATGCTTTCCAGTGTGTGGTGAAAGAATATGATATTGATAAGGAGTATATAGAGGCATTTCTGAAAAGTATGGAGATGGACCTGGACGACCATGTGTATGATCGTTCGCTTTATAAAGAATATATTTATGGCTCGGCTGAGGTGGTGGGGCTGATGTGCCTGAAGGTGTTCTGTGAGGGGGACAGGGAAATGTTTGAGCGCCTGAAAAAGCCTGCTGCCAGTCTGGGATCAGCCTTTCAGAAGGTGAACTTCCTCCGCGATATGAAGAGCGATTACAACGATCGTGGCCGGGTATATTTCCCGAAAGTGGAATATATGAACTTTAGCAACGACTGTAAGGTTGAGATCGAAAATGATATCCTGAGAGATTTTGAGGATGCATACGCTGGTATCATGGCTTTGCCACGTTCAGCGCGGATGGGCGTTTATTTAGCCTATGTATATTACCTCAAGCTCTTCCGGAAGATACAGAATCTTCCGGCAACCCATATACTGAAAGAGCGCGTAAGAGTACCTGACAATACAAAGCTGGCACTACTGCTCGGCTCGTATCTCAAGTACCGACTAAACGTATTCTAATACATGTTAAAAAATCTCCCTTTCCTGTTCCTGCTCGTGCTACTGCACAGCAGTGTATGGGCCGATAGCACCCGCTACAATGTATCACAGTTGCGCCTGCAGTACCTGCAGGCAAGTAAAGAGGAAGCTGTGGCGCTACAGTTTCATAAGAAAATGAGTGCTTATAACGACAATGATCCCCTGTTATTGGCTTATAAAGCAGCATCAGAGGCAGTAATGGCCAAATATGTTTGGAACCCTTACAGTAAGCTGAAGCAGGTGAAAACCGCAAACGCCATTTTTGAAGACGCTGTGGCAATGGATAAAGACAATGCGGAGATACGTTTCCTGCGCTTTACCCTGCAGCATTACGTTCCGCGTTACCTGAACCTGAGTGGGCAGGTAGAGGAGGACAAGGAAATGATCATACAAAGCCTGAAGGCCTATCCTGACTCCGGTATGTCGAAGCCGCTGGCACGCACCATACGCGACTTTATGTTGACAAAGGACCACTGTACGGAGGCCGAGAAGAAAGTATTGCGCAACATCAACATCTAAATGTACATCTACTTATACCTCAATATTTTTACCATACTCTTCCCGCTGCTGCTGTCTTTTGATAAGAAAGTAGCGTTTTATAAGAACTGGCCGGCATTGTTTCCGGCCATACTTGTAAATGCCATCGTGTTCATGGCCTGGGATGCCTGGTTTACTGATATAGGGGTATGGGGATTTAACGAGGAGTATCTGACGGGAATCTACCTGTTCAACCTGCCACTGGAGGAGGTGCTTTTCTTTATCACAGTGCCATATGCCTGCGTGTTTATCTATGATGTGCTGAATGCCTATATTCAGAAGGACCTGCTGCAGCCCTATGCCAGGCCGATTGCATTGGGGCTGATGCTGGTGCTGCCGCTTATCGCGGTCTTTCATATTTCTGAGCTGTATACCTCTATTACTTTCACAGCGCTGGTAGTACTGCACCTGGTACACCTGCGCTACTTCGGAACGCGTTACCTGGGCCGGTTTTACCTGGCTTACCTTGTGCACCTGGTGCCGTTCCTGCTGGTGAATGGCGTACTGACGTACCTGCCTATTGTCTGGTACAACAATGAATACAACCTTGGCCTGCGGATAATTTCCATACCCGTGGAAGATACCATGTACTCGATGCTCATGCTGCTGCTAACTATCTCTGTTTATGAAAGTTTACGGCAGCGCAAAACGGTTAAACATTATGCGCCTTTAGCTGTATAATTAGGTATATGCAAAGCCTTCGTGTTACAATCGACTCTAATTCCGGATTCTGCTTTGGGGTGGTGTATGCCATCCAGATGGCAGAAGATATTCTGGATGAGCAGGGGTATCTCTTCTGCTTAGGAGATATTGTGCACAACGATGAGGAGGTAGAGCGCCTGCAGAAGCGGGGCCTGCGCATTATCAACCACGAGCAAATGGCGGAACTGCACAATGAGGCAGTGCTGATTCGGGCGCATGGCGAACCGCCGGAAACATACCAACTGGCACTGCAGAACAACCTCACCCTGATTGATGCTTCTTGCCCGGTAGTGCTAAAACTGCAGAACCGCATTAAAACCTCTTTCGATAAAAAAGATAAGATTTTTATTTACGGCAAGCACGGCCACGCCGAGGTATTGGGCCTGTTAGGCCAGACAAGCAACGAGGCAGTGGTTTTTGAGAACATGGAGGAGTTGCTGAAGCACGAACTACCCTCTAACATTACCCTCTATAGCCAGACAACTAAGAGCACCGACAGCTTCTACAAGATAAAAGGAGAACTGGAGGAGCGTGGCTATGAAGTAAATGCCAACGACACTATCTGCCGCCAAGTGTCCAACCGTGATAAAGACCTGCGCAGGTTTGCAGCCAAGTTCGATAAAATTATTTTCGTGTCCGGCACAAAGTCATCTAACGGCAAGGTCTTGTACCAGGTCTGCAAAGACACTAACCCGCATACTTATTTTATTTCCAAAGTTGAAGAACTGAAACCGGAGTGGTTCCAGCTAGGCGACACAGTGGGTATCTGTGGTGCCACTTCCACCCCTATGTGGCTGATGGAAACAGTGCGGGATGCTCTTCAGGATTATAAATTTTAAACTTGTTGTCTGTCCTCCTGGTTTGGAGAAAGAGTAAAGGTGTACTTCAGGAGATGGCAGGTAATTAGAAACAATTATTGAATGGCAAAAAACAGGCGAAAGGATTACAGAGGTGTGGCGATAGCAGCAGCAGTAGTAACGCTCTGGACCGGGCTGCTGGCATACCTGCTGCAATGGCCTGTTAACTTCCTGTCGCCGCTTACTTACGTTTTCATCCTGCTGCAGACGCACCTGTACACCGGCCTTTTTATTACTGCCCACGATTCTATGCATGGGGTGGTGGCTCCCGGGCACCCGAAGCTAAACAGGGCAATAGGCACTGTTACAGCGTTTCTCTTTGCCTACAACTGGTACCCGCGCCTTTTGCCCCGTCACCACCAGCACCACCGCCATGTGGCCACAGAGCACGACCCGGACTACCACACTGGTTCTTTCTGGCCCTGGTATCTCAACTTTCTGAAACAGTACATTACTTGGTGGCAGATCCTGCTGATGGCCATCACCTTTAATGTGCTGAAAGTTTTCTTCCCGTTGGAGAACGTCATCCTCTTCTGGATGCTGCCGGCAATTTTGGCAACTTTTCAGCTCTTTTATTTTGGCACTTATTTGCCTCACCGCGGAGAGCACCCTGAAGAGAATCCGCACAAGTCCCGAACACAGGCTAAAAACCATCTGTGGGCTTTTGTCAGCTGCTACTTCTTTGGCTATCATTATGAGCACCATGATAAGCCGTACCTGCCCTGGTGGCAGCTATACAAAGCCAAAGGCTGAACTCAGCCACAAGTTTCAGGCGGAAAATATAATTCAGCTCAGCTTGCAACAGCCATTGCCAAAGAGACGTATGGGACTTGACTTTACCACGTGTGGCATCACCTAAACTATACCTCTTCGGTCATGATAAAAAATATATTGAAAGCTGCTCTGTTACTGGCATTCCTGCTTTTTGGCCTCTCTTATCAAACAGTTTATGCGCAGGGCGTCTTTGCAAACAAAGACCCGGGTTCTCTCAGGGCAAGCATCAGCTATGTGTGGCTTTCTGATTTCGACAGTCAGGGCCTTATGTTTAACAACCGGCTACACCACTACCTGGGAGAGCGTTTTGGTTTAGGTGTGAACGTGGGCATGCTCTCAGGGTCACGTTACGACGAAAGCAGTAGAATTTATACCATCAAAAGCACCTACTACATGGGTGGGTTTGACCTGAATTACGATGTGCTGCAGAACGCAACGCTTGTTTTCAGGGTAGGAGCGGGAATGACAGGCCGGCATCGCTCAGAAATAAACACTGATCCGGAAGATCTGGGCGGTACAGTGGATGGCTCCGTTGTCCATATCAGGACGGCTGATGTCGGAGTTACAGGCTTTATAGAAAACGACTTCGGTATATTCCGAAACGGTGTGGCAGGCGGAAGGCTGGAGTACATGTATTATACCAAAGGCTCGCCTGTGCTTGCGATTGGCTTGCATGTAGGATTTACCTTTTAGTCATCCTGTTGTCTTGACAACAGAAAAGGGGCCGCGAAAGCGGCCCCTTTTCTGTATGATGTATGTTGCAATTAATGTGCTCCTTTTTTGCAGCAGTCATCTAATCTGTTGTAAGCACGCTCCTGCGCAGGCTTGTCATCGGCATCGTAGCCCGTCTCTGTCACGGCTTTGCGCACATTGTCCAGGTTTGTTTTGCGGCTATCGAATACAACTGTCAGCACTTTCGAGTCAACATCCAGAGACGATGACTTTACGCCTTTCTCATAAGCCATTGCCTTTTCAAGGGTTTTCTTACACATGTCGCACACAGCAGAAGTCTTGATGGCTACTGTTTCCTGGTTCTTAGGCTGTGTCTGTGCATTCGCACTCATACTCAGGAGAGCTATGAGCATGGATAAGAGCAACATTTTTACCTTTGTCATTTTGATTTGAGGTTATAATGGATTTAAAGTTCTGTTAAATTTATATTCTTAACTAGTCGAGCTTAAAGCGCAGGCCGGCATAAATAACGCGTCCTGTGATAGGCCCCCATACCATACTGGCATCAAAAGTTGAGCCAAACGGGTCGCTGGCACCAACTATCGGGTTAGGCTGTCGATAATTTAATAAGTTTTCTCCACCAACATAAACTTCCCAGCGCTTAAAGGCCCTTGTTACCTGCGCGTTGGTGGTAAAAAACCTGTTTGATTCCCGCATATTCGCTGCATTGCTGTTGCCTTCAATAGAGGCTAATGGCATTAACCCAAAGTACTGCGTCGTCAGGTCGGCGCGCCATTTATCGAAAGGCGTTGCAAAGCCCAGGTTCACGAAGAAACGGTGCTCCGGAATCATAGGCTTTAGCACCAGTTGACCGTTGTAGGTCGTTTTCACATCAAAGAATTTGTAGGCAGCTTTTACGTCAAAGCCTTTCAAAACCTCGTACTGCAGCTCTGCCTGAAAGCTTTTAGAAAATGAGCGTCCAGCCAGGTTGTAGAACATCACGCGGCGGGGATCTGTGTACATATCAGCTACCACCTGGTTGGTAAAAGTTGTGTAGTAGTAGTCTGTCACAAAAGTACCCGGTCTTCCGCCTAACTCAAAGTAGTGGGTAAACGAACCACCAATGTTCCAGGCTTCCTCAGGCTGTAGTGCTTCCCTGAAACTAAACGCTCTTGAACTGACAAGTGCAGCCGTGTTCTCTGCCACAGGATTGGCTACTCTGAACCCTTTGCCAGCCGCCAGCCGGAAAATGGTGTTTTTGGTAGCATCAAATTTAGCATTCAGCCGGGGTGTGAAGATGGTGCCGTAGAGGTTATGAAAGTCGACACGGGAGCCCACTACCACCGTCAGGTTATTGGAGTTGTTGTACACATACTCCAGGAACGCCCCTGGCACGCGCTCTGCCCGCCCAAAGGTGCTGTCGGTTAAGGTCTCGGTGTAGCTGTCGTAGTTGTAGCTGAGGCCGGCTTTATACGTGTGGCCGGTGTGGCCGATAATGGACTGAAATATTAATCTGGCAGAGCCGCTGTTCTGCTCCCCGTCGTAGTTGCGCAAGCCATACTGTGCTTCGAATTTGTGATGCGTAAGCGACGTGATAGCGCCGATGCTCTGGTAAGGCTTTCCCGGAAAAGTATAGGAAGACTTGTTGTAGGCGGTAAGCCTATCGGTTTCAGATTCGGTACCATAGTAAGGCTGCTGCTCCTGTGGCGTATCCTCATCGTAATCCATCTGCCCGCCTATCCTGGTCTCGCGCAGAGCACCCACGCCAAACTCTGATACAACATCCTTATGCTCATACTTCCACTTGTTGTACAGGTTATATTGTGTGCCCAGCGATAGGTCCATAAAGCCGTCCTTGTTACGGTCTACGCGGTTACCAAGGTGGTCAGTGTGCAGCATCAGGATGGTACTCCACTTATCGCCTACTTCAGTGGCTACATTCACATTGGCATCGAAGCGGGCGAGGCTGTTGCCATACACGTTTACGAAAAGCCGCTCGGCCTTTGCCGGATCTTTCAGCATCACGTTCACCTGCCCGGAAACAGACTCATAGCCGTTCAGCACAGAACCGGTGCCTTTGATGATGTCAATAGACTGGATATAAGTGCCGGAGAGGTAGTTAAGCCGGTAAGGCGTAGCAAGTCCCCGCAAGGCGGGGATGTTGTCGGTTGTCAGCAACGTATAGGAACCGTCCAGGCCCAGCATCTGGATCTGCTTTGCCCCGGACACCGCATCCGTGGTCGACACTTCCACAGATGCATTGGTCTCAAAGCTCTCTGCTAGGTTGCAGCAGGCAGACTTCTCCAGGTCACGTGACGTGATAATCTGGGAGTTAGTGGGAGTGAGGGAAGAGTAGCGGGCCTGCTGGCCTTCTACCACCACTTCTTTCAGCGTACCGGAAGCTGCCAGAGGAACGGTGACAAAATCTTTCCCGGCTACCTGAATGGTGTCAGGCTCATAACCAATATAGGTTATAATAATCTCAGGGTTTATGGCATCCTGTTTCTGAAGTATAAAACCACCGGTGGCATCGGTGGCCGTGCCAATGCTGGTGCCTTTCCATACCACATTTGCTCCTATAATCGGATGGTTTGCATGGGCACTGTCTACCACTTTGCCCCTTAGTTCCTGGGCACCGGCAGACAAGGGAAAGGTAAGCAATGCAGCTATAGCTGCGACGTAAGAGCGCGTATTGCTCAGTCTATTCTGTAACATGTTTTGAGTTTTTGAACTTCGGGCGTTAAATCACGACTAATGTGGGAAAAGGTCCCACTTCAGCAATTATCAACCGAAAATCAAATTTGCAGCACCTGCAGGCGGTGCAGGAGTCTGCACCCATAAAGTGGAGGGGAAGAATCGGAGTAGGTGAGGAGGCGCTGGTCTGTTGCCAGGGTGCTGAAACACTGAAAGAATACCTGTTTTACCTCTGAATAAAAGAGAACAGGCAGCGTAACAGCCAGTGCTTTCTGCGCTGAAACCGTCTCCAGTTTAGCAAAAGTCACCTTTTCTGTGCAGCAGCTATCTTCCTCACTGGCAGCCTCTCCGCTCTCGCAGCAGCCGCCATTTTGAGCCAGCATTACCACCTTTTCTAGCCCCGTCATAAGGCAGAGTTGCTCGCTCAATGCAATGCCTGCAGACCCCAGCAAAACGCAGAGGGCAAGCAGCAATGAAAGGGTATGGCGAAGGGTGGTTTTCACATCACAAAGATACACATTTTTCCCACTTTGTCCCAAATTTGCCTCTTTCCCCCACTTTTGCTGCAGGACCAGAACAGGTAAAATTAGTTGTTTTCTATGTTTTGGTCATTTAGCTGTAAAACAAGGCGTTATGTTTTGATGTCTCGTATTATAATCAATACCAGCAAATGGTGCAAATAAACTTATACCCAAAATATAGACGACAAAATGTGGATAATGTGGATAAGTGGGGTGGATAACCATAATTTATCCACAAAGTGGTAAAAAGTGGTAGATTGTGGTTGTGGAGTTTTACTGAATCGCTACATTTGTATAGTCCTAAATCTATACAGTCAAGACCTCGGTGCCTATGAACTTTCTCTCTGGCGAATATGAGTGCAAGATTGACCCCAAGGGGAGATTGGTTTTACCTGCAAAGATAAAAGCCAACCTGCCGGAGGAGTCAGGCAACCATGTTGTGCTTATGAGAGGGTTCGAGCCATGCCTGGTGCTGTATCCGAAGGCGGAGTGGAAGGTGATTTACGATAAGGTAGCCGGGCTCAACGAGTTCAACGAGGAGTACCGCCATTTTCAGCGGAACTTCTTCCGGGGCAACACCGAGATAGAACTGGATGGCACAGGCCGCTTTATTGTGCCAAAGACGATGGCGCGTTTTGCGGCGCTTGACAAGGAGGCGATTGTAGTGGGGCTTGGAAACCGTGTGGAAATATGGAACCCGGACCAATATGAGGACTTCCTGATTAAGGATCAACAGAATTTCTCACAGCTTGCCCAGAAGTTTTTGGGTGATAAACCGGCTGAGGAGCCGCTGATTTAATTAATGGAGTACCACCGCCCTGTCATGTTAGAGGAGTCTGTAGAGGCCCTCGCGATTAAGCCGGAAGGCATTTACGTAGACGTGACCTTTGGTGGGGGTGGGCATTCCTCCCTTATCGCAAGCAAGCTTACAGCCGGTAAGCTCTACGGGTTTGACCAGGACCGGGACGCAGAGGAGCAGTCGAAGAAACTGGACAGCGCTACTTTTCAGTTTGTGCGCGCCAATTTCCGGGATTTGAAAAAGTACCTGCGGCTTTACCGGGTAAAGGAAGTAGACGGTATACTGGCCGATCTGGGCGTTTCATCGCACCAGTTCAATGTGCCGGAGCGCGGCTTCTCTACCCGCTTCGATGGTCCGCTGGACATGCGGATGAACGCAGAGGCAGGTGCTACGGCGCAGGAGGTGCTGGAAACATATTCGGAAGAGCAGCTGCATCGCATCTTCGGAATTTATGGAGAGGTGAAAAACGCGAAGACGCTGGCCCGCACGGTGGCGGAAAAGCGGAACCGGGTGCCCCTGCAAACGATAAACGACTTTAAAGAGGCCATCAGGTCCTGTACCCCGAAAGGGAAAGAAAACAAGTACCTGGCGCAGGTATTCCAGGCGCTCCGCATCGAGGTGAACGACGAGATGAAGGCGCTGGAGGAAATGCTGGAGCAGGCAACAGAGCTTCTGAAGCCGGGGGGACGGTTGGTGGTGATTTCATACCACTCCCTCGAAGACAGGCTGGTGAAGAACTACATTGCAAAGGGAAAGTTTTTTGGAGAGGTAGAGAAAGACCTGTTCGGAAATGAGATAAAGCCGCTGGAGGCGGTGTACCGGAAGCCGGTAACGCCAACGGAGCAGGAGTTGCTGGAGAACAGCCGCTCCAGGAGCGCCAAGCTAAGGGTGGCAGAGAAGAGAGAGGACAGCGGACAGAAGTAATGCAGAGAATTAGCTAAAGGAAACAAATTATTATGGCTTCAAATGTACTAACAAAGAGAGCAGACGCAACAACCAAGGGCAACCTGGTGCGTGTGAAGCCAGAGCCTGAAGCACCGAAGCCTAAAAAGGGCAGAGGTTTCAGCTTATTTGCACTGCTTGATAAGTATGCCAACGTAGATGCCTTGTTTGAGCATGGTGTGCCGCTTAAGTTTATGCCGCACGTCCTGTTCCTGACGGGCATTACCCTTTTCTATATCGGCAACACCCACTTCGCCGAGAAAACCATCCGCAAGATCGATAAAGTCAAAATAGAGACAGAAGATCTCCGTGCAGATTTCACCACGCTCAAGTCTGAGTATATGGAGGCCAGCAAGCAATCGGAGGTGGCACGCAACGTAGCGCCCCTTGGCCTGATAGAAAGTTCCTCTCCACCTTATCAAGTAATAGTGCCTGAAGATGAATATTAAAAAATCCATACTGGTGAGGGTGCGGGTAGCTTTTCTGGCTATCTGCCTTTTCGCGTGTGCGATTGTTTACAAAATCGTGCAGATACAGTTTATGGATGGCCAGAAGTGGAAGAGTATCTCCAAAGAGCGCCGCATCTATTACAAGCCTGTTGCGGCAACGCGCGGAAACATCTTCTCCGACAATGGCAGCATCCTGGCTACCTCGCTTCCATTTTACCGCGTCGCTTTCGACCCGACAGTGGCGAAAGCAGAAGTTTTTAACAGCGGAATTGACTCTGTGGCTTTGCTGCTCTCCAGGTTCTACGGCGATAAATCTGCTGACCATTACCGCCGGAAAATGAAGAATGCGCGCCACGCAGGCCGCCGTTATATCCGCCTGAACAGCCGCCAGATCAACTATCAGGAGAAAAAAATGATGGCGCGCTGGCCTGTCTTCCGGGAAGGGAAAGGCAGAGGCGGCGTGATATTCGAGAAAGTAGAGAAGCGCTTTAAGCCTTTCGGCCTGCTGGCTGATAGAACCATCGGGTTTATCAACGAAGACAAATACGGGGCTGGTTTGGAGTACAGCTTTAACAGCAACCTATCAGGTACAGACGGGGAGGCGCTTTTCGAGCGTATAGCCGGAGGCAGCAAACCGATTTACGACGGTACCGACGTAAAGCCTCAGCATGGCTATGATATCAAAACCACCATCGACATCAACCTGCAGGACGTAGCTGAGAATGCACTTTACAAAGCCCTGGAGCGAACCAATGCAGAGTATGGCTGTGTGATCATGATGGAGGTGAAGACAGGGGAGATAAAGGCGATAGCAAACCTGGGCAAAACAACCGGCGGCTACATCGAAGACTATAACTATGCTGTTGGTAACCAGGGACGTACAGAGCCGGGATCCACATTTAAACTGGCCTCAATGATGGCGCTCTTTGAGTATGCCCCACACGTAAACCTAGCCGATACCATTGACACGGGGGATGGCCGCTTCCGCATCAAAAATACCGTCATGACCGATGCCAAGATCAACGGTTACGGTAAAATAACAGTGCAGCAGGTGTTTGAGAAATCTTCCAACATTGGCGTAGCAAAGCTGATGATGGAGCACTTCGGTAAGGATAACAGGGCGTATGTGGATTACCTCCATAAATTCGGTCTGAGCAGCACGCTTGGTTTCCAGATGGACGGCGAAGCACGTCCTTATATGAAGAACCCACAGGATAAGAACTGGTACGGCACCACGCTTACCTCTATGGCTATCGGCTATGAGTTAAAGCTGTCTCCGCTGCAGACGCTGGCGCTTTATAATGCGGTGGCCAACAATGGGGTGAAGATCCAGCCTATCATAGTGAAGGAAATCCGCAAGGCAGACAACGTGATTCAATCCTTCAATACACGGGTGCTGAACGAGAAAATCTGCTCGGATGAGACACTGAAGAAATTAAAGGCGATGCTGGAGGGAGTAGTGGAGCACGGTACTGCCACCAACATCCGGAGCGCAGATTATAAGGTAGCGGGTAAAACAGGTACGGCGCGCAAAGTAAAGAACGGACGCTACGTGCGCGAATACTCCACTTCCTTTGCCGGTTACTTCCCTGCCGACAATCCGAAATACTCCTGCATTGTGATCATCGACAGCCCGAGAGGCGTGAATGTATACGGTGGCGATGTGGCAGCGCCTGTGTTCAAGGAACTGGCTGATAAAGCCTATGCCCGCGACCTGGCCATGCACAAACCAATGCATGCCCGTGTGATACCAAACAAAGAAAGCCTTCCGCTGGTGCCTGCCGGCAGTTTTGATGACCTCTCAGTTGTCCTGAACAAACTTGGCATCAGCAGCCACGCGACGGCTGGTCTGGATGAGGAATGGGTAAAAGTGGAGCCACAGCGTCGTTCGCTCAACTTAAAGGCAAACCCAGTGCTGCAGGGGCAGGTGCCTGATGTAACAGGTATGACGCTGCGCGACGCATTGTTCATACTGGGTAACCAGCACCTCGAGGTGAAAGTGGAAGGCGCAGGGAAGCGGGTGCAAAGACAGTCTATGGCTCCCGGCACAGAAATAGATAAAGACAAAACGATAACGATTACGCTTAGCTAATGCAGTTACTGCAAACCATACTGAAAGAGGTGAAAGTGCTGGACACAAAAGGTTCGCTGGATGTGCCGGTGGCTGGTATCACGTTTGACTCACGCCAGGTGCGGGAGCAGGTGGTATTTGTGGCAGTGCGCGGTGTGCAGACAGACGGGCATGACTTTATTCCGAAGGCAGAAGAAGCCAACGCGGCCGCCATTGTTTGCGAGGCACTGCCCGCGCAGCCACAGCCAGGGATGGCCTACGTGGTGGTGCAGGACTCGAAAAAGGCACTGGGGCAGATGGCCTCCGCTTTCTATGGTAATCCTTCTAAAAAGCTGCAATTGGTGGGCGTAACAGGTACAAACGGCAAAACAACCTCCGTTACGCTGCTGCACAAACTGTTCCGGGAGTTAGGTTACCATGTGGGGCTGCTCTCCACAGTGCAGAACCAGATTGATGAGGAAGTCATTCCGGCTACGCATACCACTCCGGATGCTGTAAAGCTGAATGAGTTGCTGGCGCAGATGGTGAAGGCAGGCTGTACGCATTGCTTTATGGAGGTGAGTTCACACGCCATGGTGCAGCAGCGCGTGGCGGGGCTTACGTTTGCAGGTGGTGTTTTCACGAACATCACCCACGACCACCTCGACTACCACGGTACTTTTGATGAGTATATAAAAGCAAAAAAATCCTTCTTTGACATGCTGCCGAAAGGTGCTTTTGCGCTTATCAATGCCGATGATAAGCGGGGGCCGGTGATGGTGCAGAATACGCAGGCTAATGTGTATTATTTTGCGCTGCGCAAAGCAGTGGATTTCAAAGCCCGCATCATCGACAATACTATACAGGGGCTGCACCTTGAGGTGGACGGACACGAAATCTGGTGCAAGTTGATTGGGGCCTTCAATGCCTACAACCTGCTTGGGGCCTATGGTGTGGCTGTGCTGATGGAGGAAGATAAAATGGAGACGCTGACCGTGCTGTCAAGCCTGAGTTCAGCGGTTGGCCGCTTCGATTATGTGGTGTCTGATGCACAGATAACAGGCATCGTGGATTATGCCCACACGCCGGATGCGCTGGAGAACGTGCTGAACACGATTCAGCAGATTCGGAACCCGAACCAGAAAGTGATTACGCTGGTGGGTTGTGGTGGAAACCGCGATGCTGCCAAGCGGCCTGTGATGGCAGACATTGCCTGCCGTTTCAGCGACAAAGTGATTCTGACCTCCGACAACCCACGCTTTGAGGAGCCGCAGGCCATACTGGAGGATATGCAGAAGGGGGTAAAGCCGCTTGACTATAAAAAAACGCTGTCGGTGCTGGACAGAAGAGAAGCCATTAAAACAGCCATTATGCTGGCCGAGCCAAACGATATTATCCTGGTGGCAGGCAAAGGTCATGAGACTTACCAGGAAGTAAAAGGGGTGAAGTACGATTTTGATGACAAGCAGGTGCTGCACGATATGTTTCAGCAATTAGGGAAATAAGCCGGAACAGCTGATTACAAAGATTAAAGCCAAAGGAACAGATTACATTAAATGCTATACTACCTCTTTACATATCTTGACCGTGAATTCGATTTCTTCGGAGCAGGTGTATTCCAATACATCTCATTCAGGGCGGGTATGGCTACACTTGTTTCATTGCTGATCGCCATGATTTTTGGCGGTAAGCTGATAAAAGTACTCCAGCGCAAGCAGGTGGGGGAGAGCATCCGCGACCTGGGCCTGGAGGGGCAGATGGAAAAGAAGGGAACACCTACCATGGGCGGGTTGATTATTCTGCTGGCTATCCTGGTGCCGACACTGCTCTTCGCGCGGCTCGATAATATATACGTGCAGCTCATGCTGGTCTCTACAGTGTGGCTTGGCTTAATTGGTTTCCTTGACGACTACATTAAGATTTTCAGAAAGAACAAAGAAGGGCTGGCTGGGCGCTTTAAAATATTAGGGCAGATAGGCCTTGGTTTGATCGTGGGACTGACGCTTTACTTCAACGATGACGTGGTCGTAAGGCAGTACTTGTTATCAGACGGTACTATTTCAGCTGCGAATGCAAGCGGCAGGTACACAGACGTGCATACCATGATCACGACCATACCGTTCCGCAAAAACAACGAGTTGGATTACTGCAACCTGTTCGCTTTTGCCGGACCGCTGTTCCAGGACTGGTCCTGTTACCTGTACATCCCGTTTGTTATCCTGATTATCACCGCAGTATCTAATGGCGCTAACATTACGGATGGAATTGACGGTTTGGCAGCTGGTACATCGGCTATTATCGGTATGACGCTGGCGATTTTCACCTACGTTTCTGGTAACACTATTTTTGCTGATTACCTAGACATCATGTACATCCCGAATTCCGGTGAGTTGGCTATTTTCTGTCTGGCTTTTGTGGGAGCCTGCGTGGGGTTTTTATGGTATAACACCTATCCAGCGCAAGTGTTCATGGGAGATACAGGTAGTCTGGCCATCGGCGGTATCATTGCGGTGCTGGCGCTAATTGTTCGGAAAGAACTGTTGATTCCTATTCTGTGCGGTATTTTCCTAGTAGAGAACCTGTCGGTGATGCTGCAGGTGAGCTACTTTAAGTACACACGCAAAAAGTACGGCGAGGGCCGCCGCATCTTTAAGATGTCGCCGCTCCACCACCATTACCAGAAATCAGGCTACCACGAGTCTAAGATTGTAGGCCGTTTCTGGATTGTGGGAATCATGCTGGCCATTTTGACTTTGGCAACGCTGAAGTTGAGATAACCAGGCAAAATGAACAACGATTAACGAAACTATGAAAGTAGCAATACTTGGAGCAGGAGAAAGTGGTGTTGGGGCTGCTTTGCTGGCAAAGGCAAAGGGACTGGAGGTGTTTGTGTCGGATATGGGGCAGATAAAGGAAAGCTACAAGGAAAAGCTGGCGCAGGCTGCTATCCCATTTGAAGAAGGAACACATACTTTTGACCAAATATTAAACGCTGATGAAATCATTAAAAGTCCTGGCATTCCTGATAAAGCTGCAATTGTACACGAAGCAACCAAAAGAGAGATACCGGTAATTTCCGAGATCGAGTTTGCCGGCAGGTACACCGATGCAAAGTTTATCTGCATCACCGGAACCAACGGCAAAACGACAACGACGCTGCTGACCTATCACCTGCTTAAGAGCGCAGGACTGAACGTGGCGCTGGCAGGTAACATAGGAGAAAGCCTGGCAGAAAAAGTAATTGAGAACAAGTACGATTGCTATGTGGTGGAGTTGAGCAGTTTTCAGCTCGACAACATGTACCAGTTCAAAGCACACATTGCCGTGCTCACGAACATTACACCGGATCACCTGGACCGCTATGAGTACAGCATGGACAAGTATGCTGCCTCCAAGCTCCGGGTGGCGCAGAATATGACCGGTGATGATTTCTTTGTGTACAATGCCGATGACGAGAACATTGCCAAAACTTTCCGGGGAGAGACGTTCGCGGGAACTGCAGTGCCTTTCACACTAAAAGGAGCAGCAGGTCGCAAAGTATTCCAGGAAGGCCAAAATATAAAAGTAGAGCTTGAGTTTTATAAGGGGGAAATCAACACCTCTAAATCCAGCCTGATTGGCAAGCACAACCAATATAACACTATGGCTGCTGTGGCAGTGGCCAAATTGATGCAGGTTTCAGACGAAGCCATTGAGCAGGCACTGGAGAGTTTCCAGAACGCAGCGCACCGTTTGCAGCCCGTTGGAGTAGCCAAAGAGGTTACCTACATCAATGATTCCAAAGCCACCAATGTAGAGGCGGTGTGGTATGCGCTGGAAGGTATTAAACAACCTATTATATGGATTGCAGGTGGCGTGGACAAGGGAAACGACTACAGCACCTTGGTAGAGCTGGCACGTGAGAAAGTGAAAGTGCTGGTGTGCCTGGGCAAAGACAACAAAAAGCTGCAGCAGGCTTTTGGAAGGGTAGTACCGATTATAGCAGAGACGACCTCCATTGAATACGCTGTGCGCCTGAGCCGCTCACTGGCGGAGCCCGGAGATGTGGTGTTGCTGTCGCCGGCCTGTGCGAGCTTCGATTTGTTTAAGAATTACGAGCACCGCGGGCAGCGATTCAAGGAAGCTGTAGAGAAGATAGTACTGAAGAAATAAGGGAAAACAAGCATAACCAAAGCCAAAGGTTTATGAAAAAGGAGTGGTTACAGAAAAACCTGAATGGAGACGCCGTGCTGTGGGGAATCGTGATCGTGTTCTCACTGATCAGCGTAGCCGTGGTGTATTCTGCGACAGGGACGCTTGCCTACAAAAAAATGGAGGGGAATACGGAGTACTTCCTGTTCAAGCATTCTTTCCTGATCATTGTAGGACTGTTCTTTATGTGGGCTGCTCACAAGATTAACTACCGCTATTATTCCAAGCTTTCCCTGCTGGCGCTGCTGCTGTCAGCCCCCCTGCTTATTATCACATTTTTCTACGGTTCCAACATTAACGAAGCGTCCCGCTGGATCACGATCCCGGTAATCAACCAGACATTTCAGCCTTCGGATTTAGCCAAACTGGCTCTGATTTCATACCTGGCCAGCATGCTTTCAAAAAGACAGCAGGTACTGCATGATTTGAAAGGAACCCTGTTACCTATTTTTGGCTGGACAGTAGTTATCTGTGCTTTAATTGCGCTTACGAACACGTCTACTGCTGTTCTGCTCTTCGGCACCTGTATGCTGCTCATGTTTATAGGCAGGGTGCCAGTAAAGTACCTGGCGGCGGTAGTAGTAGTAGGAATTTTTGTTGGCGGTATCGGTCTGGCTGTGGGGCAGCGTATGGACACGGCCATCAGCCGGGTGCAGGATTTCATGGACCCTAATGAGGTGCCCTTCCAGTTAGAGCAGTCTTACATTGCTATTGCCACCGGTGGCGTGATGGGTAAAGGACCCGGGAACAGCGATCAGCGCGACATCCTGCCGCACCCTTACTCTGACTTTATCTACTCTATCATACTGGAAGAATACGGCTTGATAGGAGGGGTGGCCGTGCTGTTTCTGTACCTGGCGCTGCTCTACCGGGGCCTCGTCACGGTGAGTAAGAGCAATGGCGCCTTCGGAGGGCTTCTGTCTGCTGGCCTGAGTTTCAGCCTGGTGCTGCAGGGGATGGTAAACATGGCAGTAGCCGTTGGCCTTGGTCC
Source organism: Pontibacter toksunensis (assembly GCF_042686245.1). Lineage (NCBI taxonomy): Bacteria > Pseudomonadati > Bacteroidota > Cytophagia > Cytophagales > Hymenobacteraceae > Pontibacter > Pontibacter toksunensis. The sequence goes on along the minus strand of NZ_JBHUOX010000005.1, from coordinate 235,504 downwards.
GATTACAGGACTGCCCTTGCCACTGCTGAGTATGGGAGGGACCTCCCTGATTTTTACTGGTATTTCCATTGGTATTATCTTGAGCGTGAGCCGAAACGAAGGCGATTTGGAGCTCTCCGCTATGGCGACGGCAACTGTAAATACACCCGCTAACGCAACTGTGAATGCCTGAGTCTAACAGACCATATCGCGTAATCATCAGCGGTGGCGGAACCGGTGGGCATATCTATCCGGCAGTGGCAATAGCTAACCGACTGAAGGAAGTTAACTCGGAGGCGGAGATCCTTTTTGTGGGAGCGAAGGGCCGGATGGAGATGACGCGTGTGCCGGAGGCGGGGTATAAAATTGTGGGCCTGTGGATAAGTGGCCTGCAGCGCCGGCTGACGCTGGACAACCTGTCCTTCCCGTTCAAGGTGTTCTCGAGTGTGCGTACGGCACATAAGATTATCAGGGATTTCAAGCCGGATGCTGTGGTGGGTGTGGGAGGCTATGCAAGCGGGCCCTTGTTATATGCCGCTACAGCACGAAAGGTGCCGGCGCTCATTCAGGAGCAGAACTCCTACGCAGGTATCACCAATAAGCTGTTGGCGAAGCGGGTAGATAAAGTATGTGTGGCGTACCCGAACATGGAACAGTTTTTCCCGGCTGAGAAACTGGTATTGACCGGGAACCCAGTGCGCAGCGACATCATGAACAGCCAGCAGAAACGGCAGGAGGCGTTGCAGCACTTTGGCCTGATAGGGGAGAAGAAAACAATTCTGGTGATTGGCGGGAGCCTTGGAGCCAGAACTATTAACCACAGCATTGCTGTTGGCCTGGAGCAAATCCTGCAGGCAGGTTATCAGCTCATCTGGCAAACCGGAAAGGCCTATTTTGCGCAGGCACAGGCGCTGGAAGAAAAGCATGAGGCACAGGATGTGCGCGCTTTCGACTTCATCAAGCGGATGGATCTGGCCTATGCGGCAGCTGATATTGTAATTTCAAGGGCAGGGGCTTTGTCTATTTCAGAGCTTTGCCTGGCCGGTAAACCCGCCATACTGGTGCCTTCCCCGAATGTGGCTGAAGATCATCAGACCAAAAATGCCATGGCGCTGGTGCAGCAAAATGCTGCCATGCTGGTGCGTGACGCAGAGGCGGCTGAGAAATTAATTCCGGCTGCTTTGCAACTTGCGCAGGATGAGCAGGAGCAGAAAAGACTGCACTCGAACATCCTGAAAATGGCCCACCCTAATGCGGCGACTGATATTGTGAACGAGTTAATCGGATTGATCAAGTGAAACTGGAAGACTATACCTACATCTACTTCTTAGGCATCGGCGGCATCGGAATGAGCGCCATTGCCCGCTGGTTCAATGCCAAAGGTTATCCGGTGTGGGGCTACGACAAAACCCGCACCACCTTAACCGAGGCACTGGAGCAGGAGGGCATTATGGTGCACTATGAGGATGATGTAAACCTGCTGCCGCAGGAGGTTTTGCAGCACAGAGAAGAGACACTGGTGGTGCTGACGCCCGCTATTCCGGCAGAGCACACCGAGTGGGCTTACCTGAAGGCGCAGGGCTATACCATCAAAAAGCGGTCAGAGGTGTTGGGTATCATCACGGCATCTGCTTATACAGTAGCAGTGGCTGGTACTCATGGTAAAACCACCACTTCCTCTATTGTCACGCAGCTACTGCATCATGCGGGGGTAGACTGTTCAGCCTTTCTGGGTGGTATTGCCACTAACCTGAACTCGAATTTGCTGATCAGCAAGGCGTCTGCCGAAAATGAGGTGGTGGTAGTGGAAGCAGACGAGTACGACCGTTCGTTCCTGACGCTGTTTCCGGAAATTGCAATTGTAACTTCCGCAGACCCAGACCATTTGGATATTTATGGGGATAACGAGGAACTGATACGCACTTTTCAGAAGTTCATTAGCCAGGTAAAGCCCGGCGGATACCTGTTCTTACACGAAAATACGGACCCCCGGCTGACGGATAAAGTGCAGGAAGGCGTGCAGGTAATCAAGTACAGTTTGAACGGTGGCGAAGCGCATGCTGAAAACCTTCAGATAAACGGGCGTTGGTTTGAGTATGATATGGTAAGTCCGCTGGGGAACATCAGTGGTTTGCGCCTGGGTGTGCCAGGTTTCCATAACGTGGAAAATACAATTGCGGCTACGCTGGCAGCGCAGGTTTTGCAGGTTCCGGCGGAAGAAATCAAGCGTGGTGTAGCGGCTTATACAGGTGTGAAGCGTCGGTTTGAATTTGTGTACGAAAACAAGGACAAAGTATACATCGACGACTACGCGCACCACCCAAGAGAGATAGATGCATTCATGAATTCGCTTCGTGCGCTCTATCCAAACAAGAGAATTTTAGTGATATTTCAGCCGCACCTTTTTACACGTACCCGCGACTTTGCAGATGAGTTTGCAGAGAGTCTGAGCAAGGCGGATGAGCTCTATCTGCTGGATATCTACCCGGCACGTGAGAAACCAATAGAAGGGGTGACTTCAGACATCATTTTGGAGCAGGTAAAGTGTCCAAAAAAGACACTGGTTCAAAAAGAAAAAGTAGTGGAAAAACTGTCCAAAAACAGTGATTTTGATGTTTTGGCCACTGTTGGTGCAGGTGACATTGACACGCTAGTAAAGCCATTAAGAATTTTTTTAGAAAATAACTGCGATGGGCTTGAATAGTAAAATAAAATCTTTAATTTTTGCAGGTTGTAGCCTCGTATCCATAGGCGCTTTAGCAGGGTTTGCCTCTTCCAGGCAAAATGAAAAAATCTGTGAGAAAGTGTCAATTAATATTGATAATGAGTACAATAATTACTTTATTGGGGATAAGGAAGTCCGGGACTTGTTAACACGTGAAGGGGAGCGAAAACTTGAAGGTCTTTATAACCAGGACATCGACCTGAAGAACCTCGAAAAACGCATCGAAGCAAACAAATTTGTAGAGGATGCGGAGGTGTATAGGGGCTTAGATGGTAACGTGCATGTACAGGTAAAACAAACGAGGCCTATTGCTAGAATTATACGAACAGATCAACAAGATGTCTACATTGACGCAGAGGGTAACATCCTTCCTCTGTCCGACAGATACACCGCTCGTGTAATACCAATAACCAAGTCAGCACTTATAAAGTCATCTGACAAAGGGTTCTTCCAGGACTCCATAGGTACGTCTTACCTTTCCCTGCTGCAGTTCATCGAGAACGACCAGTTTTGGAAAGCCCAGATTGCCCAGATGCATATTGACGGCAAAGGGAAAGTTTCTTTCCTGCCCCAGGTAGGCGAGCATACCATAGAGTTTGGTAAGCCTGTGCGGGTAGAGCAGAAATTTAAAAAGCTGATGATCTTTTATAAAGAGGTACTGCCTGTGATGGGTTGGGAGAAATATAAAAGAGTGAACATTGAGTATGAAGACCAGATAATTTGTGAATAACAGAAAAAAGATATGCAGAACGACAAAATAGTAGTAGGCTTGGATATTGGCACAACCAAAGTTTGCGCACTTGTAGGTCGTAAAAATGAGTTTGGCAAGCTGGAGATATTAGGGATGGGAAAAGCTACCTCCGAAGGGGTAGTGCGTGGCATAGTAAGCAATATCGACAAAACAGTAGAAGCCATCCGCAAAGCGATTCGTCAGGCCGAGGAACAGTCGGGTATCAACATTGGTGTAGTGAACGTGGGCATTGCCGGGCAGCATATTAAGAGCCTGCTGCACAACGGAAGCATCACACGCCAGGTGACCGACCATGAAATCACGGTAGAGGATGTAAATCGGCTTACGAACGACATGTACCGGCTGGTGACACCTCCCGGAAGCGAAATCATTCACGTGATGCCGCAGGAGTATAAGGTAGATTATGAAGAAGGGATTGTTGACCCGGTAGGCATGTCTGGTGTGCGCCTGGAGGGTAACTTCCATATCATCACAGCGCAATCCAATGCTATCAACAACATCAACAAGTGTGTCTCGCGCGCAGGCCTGGAGGTCGATCAGCTGATCCTGGAGCCACTGGCATCCAGCATGTCTGTTCTGAGCGAAGAGGAAAAGGAAGCCGGGGTGGCCCTTGTAGATGTGGGCGGAGGCACAACCGACGTCGCGATCTTCAAGGATAACATTATTCGTCACACCGCAGTGTTACCTTTTGGAGGAAATATCATAACTTCGGACATTAAGCAGGGATGTATGGTGATGCAAAACCAGGCAGAACAGCTGAAGGTGAAGTTTGGAAGAGCCATAGCCGATGAGGCTTCCGAAAACGAGATTGTCTCCATACCTGGTTTGCGTGACCGCACGCCAAAGGAAATCTCGCTGAAGAACCTTGCTTACATCATTGAGGCAAGGATGGAAGAGATTGTGGAATTAGTGTATGCTGAAATAGTGCGCTCAGGTTATGCGAATAGCCTGGCGGGGGGCATAGTGGTAACAGGAGGGGGCTCCCAGTTACAGAATCTGGTGCAGTTGGTAGAGTACATCACGGGCATGGATACGCGTATCGGTTATCCGAACGAGCACCTGGGAAGGTCTAAGATAGACGCCGTAAAGAGCCCGATGTATGCCACCAGCGTTGGATTAGTGCTTGCCGGCTACCAGCCGCTGGATCAGCGCGTGGACCATTACACAAGCGTGAACGAGCCTGTGTATCAGAAGCAGCCAGAGCCGAAAAGCACAACTGGCAGCAGTAACACTGGAGGGGGCCTTCTGCAAAAGTTGAAGGGCTTCTTATCAGATGACATCGACAACAAACAAAGTTATTAACCCATTTTAGAGCAGGAGAAATTAGCATGACTTCAATGTATACGTTTGACTTGCCAGCCAGCGGTAAGTCTATCATAAAAGTGATTGGCGTCGGGGGTGGAGGCAGCAATGCTGTAAACCACATGTACGGCCAAGGCATCAAAGATGTAGAGTTCATCATCTGCAACACAGACGCGCAGGCTTTAAAGAGCAGCAGCGTGCCAAACAAGCTTGCTATCGGTCAGAACCTGACGGAAGGCCTGGGAGCAGGTGCTAACCCTGAGAAAGGAAAGCATGCTGCGCTTGAGAGCAAAGAGGAGATACGCGAGATGCTGAGTAACGACACCAAAATGGTGTTTATCACGGCTGGTATGGGCGGTGGTACCGGTACAGGTGCTGCCCCGGTTATTGCTAAAGTAGCCAAAGAACTGGGCATCCTGACAGTGGGTATCGTAACTGCTCCGTTTGTGTTTGAAGGGAAGAAGAAAAAAGTAGCAGCAGAGAACGGTATAAAAGAACTGAGCGAGAACTGCGATACCATTCTTGTCATCCTGAACGACAAGTTGCGTGAGATGTTTGGTAACCTGACCATCCGTGAGGCCTTTGCCAAAGCAGACAACGTGCTGACAACTGCAGCTAAGTCGATCGCTGAAATCATCACGGTTACTGCTGAAGTAAACGTTGACTTTGAAGACGTCAAAACAGTAATGAAAGACTCTGGTGCTGCAGTGATGGGTTCTGCAATAACAGAGGGCGAGGGCCGTGCCCTGCGCGCTGCTGAAGAAGCACTTTCATCTCCTTTGCTTAACAACACCGATATCCACGGTGCTCAGAAGATCCTGCTTTCGATTATGTCTGGTGAGCAGGCGGAACTGGAAATGGATGAACTGACTGAAATCACAGAGTACATCCAGGACAAGGCCGGCCAGGAAGCGGAAGTTATCTTCGGCCACGGAATCGATTCTTCACTTGGGCAGAGCATTCGCGTTACTGTTATCGCCACTGGTTTCGCCAGCGACGCAGAAAGCATTATTGAGCCAAAAAAAACTTTTTTTGATTTAGAAAGCCAAAAAAAAATTGAAGTAGCTGAGCCTGCAAAGCCAGAGCCGGCACAGGAGGTCGCTGCCTTTGTGTCTCGCCCGGTAGCGCCGGCCCCGGTGGTAACACCGCAGCAGCCACCTGTACAGCAAACGCCGCCACCAGCGAGACCAACATATGAGCAGCCGCAGCAGCCGGTACAGCGTCCTGAGCCGCAGCCAGTAAGGCCGCAGCCGATAGTGTTTGAACTGGATGGTAACGTGCAGGGCCCTAATACTCCTGCCAACTCTCCTTACAGTGCTCGTGAGGAAGAAGCCCGTGTTGCACGTGAGCGCGAAGCCCGCTTGGCAGAAGAGCGTGAACTGATGCAGCGTCGTGCTGAGGAGCGTCGTGAGCGCTTGCGTATGCTGAGCTCAGAAATCACTTCTGAGGCTATCAAGGAGAAACTGGATGTGCCTGCTTACCTGCGTCGCAACGTGGCATTGGACAGAGTATCGCACTCTTCAGAGCGTAACATCTCCCGCTTCAACCTGAACGACGACAATGAAATTCTGGGGGACAACCGTTTCCTGCACGATAATGTGGACTAGTCCCACGGATTCAATACAAACAGAAGGGCTCTGCATGAGAACATGCAGAGCCCTTCTGTTTGTATACCTTTAAGGAACTGCCTCTAAAACTTGATGAGCTGTTCTATGTGCTCTTCCATTAAGTCATTGTAAAGGTCGCTGGTGATGATCTTGCCGTCAAAGTTTTTCTCAATGTGGGCAAACTTCAGTTTCATGGCCATAATGTGCATGCCCAGGTAATGCAGTATGTCGGTGAGGTGGCTCAGGGCAAGGCCGCTGCCCTGCATGCCGGAAGACAAGCCAATCAGCGCCCCTTTCTTGTCCTTGAAAGGGCAGGGGTAGCTGAGGGCATCTATAAATGCCTTCAGTACGCCAGGGAAAGAAGAATTATATTCCGGAACCACAAAGACAAACTTCTCAGCGTCTTCTATAACCCGGGTGAGTTTATTGAACTCCTCATTTTTGCCTGAATTCTTGTACATCGCTGAAACAATGAAATCAGAGGGTAATTCGGCGAGGTCGATGATATGATAGTCCACCTTCCGCGTTTCCAGCTTAGAGGCATACAAATCTGCAATGGCTCTTGATCTGGAGGATGGTCTGTTAGTGCCTGATATGAGTGTAATCATGAATGTTGTTTCTTATACCTCCTTTAACAGCATTAACTGCTATAGGTTATAAAGGAGAAGACTTTACATTTTTCAGCTGATGCTATCGCTACCTGCCGTATAAAGATAAGCACCAGGTAAAATAAAAAAGGCGGGAACAGTAGCTGTCCCGCCTTTACTTCTGTTAAGGTATACTAAGCTATGTTCTCGGAAGTTGCTTTTGCCACAATATACTCTCTTCTGAGCATGTTGATGTTCTCCAGCGAAATTCCTACCGGACACTCAGCCGCGCAGGCACCTGTATTGGTACAGGCCCCAAAGCCTTCTATGTCCATTTGTGCCACCATGTTTTCTACGCGTGTTTTACGCTCTGGCTTACCTTGCGGCAGCAGGGCCAACTGCGACACTTTCGCGCTTACAAACAACATGGCAGAAGCATTTTTACAGGCAGCCACACAGGCACCACACTGAATACAGGTAGCTGCGTCAAAGGCTTTGTCCGCGATTGTTTTGGGTATTGGAATCTCGTTGGCATCCGGTACACCACCTGTGTTCACAGAGATGTATCCCCCTGCCTGCTGAATACGGTCAAAAGCAGAGCGGTCTACTACCAGGTCTTTGTGTACCGGGAAGGCAGCTGCTCTCCATGGCTCAATCGTAATGGTATCGCCGTCTTTAAAGTGACGCATGTGCAGCTGGCAGGTAGTGGTGCCACGCTCCGGGCCGTGTGCACGGCCGTTGATGAACAGGCTACACGCACCGCAAATGCCCTCTCGGCAGTCATGGTCGAAGGCAACAGGCTCTTCGCCGCGTATCATCAAGTCTTCGTTCAACACATCCAGCATCTCTAAGAATGACATGTCGGGAGAAACTCCCTTTACAGGATATGTTGCCAGCTGACCTGCTGTATCTCTATTTTTTTGGCGCCAAACCTTTAGTGTCAGGTCCATTGGTTTAGCATTTGGATTACTTCCAGCCATTTCTTTCTGAATTAGAAATTATAAATTATGAATTAGAAATTGTCAGAACTGATACCCTTGTATAACATTTCGTTACGGCTATTCATTTCTAATTTTGCATTTCTAATTTTTAATTATCAATCAATTATTTGTAGCTACGCTGTGTTAGTTTCACGTTCTCGAACTCCAGTTCCTCTTTGTGCAGAACAGGCTCGTTGCCAACACCTGTAAACTCCCACGCAGCTACATACGCGTAGTTCTCGTCATCGCGCAGGGCCTCGTTCTCCGGTGTCTGGGACTCTTCGCGGAAGTGGCCACCACAGGACTCACTTCTGTTCAGGGCATCCTCTACCATCAACTCCCCGAGCTCAATAAAGTCGGCTACGCGGTTGGCACGCTCCAGTGTCTGGTTCAGTTCTTCCCCGACACCGGTTACTTTCACATCGCGCCAGAACTCTTCGCGCAGCCTGCGGATTTCCTGCTTGGCTGTTCTCAGGCCTTCTTCGTTACGGGCCATACCGCAGTGGTTCCACATAATCAGGCCCAGTTCCTTGTGGAAAGCATCTACTGTGCGGGTGCCATTTATTGAAAGCAGCTGGTTGTTTATATCAATTACAGCCTGTTCCGCTTCCCTGAAAGCCGGATGATCTGTCGGCACTTTGTCGTAAGGCATCTTCGCAAGGTAATCACCTATGGTGTAAGGTATCACGAAGTAACCGTCTGCCAGGCCCTGCATCAGCGCCGATGCACCCAGGCGGTTAGCGCCATGGTCAGAAAAGTTACACTCGCCGGCAGCGTACAGGCCTGGTATAGTTGTCATCAGGTTGTAATCTACCCAAAGGCCACCCATGGTATAGTGAACCGCCGGGTAAATGCGCATTGGCCGTTCGTATGGGTTCTCATCCGTAATCTTGGCATACATCTCAAACAGGTTACCATACTTCGCTGCGATAGCTGCCTGGCCGTCACGTTTGATAGCATCAGCAAAGTCCAGGTATACCGCAAGGCCAGTTGAACCAACGCCGCGTCCTTCGTCGCAGGCAAGTTTTGCGTTACGGGAAGCAACGTCGCGCGGTACCAGGTTACCGAAAGCAGGATATTTGCGCTCCAGGAAGTAATCACGGTCAGCTTCGGCAATGTCATTCAAAGTGATCTCGCCTTTTCTTAATCGCTGCGCAGTTTCTACTGTTTTAGGCACCCAAACCCGTCCGTCGTTACGAAGTGACTCAGACATCAGCGTCAGCTTGGACTGGTACTCGCCTGATACCGGGATGCAGGTTGGGTGAATTTGTGTAAAACAGGGGTTAGCGAACAAAGCGCCTTTTTTATAGGCTCTCCAGGCTGCTGTAGCATTAGAACCCATGGCGTTGGTTGATAGGAAGAACACGTTACCGTAGCCACCGGTTGCCAGTATAACGGCGTGTGCACTATGCGATTCTATTTTACCGGTGATCAGGTTGCGCACCACAATACCACGTGCTTTGCCGTCTACCATCACCAGGTCCAGCATTTCTGTGCGAGGGAACATCTTCACCTTACCGTAGGCAATCTGGCGGTTAAGGGCAGAGTAAGCACCTAATAACAGCTGCTGTCCGGTCTGGCCGCGGGCGTAGAATGTACGGGATACCTGCGCACCACCAAAGGAACGGTTGGCCAGCAACCCGCCGTAATCACGGGCAAAAGGAACACCCTGCGCCACGCACTGGTCAATGATGTTAACCGATACCTGTGCCAGGCGGTAAACGTTCGCCTCGCGGGAACGGTAATCACCGCCCTTCACAGTATCGTAGAAAAGGCGGAAAACTGAGTCACCGTCGTTCTGATAGTTTTTGGCAGCGTTTATACCACCCTGAGCGGCAATAGAGTGCGCACGGCGCGGAGAATCCTGAAAGCAGAATGCCTTCACGTTGTAGCCAAGTTCGCCTAGTGTGGCAGCCGCAGAAGCACCAGCCAGGCCAGTACCTACTACAATGATATCGTATTTGCGTTTGTTGGCTGGGTTTACCAGCTTCACATTAAATTTATGCTTATCCCACTTTTCAGCTATCGGGCCTTCCGGGATTTTGGAATCTAATATCATAACAACTATAAATCAGTTAGTACAAAAAGAAGAAGTAGAGTGGGATAATGGCAAAGCCAAGACACACTAAAATAGAAAAGGCATATCCAAACTTCTGAATGAAAGGAGTGTATTTCTTATGATCCAAACCCAGTGTCTGGAAGGCACTCTGGAAACCATGAATCAGGTGATAAGCCAGTGCCACCATAGCGACAACATAAATGGCTACGTACCACCAGATCTGGAAAGACTCTACCACTCTGATGTAAAGGTTTTCATATTCTGCACCTTCTATCACCACTCCTTCCAGGCCGCCAAAGCGCGCAGGAACAAAGAAGTTCCAGAGATGGATGATAAGAAACACCAGGATAACCGTGCCTAACAGACCCATGTTACGGGAAGACCACGTGCTGTTATCCTGAGGGCGTTGCTCGACATAATCAACAGGGCGGGCAGCCTTGTTGCGGCGGACCAGCATGATGGCATCGTAAATATGGAAAAGGAAACCAGCCACAAGTACTATTTCCATGATGCGGATAACGATGTTATTCGCCATGAAATAAGAGTAAAGGTTGAAGGAGGCACCTCCGTCGTCGTTAAAGAGCTGCAGGTTACCAATCAGGTGTACGACCAGGAAAGAACACAGAAAAAGGCCCGTAACCGACATGATGATCTTGCGCCCCATTGTACTGGAAAACGTTTTAGTAAACCAACTCATTTGTGTTTGATAAAGGTTAAGTAAGTATGGGTTTTAATTACCAAAGGTAATAGCGGTCCCCTTATAAACCAATTTTAGCTTCATATTTTGAATCAATCTAAATTGTTACGCGTACCACAAAAGGCTACATGTATATAACCTATTTTCGATCCTTTTGTTGATAATAAAATCTCAAAAAAAGAGTTTTACTAAATACTTATATCTACTTCCTAAATTTACAGCCAAAATCATAATTGTATGCCAATCAGTTTACGCTTGAGGTATTTGCTGCGCGGCAGTCTGTTGTTAGTGCTGATCGCATTCTTGGGGATTTTCACAGACGCACAGGCTACGCATATCAGAGCAGGAGATATCACAGCAGTACGCGACACCACGCCCAACCCTAACCCACGGAGGTTTTTCTTCAGAATGAATATTTTTACCGATCAGGCTTCTTCCGCTGAAGACCCGATTGTGTACATGAATATGGGCGGCGGAGTGATACTGGAGGTGCCGCGCGACTCCGTTGTAAACATTGGAAACGAGACCGACCGGGAAGTATATATGTGGGAATACACGTTCCCTTCCGACGGTACTTTCAGAGTCTCATGGGTGGGAATCAACCGTAACCTGGGTATCCTGAACATGGCCCCACCCTCTGACCAACGCTCGTTTTTTATCGAGACGGTTATCAACATCAATGCCTTGCGGGGCTTCAACAGCACCCCCATACTTACAGTTGACCCGATAGACATAGCCGCGGTAGGCCGGCGGTATGTTCACAACCCCGGCGCCTATGACGCCGACGGCGACAGCCTCGCCTTCAAGCTCATCGTGCCCCGATATGAAGACGTGAATGGCAACATCTCGCCTGTGCCGGGCTACCAACTCCCCCACATCCCCTTCAACTGCACTACCTCCGACGGCTCAGGCCCGGCTACCTTCTCACTGGACCCTTTGACGGGGCAGATGACCTGGGACGCCCCCTGCCGCAAGGGCGAGTACAACGTGGCCTTCGTGGTGGAGGAGTGGCGTGTGTCTCCCGGCGGCGGGGCCGTGAAGCTGGGCGAGGTGGTGCGCGACATGCAGATACTGGTGCGCGAGACGCCCAACCGCCCGCCCGTGCTCGAGCCCAGGGACACCTGCATCGTGGCAGGCACCCTGCTGCGGGGGGTGGTCTCGGCCACCGACCCGGACGGGGACCTGATTGACCTGACGGTGGCCGGCTCGGGCATCGTGCCCCCGGCCACCTTCCAGCAGACCGTGCGCACGCCGGGCGAGGCGCGGGGCCTGCTGAGCTGGCAGACCGACTGCTCAGACGTGCGGGAGCGGCCCTACCAGGTGGTCTTCCGCGCAGAGGACGTGCGCCCGCCGGGCGAGACGCGCCTGGCCGACCTGCAGGCCTGGAACATCAAGGTGGTGGGCCCGGCGCCGGAGAACCTGGCGGCCCTGGGCGGGGATCGGAGCGTGACGCTCACCTGGGACCCCTACCTGTGCCGCAACGCCTCCTCCATCCGCATCTACCGCCGCGAGGGCCCCTCGGGCTACGTGCCCGACGAGTGCCAGACGGGGGTGCCGGCCTCCACGGGCTACGTGCTCATAGGCGAGGTGGAGGCCGGGGTGGCCACCTTCTTCGACGACAACGGCGGGCAGGGGCTGCAGGCCGGGGTGGAGTACTGCTACATCATCTACGCGGCCTTCCCCTCGCCGGGCCGGGGCGAGAGCCTTGCCTCCAACGAGGCCTGCGTGGCCATCAACCAGGACATCCCCTACATCACCAACGTGACGGTGGACGAGACGGACGCCGTGGACGGGCAGGTAACGGTGCGCTGGACGCAGCCCGAGGCGGAGCTTTTGACCCCGCCGCTGGAGTACCGCCTGCTGCGCAAGCAGGGGCTGGGGGCCGGCGAGGGCTATGTGGAGGTGTTCCGCAGCCGCAGTATGAGCGACACGGTGTTCGTGGACCGGGGCCTCAACACCCTGGAGCAGGGCTACCGCTACCGCCTGGAGTTCTACCAGTCGCCGGCTGCCGGGGGGCAGCCGACGGTGCTGCGCGAGGCGGCCGAGGCCTCGAGCGTGCGGCTGGCGGTGAGCGCGGCCACAGGGGACGAGAAGGTCCTGGAGCTGGTGTGGGAGTATGAGGTCCCCTGGGACAACAGCACCTTCCTGCACCGCATCTACCGCCTGGAGGGCAGCACGCTGACGCTGATAGACAGCGTGCAGGTGAGCGGGGGGCAGGGCAGCTACCGCGACACGGGCGCCTTCGGGGGCCTGGGGCTGGAGCGGGGCCGGGAGTACTGCTACGTGGTGGAGACGGCCGGCAGCTACGGCATCGCGGGCCTGCCCGAGCCCCTGCGCAACCGCAGCCAGCGGGCGTGCGCGCTTCTGGAGAAGGTGGTGTGCGCCCCGGAGCTGAGCGTGGACCAGCTCGACTGCGAGGCCTTCGCGCGCAACCCGCAGGAGCCCCCGTATGCGAACGTGCTGACGTGGGTGCCGCAGGTGACGGGGGACTGCACCGACCAGATAGCCTTCTACACGGTCTACTTCAAGTCCTCGCTGGAGGCCGAGTACGTGGCGCTGGGCACCACGGAGGAGACCACCTTCACGCACTCGGGGCTGGAGTCGTTTGCGGGCTGCTACCGGGTGAGCGCCACGGACGCGCAGGGGCGGGAGAGCGGGCTGAGCAACGAGGTGTGCAAGGACAACTGCATCTCCTTCCTTTTGCCCAACGTCATCACCCCCAACGGGGACGGGCTCAACGACGTGTTCCGGCCCGACCGGAAGACGGCCTTCATTAGGAGCATGAAGTTCAGGGTCTTCAGCCGGTGGGGGGTGCTGGTGTACGAGCGCAACGCCAGCAGCGGGGGCGACGACCTCTACATCAACTGGCCGGGGGTGGACAACCAGGGCAACCGCCTCACCGACGGCACCTACTACTACGAGGCCGAGGTGGAGTTCCACACCCTGGACCCCAAGCAGGCCAGGGCCACCTACAAGGGGTGGGTCGAAATCATCAGGTGATGAAAGCCAGAGAACCAGAGAAGCTGCAGGGTGAGTCCATTGTTTTTTACGATGGCACCTGCGGCTTTTGCCAAGCCAGCGTGCAGCTGGTGCTGAAACATAACAGGCGGCGGAATCTTTCTTTCGCAGCCCTGCAATCCGGTGTGTTAGAGGCACTGGTACCGGCTTCGCAACGCCCTGACCCACTGCCGGATTCTGTTGTGTTCTACGAGCGCGGCAGGCTTTATGTAGAGTCTGATGCAGTGCTTCACATCTCACGTCACCTCAACTTTCCCTACGCTGTACTTTACTATTTCCGGTTTATTCCTTTATCTTTCCGCAACCTTTTGTACCGCTTTATAGCCAGACATCGCTATAAGATTGCCGGTCAAACGGAGGCATGTATGCTGCCCAGCCCTGAAGAACGGGCACGGTTTATGGCATAAATTGGCTTGTGGTGTAAGTGCTGTGTTTCTGTGGCTTAAGCTCATGAAAATGCGGTAACCACATATCAATTTAACTATGAATGGATGCAGCACTTTTAAAAAAAAGCGAGGATAAACGAATAAGAATAAACGACGAATGAAGAAGGCATATGTTTTCCCCGGGCAGGGTTCTCAGTTCACAGGTATGGGTAAAGACTTGTATGAGCAATACCCCGAGGCAAAAAGACTGTTTGATAAGGCAAATGACATCCTGGGATTCAACATCACCGAAATCATGTTCAATGGCACGGAGGAGGAGCTGAAGAAAACCAACGTAACACAGCCGGCTATATTCCTGCACTCTGTGGCGCAGGCAGCAGTGGCGAAAGATTTCCAGCCGGACATGGTAGCAGGCCACTCTCTCGGAGAGTTTTCGGCACTGGTTGCCAGTAAGGTGCTCAGCTTTGAGGACGGACTAAAGTTAGTGCATAAGAGAGCCCTGGCAATGCAGAGGGCATGTGAGGCAAACCCATCTACTATGGCTGCCATTCTGGGGCTGGAAGACAATAAAGTAGTGGAAATTTGCGCATCTGTAGAAAATGAAGTAGTAGTAGCCGCTAACTTCAACTGCCCCGGGCAGCTTGTCATTTCAGGTTCTAACAAAGGAATAGAGATTGCCTGTGAAAAGATGAAGGCAGCAGGTGCCAAACGTGCCCTTCCTTTACCGGTTGGGGGTGCGTTCCACTCGCCCCTCATGAAGCCCGCTGAAGAAGAACTGGCTCAGGCCATTGAAAGCACTACTTTCAGCGAAGGCATTTGTCCAATTTATCAGAATGTTGATGCCAAACCGCACACAGATCCAGAGGAAATTAAGCAGAATCTTATAAAGCAGCTAACGGCGCCGGTGCTCTGGACCCAGTTGGTGCAGGAGATGATTGCTGATGGCGCGACCCATTTTATAGAGTGTGGCCCTGGTAAAGTATTGCAAGGACTTGTAAAGAAAGTAGAGCGCACTGCAGAAGTAAGTTCTGCTGAGTAGACTCTACCCCAAGCAAAAGTATAAAGTCCTTTCCGGCATATGCCAGAGAGGACTTTTCTTTTTAAATGTGAAGGATAGCCAGGTGGTGGTGGTGTACAGGAACGGCAACAACCTTATGCCAAGATGATAACGTGATAAAATTGTATCTTAATAATATAAAATAAGTATATTTATTCTGACTTAGAATGTCTACGCACCTCCTGAAACCATCACTATGCCGGATTTTATGAAAAAAAGATACCTGTGGCGGGGAGTACTGTTAGGGCTGCTGGTACTTATACTAGGTACTTTCACAGAAGCACAGGCAACACATATCAGAGCAGGAGACATTACGGCGAAGCGGGATACCACACCCAACCCTAATCCGCGCCGTTTCTTCTTTACCATGACGATTTACCGTGACTCTAGGTCACAGGAGAAGAACTTTGCAGTCAGCATCAATACAGGCGAGGGAATAGAAAACGTAGATGTTGCTTCTGTGACAGACATAGGCAATCAAACTGAGAAATGGGTTTATAAATGGGAGCACACCTATAGTTCTGATGGTACGTTTGTTGTCTCCTGGGTTGGTATTAACCGCAACAGGAACATTCTGAACATGTCTCCGCCTACCGACCAGCGGTCTTTCTACATTGAGACGGTCATCAACATCAATGCCTTGCGGGGCTTCAACAGCACCCCGGTGCTGACGGTGGCGCCTATTGATGTGGGTGCTGTTGGCCGCCGTTTCGTGCACAACCCCGGCGCCTACGACGCCGACGGCGACAGCCTCGCCTTCAAACTCATCGTGCCCCGCTACCAGGACGTGAACGGAAATATTTCGCCTGTGCCGGGTTATATGTTGCCCCATCTTTATGATAATTGCACTACGTCCGACGGCTCCGGGCCGGCTACCTTCTCACTGGACCCTTTGACGGGGCAGATGACCTGGGACGCCCCCTGCCGGCAAGGGCAGTACAACGTGGCCTTCGTGGTGGAGGAGTGGCGTGTGTCTCCCGGCGGCGGGGCGGTGAAGCTGGGCGAGGTGGTGCGCGACATGCAGATACTGGTGCGCGAGACGCCCAACCGCCCGCCCGTGCTCGAGCCCAGGGACACCTGCATCGTGGCAGGCACCCTGCTGCGGGGGGTGGTCTCGGCCACCGACCCGGACGGGGACCTGATTGACCTGACGGTGGCCGGCTCGGGCATCGTGCCCCCGGCCACCTTCCAGCAGACCGTGCGCACGCCGGGCGAGGCGCGGGGCCTGCTGAGCTGGCAGACCGACTGCTCAGACGTGCGGGAGCGGCCCTACCAGGTGGTCTTCCGCGCAGAGGACGTGCGCCCGCCGGGCGAGACGCGCCTGGCCGACCTGCAGGCCTGGAACATCAAGGTGGTGGGCCCGGCGCCGGAGAACCTGGCGGCCCTGGGCGGGGACCGGAGCGTGACGCTCACCTGGGACCCCTACCTGTGCCGCAACGCCTCCTCCATCCGCATCTACCGCCGCGAGGGCCCCTCGGGCTACGTGCCCGACGAGTGCCAGACGGGGGTGCCGGCCTCCACGGGCTACGTGCTCATAGGCGAGGTGGAGGCCGGGGTGGCCACCTTCTTCGACGACAACGGCGGGCAGGGGCTGCAGGCCGGGGTGGAGTACTGCTACATCATCTACGCGGCCTTCCCCTCGCCGGGCCGGGGCGAGAGCCTTGCCTCCAACGAGGCCTGCGTGGCCATCAACCAGGACATCCCCTACATCACCAACGTGACGGTGGACGAGACGGACGCCGTGGACGGGCAGGTAACGGTGCGCTGGACGCAGCCCGAGGCGGAGCTTTTGACCCCGCCGCTGGAGTACCGCCTGCTGCGCAAGCAGGGGCTGGGGGCCGGCGAGGGCTATGTGGAGGTGTTCCGCAGCCGCAGTATGAGCGACACGGTGTTCGTGGACCGGGGCCTCAACACCCTGGAGCAGGGCTACCGCTACCGCCTGGAGTTCTACCAGTCGCCGGCTGCCGGGGGGCAGCCGACGGTGCTGCGCGAGGCGGCCGAGGCCTCGAGCGTGCGGCTGGCGGTGAGCGCGGCCACAGGGGACGAGAAGGTCCTGGAGCTGGTGTGGGAGTATGAGGTCCCCTGGGACAACAGCACCTTCCTGCACCGCATCTACCGCCTGGAGGGCAGCACGCTGACGCTGATAGACAGCGTGCAGGTGAGCGGGGGGCAGGGCAGCTACCGCGACACGGGCGCCTTCGGGGGCCTGGGGCTGGAGCGGGGCCGGGAGTACTGCTACGTGGTGGAGACGGCCGGCAGCTACGGCATCGCGGGCCTGCCCGAGCCCCTGCGCAACCGCAGCCAGCGGGCGTGCGCGCTTCTGGAGAAGGTGGTGTGCGCCCCGGAGCTGAGCGTGGACCAGCTCGACTGCGAGGCCTTCGCGCGCAACCCGCAGGAGCCCCCGTATGCGAACGTGCTGACGTGGGTGCCGCAGGTGACGGGGGACTGCACCGACCAGATAGCCTTCTACACGGTCTACTTCAAGCCCTCGCTGGAGGCCGAGTACGTGGCGCTGGGCACCACGGAGGAGACCACCTTCACGCACTCGGGGCTGGAGTCGTTTGCGGGCTGCTACCGGGTGAGCGCCACGGACGCGCAGGGGCGGGAGAGCGGGCTGAGCAACGAGGTGTGCAAGGACAACTGCATCTCCTTCCTTTTGCCCAACGTCATCACCCCCAACGGGGACGGGCTCAACGACGTGTTCCGGCCCGACCGGAAGACGGCCTTCATTAGGAGCATGAAGTTCAGGGTCTTCAGCCGGTGGGGGGTGCTGGTGTACGAGCGCAACGCCAGCAGCGGGGGCGACGACCTCTACATCAACTGGCCGGGGGTGGACAACCAGGGCAACCGCCTCACCGACGGCACCTACTACTACGAGGCCGAGGTGGAGTTCCACACCCTGGACCCCAAGCAGGCCAGAGCCACCTACAAGGGGTGGGTCGAGATTGTTAGGTAGTAGAAGAATATACTGTGAAATCATGAGCAACATGTTATGAGCAGGTTCGGAAAGGGAAGTGTATGGATGATACTTCACTTTCCAGGCTTGTGGGACATTTGGCAGGAAGTATGCAGCACTTTCAAAAAAGAAGTTTAGCAGCAAAGATTATGCACTGCTGAAAAGGCAAGTCTTGGAGGTAGTTTTCCTTCCGCTATAAGTTGAACATTTTCCGCAAAGTTCTACCAGAGGCTGCCGCCATACATGATATTTAGAATATCCTGTAGATTTGAGGCAGAATTATTGGCAACATGAAAAATAAAATAGCCTTCATCTTGTGGATACTGGCTTTCATGGTCCTGAACCTGTATGTGAAACTTACTCCCAGGTTTCTTCAGCAGGATAATGTGTCGCATTGGATAAACTATTGGCTTACCTTCTTTGGCATTGCCTTTCTGATAGCGAGATTTGTACTTCGGTTTCAGGGATTGCAGTCTTTTGGGCTGCGCCTGCATCAAGGATGGTATCAGAACCTTACTGTTGGATTTCTGCTTGGTGCCGGAGTATATTCCCTGAAGTACCTGCTTTGCTATGGTGCCGGTATGTTTGATGTAGCTGGCACGACGGACATGTCTTTTATTACTGTGTTGTTAGCGCAGGCTTTGTTGGCCATGCTCTTTTCTTCTGCCATCAACGATGTCATGAACAGGGGCTATTGGTTGCCATACCTTCGGAAAGAGCACCTGATGAAGTGGTATCTGCTATTTGTTACCGTTTTGTATGTATTAGATGACTCGTGGAATGAAGGGCTGAAGGTGGAGAACCTGGCATTTTCCGTTGTTTTAGGCCTTACGTTTGCTTATACAGTTTTAAAAACAGGCAGTATCTGGATGTCCATCGGGCTGCACTGGGGCGGAAACGTGTTGTTTAGAATGATGTACGGTTTTGATGGGCAGGGTGTCTGGAGGCTGGAAAATGTACAGGATGGGCCACTTTTCGATTACATTAGCCTTGCCGTTACGGCGCTCATGTTCCCACTCGTTTTTATGGTTCTGAAGAGCAGGTTTATAAATAAAGATAAAATCATTGAAGTGGAGGGGGCAGCTCTTTCAGCAAAAGTGGCCTGATAGCTTTTATAATCAGGACAGACCTTATTTTACCCGCTAAAGAAATAGCTCTTAAACTAACTCATATGAATACGGAAAACAGAAAAGACGTGCTGAAGCTTTTAGATGCTGCGCATGCCAGGGTAGAATCATATTATCCTGAAACACCTGTTTATAAGGAAACCCCTGAGTGGGAAGAAAAAAGAAGACTGCTGCTTTCGGACCTGTCGCTGCACCTGGCGCAGGATGCTATGAAAGGAGACAAAATGAATGGGACATCACTGAAAAACCATCTTTTCGCCATTCTTAATATCTGTGGAGAGTTTTTCCCGGATGAAAATTATAAAAAAGCAGCAGCGTTAATTGATCAGGTAGAGGCGCCGCATTAATTCTACAGCTAAAGCGCAATTCATTCCTCTTCTTCATACTTCCAGACTTCTAACGCATCTGGGCATGTTGCAAGCAAATCTTCCACACTTTTCTCCAGTACCGGATGCACCAGTCGGGGGGAGATCTCCGCTAAGGGCATCAGTGTAAAACGACGGAGGTGGAGTTGCGGGTGAGGAATAGTGAGGCGCTGGCTCTGAAGCACCAACTGGTCGTAGAACAGGATATCAATGTCAATCACGCGTGCTCCCCAATGCTCGAGGCGCACCCTGCCCAGTTCCTGTTCAATTATATGTATTTTCTGTAGAACCTCCTCCGGAGAAAGCTTGGTTTGCACCTCCAGCACCTGGTTCAAAAACGCTGGTTGGTCTGTTTTTCCCCAAGCAGCTGTTTCATACAGTTTAGAACTTTGAGTAATAATGCCTACAGATGCAGATATACTTTTACAAGCGTCCGCTAAGTAGGAGGTACGGTCGCCGAGGTTGCCACCCAGGAGCAGGTATAGTTCAGGCATGTTTCTGAAAAAAACCAATAGACAGATCAGCCGCATGGCGGGCGGCTTCCGGTAGTTCGTTCTGCTCAAAAGGGTGTGAACCTCCAAAGGAATGGTTTGCCTCCGGTAGCAGGTGCAATTCTGCATCTGGTTTCCAGCTTTTTAAAGCGCGGGCCATTTGCAGTGGTACTGTTTCGTCCTGCTCCCCGTGCAGAATCAGCAAGGGCTGGTGCATCTTCTTTATCACCTGCGGAATATCAAGGCGGTGCCGGTTCTGGTAGTAGTCTTCCACCATTTGGTAATAGAGAGGCATCTGCTGTCCTGTGCGGCCATTCAAAATCCACTGCACCCCGTCCTGCTTCCACTGTTGCATCTGCTCCTCTGTCCAGCGCTGGTCGTAGTCGCTGACAGCGGCCCAGGTGGCAACGGCTTTTATTCTTGCGTCCTCGGCGGCTTTCAGTATAACGGCCCCGCCCCCGCGACTGTGCCCAATCAGGTAAATTCTCTTCAGGTTGAATTCGTTTTGCGTAACGGGGCCGGATGGATCAAAGAGCAAGTCAATCAGGGCCTGCAGGTCATCCAGTTCCAGGCTGAAGTTGTTGTTCCCGAAGGCTTCCATGTCGTGTATGTCACTGTGGTCTTCCAGGGTGGTGCCGTTGTAGGCGAAGTTGAATTTTATAAAAGCGAAGCCTCTCTCAGCAAAATAACGTGCCAGCAGGTTAAAGTGCCCCCAGTCTTTAAAGCCCTTGAAGCCGTGCGTGAAAATAATAACCGGCTTTGGCTGACTGTTGGGCATGTAGGTGGCATCAGCGGTAAAAGGGCGCCCGTGCTCCGGGTATACTACAAAATCTACTTTCATCTTTTTAATTGTTAAATGGCTTCATTGTTAAATTGCTGATTTGGTAAATCACTAAATCAGGCGGACGTTGCTTCTGCACACTTGTCTGGCTTTTATAAGGCATCGACATCCTTAAAGTTTCAATTCTACCATTCTATTAAGTGGCCTTACATGATGAATACTGCACCGGCACAGCTGTTAAAGCTAAATGGCAGCTCATTAATAATTAAGTAAAGAAGGTAGCCAGTAACAAAAAAACAATCAGCCATCATCTAAATTCAAACAATTTAACAATCAAACCATTTAACCATTGAGCAATTCAGCTATAGAGGCCGCAGCAATCCAGCAATTAAGCCGCAACTAAACCGCAATTAAACCCGGTTCTGCTAGCACACGTTTGGAAACCACTGCAGCAGGTAGTAATATTGCGGACTTAACATATGAGCATCAGCCTAAAGGAAATACAAGCGCCAATTGCGCAGGAAATGGAGCTGTTCGAAAAGAAGTTCAGGACCTCGATGAAGTCGAAGGTGCTGCTTCTGGATCGGATCATGAGCTACATCGTGAAGCGTAAAGGCAAGCAGATGCGCCCGATGTTTGTGTTTTTTACGGCTAAGCTTTTCCGCCCCGATATCAGCGATGCTACTTACCGCGGAGCGGCGCTCATAGAACTGCTGCACACGGCCACTCTTGTGCACGACGATGTGGTGGACGATGCTAATTACCGCCGCAGTTTCTTCTCTGTTAATGCACTCTGGAAAAATAAAATAGCCGTATTGGTAGGCGACTACCTGCTCTCCAAGGGCCTGCTGCTCTCGCTGCAGAACGATGACTTTGAGCTGCTCAAGATTGTGTCTAACGCCGTGAAAGAGATGAGCGAGGGGGAACTGCTGCAAATTGAGAAAGCCCGCCGCCTAGATATCACGCAGGACGTGTACTTCGACATTATCCGCCAGAAAACAGCCTCCCTCATTGCCTCCTGCTGTGCTGTGGGCGCTGCCTCGGCAGGTGCCTGTAAAGAGGATGTGGAGAAGGCGCGCCTGTTCGGCGAGAAAGTAGGTATCGCCTTCCAGATAAAAGACGACCTTTTTGACTACGGGACTGCCGAGATAGGCAAGCCAGTGGGCATTGACATTAAGGAAAAGAAAATGACCCTGCCGCTGATTCATGCCCTCCGCAACGCCGACTGGCTGACCAAGCGCCGCGTTATTTATAACGTGAAGAACAACAACGGGAACAGCAGGCGCGTGCAGGAGGTAATAGACTTTGTGAAACGTTCTGGTGGAATCGACTATACCATCAAGTTAATGAACGAGTACCACGCTGAGGCACTGGCCATCCTGAATACTTTCCCTTCCTCCCCATCCCGTACCTCGCTGGAGCAACTTATTTCCTACACAATTGAACGAGAGAAATAAGTAGACGTATATTCAGAGAATTTAATTTTTTTAATATTTAATACTTCGTTAACTTTGGGCTATTGTACCTACACAGGTACAGGTGTGCTCTCTGCTCCAACCACTTATATTCGTTCTTATGAAGGTTCTACTCTGTGTTGTCACATTGGTACTTACGCTGCCATCCCTATTAAATGGCCAAGACCTCGAACCACAGTTTAAGCATGATAAATACAAACATCCTACGCAACTTATTGCTGACAACATGATGCCTGAAGTGTATGAACTTTCCAAGTTATGCGTCAGTTCTGTCACGTTTGTTCGGTTTGTGATTGGTGCCGACGGGAAAGTGAAGAATGTAGCCTGTACACCCGATACGCCTGCCGTTATCGCGAAGTCGCTGAAGCAAACCATAACGGCCATGAGTGGGCACTGGACTCCGAAAGAAGTAAATGGGGTAGCCGTGGAGAGTAAGCCGTACCTGCTGCCTGTGGTGTATGATGTGAATTTCGGATGCTCCAACAGTGAGCAGAGTATCAGTAAGTTTGAAGACGCGATAAAGCATGTGCTGGTTTTTGATGATGGCAGTGTTGCAGAGTCGATGGAATGTACAGTGCTGCCCCCCATGGTGCAGCGGTATTCAAAAAGCAAATAAAATTATCAGAGGCTGGCCGCTCCATCTCTTATTTTATGTGTTTTGCTTTGAAGTGAAGCGGGAGAAATGCCCTCTAATGCTTAGTTTCGGGTTTGCAAAATAACCTGTGAAATGAGCCTTAACACTAACACGTGGAATCGGATAAGGTATTCCCTGTACCTGCCGTTTTATGATTTTATAGCTGACCGGATTTTCCGGAAGCACCGCCAGCGGTCTGTTCAGTTATCAGGTGCAAAACCCACGGATGCTATTCTGTTGCTGGGTGCCGGCACCGGTCTAGATTTACCCTACCTGCAAGGCTGCACCCACCTGACTGCCATTGACATAACCCCGGGAATGATTTCGAAACTGAAGGAGCGGGCACAGCACCTGAACCTGCCGGTGCAAGCACATGTCATGAACGGACAGGAACTGCAATTCCCAGATGCCACTTTTGATGCCGTTTTGCTGCACCTCATACTTGCCGTCATCCCTGACCCGGTGGCCTGTATAAAAGAAGTGGAGCGGGTGCTGAAGCCGGGCGGCACTGTAATGGTATTCGATAAGTTTCTGCCTGACGGGCAAGAGCCTTCGTCGCTGCGCCGGTTGCTCAACCAAGTAGCTAGCACCCTTTTCTCCGACATTAACCGCTCTATCGGCAACATCATCAGCCATACTTCGCTGCGCCAGGATTTGAATGAGCCTGCAGCCTTGGGTGGTGCCTTCAGGATTGTAAGGTTGCGGAAGCCATAGTAAGTCAGTTTAGAACTTATTGACATCATGGCACTTCTTTGATCGTGGTGAGCAATTGGTATTGCTGCATCGCCACAATTTGCCTCCTTCACCTTCTGAATAAAACGAGCACATGATGGGAAGAGGATATTCTACAACAGAGTTTAACTCTAGTTGAATTGAATATAAGAGTTGTTATGGGGAAAAACACGCTTAAGAGGCTGAAATCGAAGGGTAAGTTTTTGGTACTTTTGTGGGGAAGAGTCGCCTGACGAACTGTTTTATATTGCCAGGGGTATATAGTATATTCGTTAGTCCAGTTCCGTTTATACAACCACCGTTAGGCGGCTAAACAGAATAACTTATATTTAGCCCCTAGTTAGGCAGCATAAAAACATAATTTACCTACAATGAAACAACTGAAGTTCATTAAGGCCTTATTGCTTATTTTTCTAATGCTATCTACTGCCTGCAGCAAAGACGCTCCAGAGCCAGATGAACCATATACTGGTAACGGATACATCAGGGGCAATTTTGGCTCAGAATACCTTACCTTTAAAGAGCCGCAGATCACAGGGGATGGAGATTCCTCCAGTCACTACTATAACCCCAATATCAATGGAGGGCTACTTCTGCTTACAAGAGTAGGCCTATACTCAGACAGACGCAGTGTTTCTTTGATCATCAATGGTATTGATTTGGATAACCTGCCACTACCTATTGTGATCAGTCCGTCACAGGCGCTAGAAAATAGGATGTATGGAGCTGTGATGTTGTATGATTATACGATCCCAGATAGTGTGGTTCGATGGGGCCCTGAGGACAGCTACAATTTTGAAGGTACAACACAAAAGGATATTACCATAAACATAACCAGCAAAACTGACGACATCATAAAAGGAACCTTTGAGGGCAAGATAAGGAGTAGGACAGGTTTGGAAAAGGCAGTTACAGGAGGTGAATTTCGAATTAAGATAATAAGAAAAGAATAATGTTGCCTAACCACGTGTAGACTCCATGCTTCGGCTAAAAGCCTCGCGCATAGTCTACACCAGCCGTTGGCACACATCAAAGGAAAAAATCGAAAAGAGCGATGAAAACAGTAAAGTATATACTTAGTGTAATCTTCTTGCTCTATTCTGGGATATTTATAGTTGCATATTTTGGTCTGCTTTACCATAAGGTTGATAGACCCACATTTAAGAATTTAGATTTTGAAGGATTCTTCTTTTTTGGATTACTTGTCATCTTCTTGATGATCTTAGATTATCTTCTAATTAAGTGGCTATACAAAAAAAATAAAGTTAATAAGTCAGCTGACATTAAATGATTTAGTGAGTGTTCTTATTATGAATGACAGAAAATAACATATTAAATGTTGTACTCGAGTAGCTTTAGCAAAGCATTAAATATAACGCTTGCCAACACTACTTATTAGTGCATAAATGCCGCATAGTCCACCCCGTTGGCAACCTAAAATAGCAAACTCAAAAGACAGAATGGATAACATCGACATTAGAAGAGTTTCATTGAACGACATTGACCTATTGCAAAAGATTGGCAGACAAACTTTCTCCGAGACATTTTCAGCAGGAAATACAGAGGAGAATATGAAGAAGTACTTGGTAGAAGGATTTTCTATTGAAAAACTTTCTACTGAGCTCAAAAACAAAAACTCTGAATTCTACTTTGCGACAATTGACAATAGAGTAGTTGGCTATTTAAAACTCAATTTTGGTCAATCACAAACGGAATTGAAAGACGACAAAAGCCTTGAAATAGAAAGGATTTATGTGTTGAAAGAATTTCACGGTAAAAGTGTAGGGCAGTTACTTTATGAACAAGCAATGCAAATTGCAAGGCAGACGAATGCCAATTATGTATGGTTAGGTGTTTGGGAAGAAAACCCAAGAGCAATAAATTTTTATAAGAAAAATGGTTTTGATGAGTTTGATAAACACGTTTTTAAATTAGGCAATGACGAGCAGACAGATATAATGATGAAACTACATTTGAAATAGATAATTAGGAATAGAAAAAAGTCAGCCACTTATACTATGTAAATCTCAGTCACAGCCGGCGGCCTTGCCAGTCGCTTAAACGAGGCCGTTACTCTTGCTTAACACAGCTTGGCCTGCAAAACATTTTAAAAATACATGCTCCTGTTCTTTCCACATCAATAAGTGACTCTCTGAACGATACAGTAGTTTCCTTTTGTCTGCTTTGGAACAGCGGGTTACTTCTGCCAGCCTGCCGCAGCATAAAAAATTACTTCTCCGCCAGCAGTTCCTCCATCGCCTGGTTAAAATCAGCCACCCATGCATCGTAATATTCTCCTGTGCCAGGGCCGGTGAAGCCGGTGTGTATCTGGCGTACTTTGCCGTCTCTTCCTATAAAGATGGTGGTCGGGAATGATAGGACGTGGTCGAGGGCAGGCAGGGCTTTGGCTGCCGCTTCTTTATCTGAAACACCTGCAACAAGTAAATCATAGTTAACGCCTAAGTGCACTTCCATATTCCGCAGGCGTGCGGCCGCTTCCTCGAACACCGGGCTGCGCTCAAAACCCAGTCCGATAATTTCCAGGCCGCGGCCTTTGTTCTTATTATAGTAAGGCACCAGGAAATTGGTAGCATCCATGCAGTTCGGACACCAAGAAGCTACTAACTGTACAAGCACCACTTTGCCTTTGTACTTTGGGTCAGATAACGAAACCTGTTTGCCCTCCAGGTTTGGGAAAGTGAAATTCAGTTTGTCGTATCCAGGCTTCAGGCTGGTCAGCGAATAAGCGCTAGCAAGCTGAGCGTGTTCATTTCGTGTGGCTGTCCAGCTTTCATACCCGCTTAAGCCGGAGTAAAACTCCCCCTGCAAAGTGCCGTCACCGTTAGGCCTGGCAGTGAAGAGGTAGGCATGGTTGCCATCGAAGGCAGATAGTTTCTGTTGCTCACCTGCTACCTGCCCATCTAAATAGCGGTAATCGCCTGTCTCGGTCAGGAAAGTGCCGGTAATGTTATTACCGTCATGCTTAAATACTCCGATAGCCTTAGAACTCCCACCTTCCTTATCAGAAAAGACAACGTCCCACTTTCCGTCGAAGTTATAGGAGGCAGGAGCAGGGTTTGCTGTAAAGCGGTTTTCCTGGCCAAATTCGGCTACAAAAGGAATAGAATAAGGCGTTTTGGTATCGTTCTTCACAAAGTGGCCTTCCATTGTATGGCCGTTTACGCTGACCATAAGGGCAGCATCAAAAATATGCAAGTCTATTTTCAGGAAATCGCCTTGTTGCTGCATATCATCCAAAAGAATGCGCTCTTCTCCGTTCACGAGGTACAATACGGTTTTGCCCTCTCTTTTTTCAACATGCATTAAGAATGGAATTTCCTGGCCCTGAGCTTGTAGGGTAACTCGCCAGGTGCCTGTTTGTATGGGAGCGGGATTATCTTCTGTAGATTTCATCGAGATGCAGGAGCTATGAATTTGTATTACTGGTATTCCTAAAAACAAAAAGAGGCTGGAAGGGGTATGCATAAAGTGATGTTTTATGCGGTTACCTTTTAAACTTGCCTCTACAAAAATATGGCACATCACGTTATAAACCGCATTTTGCCAGTTATGCTTGCATCATCATGTAGCTACCTATATTCATGGCAGCTAATGTTTTTCAAGATACTTAGATTTTGTACCTTTGTAGAATTCATTAGAGAGCAATTAAAAACTAACAATAGCAAAAACTATGGCATTTGATTTAGGAATGATCAAGGCAGTATATGCCGGCATGGAAGAGCGCATAACTGCTGCCCGCCAGGCAGTGGGAAGACCGCTTACCCAGACAGAAAAGATCCTGTACTCACATCTTTTCGATGGCAACGCGACACGGGGTTTTGAGCGTGGTAAATCTTACGTGGATTTCGCGCCTGACAGGGTAGCAATGCAGGACGCCACGGCCCAGATGGCCTTGCTCCAGTTCATGCAGGCTGGCAAGCCGCAGGTTGCAGTACCTTCTACTGTGCATTGCGACCACCTGATCCAGGCAAGAGTCGGTGCTGACTCTGATTTGCAGGACGCATACAACGAGAACAAAGAAGTTTATGATTTCCTTGCTTCTGTATCGAATAAGTACGGCCTGGGCTTCTGGAAGCCAGGCGCGGGTATCATCCATCAGGTAGTGCTGGAAAACTATGCTTTCCCGGGCGGTATGATGATTGGTACTGACTCACACACACCGAATGCAGGTGGTTTGGGTATGGTGGCCATTGGTGTTGGTGGTGCTGATGCGGTAGACGTGATGGCTGGTATGCCCTGGGAGTTGAAGTTTCCGAAAGTAATCGGTGTGAAACTGACCGGCAGAATGAACGGATGGACTTCAGCTAAAGATGTTATCCTGAAAGTAGCCGGTATCCTGACTGTAAAAGGCGGTACGGGTGCTATCGTGGAGTACTTTGGTGACGGTGCCGAGTCTTTGTCTTGTACTGGTAAATCTACCATCTGTAACATGGGTGCTGAGATTGGCGCAACTACTTCGGTGTTCGCCTATGACGCGAAAATGCGAGAGTACCTGATGGCAACAGAGCGCCAGGAAATAGCTGATATGGCTGAGGGCGTGGCACAACACCTGCGTGCTGACGATGAGGTTTACGCTGATCCGGCTGCTTTCTACGATCAACTGATTGAAATTGACCTTTCTACGCTGGAGCCACACGTAAACGGACCTTTCACGCCGGATGCGGCATGGCCAATATCGCAGTTCGCTTCTGTAGTAAAAGAGCATGGCTGGCCATCTAAACTGGAAGTAGGTTTGATCGGTTCCTGCACCAACTCTTCTTACGAGGACTTGACCCGTTCTGCCTCTGTGGCGGCACAGGCAACTGAGAAAGGGCTTATAGCGCAGGCGGAGTTTACTATCACGCCGGGTTCTGAAATGGTACGCTATACCACAGCCCGCGACGGTTTGTTAGACACTTTTGCAGAGATGGGTGGCGTGGTACTGGCAAATGCCTGTGGTCCGTGCATCGGTCAGTGGGCGCGTCATACAGACGATCCAAAGCGCAAAAACTCTATCATCACTTCGTTTAACCGTAACTTCGCGAAGCGTAACGACGGTAACCCGAACACACACGCCTTTGTGGCCTCTCCTGAGATTGTAACCGCTTTTGCCATTGCCGGTGACCTGACGTTTAACCCACTGACAGATACGCTGACAAACAAAAACGGCGAGCAGGTACGACTGGATGAGCCAAAAGGCATTGAACTGCCAGTGCAGGGCTTTGCCGTGGAGGATGCTGGTTATACAGCTCCCGCAGAAGATGGCAGCCAGGTAGAGGTTGTGGTAGATCCAGGATCTGATCGTCTGCAACTGCTGGAAGGATTTAAGCCATGGGAAGGCACAGACCTGAAAGGCCTGAAACTCCTGATTAAGGCCCAGGGTAAGTGTACGACTGACCACATTTCAATGGCCGGTCCGTGGTTGAAGTACCGTGGCCACCTCGACAACATCTCTAACAACATGTTGATTGGTGCCATGAATGCTTTCAACAGCGAGGCCAACAGCGTATACAACGACATGACACGCGGTTATGATACTGTGCCAGCTACAGCGCGTACTTACAAAGCTGCCGGAATCGGTACAGTGGTAGTAGGCGACGAGAACTACGGTGAAGGGTCATCCCGTGAACATGCTGCCATGGAGCCACGCCACTTAGGTGTTCGTGCCGTTATCGTGAAGTCATTCGCTCGTATCCACGAAACCAACCTGAAGAAGCAGGGTATGCTGGGGCTTACATTCGCTAACAAAGCGGACTACGACCTGATTGAGGAGACAGATACTTTCGATATCCTTGGTTTGACAGATTTTAGGGAAGGACAGCCACTGAAAGTGGTGCTGCACCACAAAGATGGTAGCCAGGACAGCTTTATGGTTAACCATACCTATAACCAGGGACAGATCGAATGGTTTAAAGCTGGTTCTGCACTTAACCTGATAAGATTGAAAGAAAAAGGCACCAACGCATAATTCTTTCATCCACATAAAAAGAGAAGGCCTCACTGTTAAGTGAGGCCTTCTCTTTTTATGTGGTATAGGTTCGGTACATTACTGGTGTCTGATTAAAAACCGCTTCACATAGCTGGTGTTGTTATACCTGATGTGAGCAATGTAAACACCTGCTGCCAACCTGCTTACATCGTAGTATAGCTCAGAGTTCTTTATATGAGATGGCAGAGAAATGCTCTTGCCTGCCATATCTGTCAGCAACAGGTGTGGACTGGTAGCGCTGTTACCCCAATCGACGGGGCCTGTCAGCGTGATGATGAGAAACTGATCTGCAGGATTGGGGAAAACTGTTACATCGTCGGCGTAAACCTGCAGCTGCTTTGTTACAACGCTTTTTACGCAGCCAAGGCTGTCTGAAGCTGTCAGCGTCACCTCATATAAGCCTGTTGCTTTAAAAGTATGCGTAGGGTTGATGTCTGTGGAAGTAGTGCCGTCCCCGAAGTTCCATTCTACAATGGCAGTATGCTTACTCCTGTTAACGATCTCTGTTGCTTTTCCTGCGTTTCCAAAGCCTTTCGTTAAGTTAAACTCTGCAACAGGTTCGGCCGGTATAACATAGGCATAAGGTACAGCTACGCTTTCAAACAGAGAGTCTGCATTACTGACGTAGATCTTCCTGTTCTCATATACCGAGCCAATAGGAAGGGCATCGGCTGTGCCAAGAAGTTCTGACCTGGCCTCATCCGCATAAAAATTAAATACACTGCCCTTGTCCGGGGTAACCAGGACAGGTGAGCCGGCACAGATGCCCTGTTGTAACGGTGTTGGGATTGGTCCTGACTTGATGCTGATATATTTCAGTTGGGCCGCGGCCGCATGTGCCTTGAGCTTCGGAAGATTATCAGCAGCCAACAGCGCCACAGCTACGGTTCGTGTCTCACCGGGAGCTATATCAGAGAGCGTGGCACCTACCAAATGCGATACGTTGTTACCTGATCTTCCGCCTGCTTTCACCCTGCTCACACCGTTGGAAATGATCTTATATTTTTCTGCGTCCGAGAAGCCGTCATCAACCGTAACAGTAGAGTCGTTTCCGCCAAGGTTGTCGATGGCGTGGTAAACCGGCTGGTCTTTTGTCAGAAGCTTGATGCCTGCATAGGGCAGGGCAGAACGCGTGTTGTAAACATAGCCCAGCTTCAGGGCATCATCCCAGGCGGCGGCATTTTGCATGTAATTGCCAATATCCCAATCGGCAAAGAGGCCGGCATGTACTTTCCGCATAGTGTCGGTCGTGACGTTCGTGATCTGGTATTCAAGAATGATATAGTCCCTGTCAGGGGCTTCCATCCAGGCAGAGGCTACTTTTTTTACCCTTACGCCCGCCTGCTTTTCTCCTGTGGACTGCATCAGGGTGCGGGCTTCCTGGGTGGCCAGCGGCGTGTCGTAACGCAGGCGTACAGCGCCAGACGAAATAAAGTTGGCGTCGTTGAGCCACTTTTCATTGTGCAGGTTATCCGATACCTTGCCTGCGTCTGAGGCCACTACCAGGCCTCCTTCAAACAGCAAAGAAGGACCGCCTTTGTATTTCACGCCTACACCCTGCTTAAAATTCAGGCCATTGTAGCCAATGTTACCCACGTTGTTCAAAGACACGTGCAGGTCGTTTGCGGTGAGCGTAACAAAGCTTGGGTTGATGACCAGGGTGATGTACTGAAAATCTTCGTAATCGCCATCCTTAAAGCCAAGGCGAAGGGCCACCATGTGGTCAGTAGGTGCATTTTCAGCGATATTGAGGATAAAAGGGCGCAGGCCGGAAGTGGCAGTGGCCATGGTCCCTACGGCGCCTAAACTCAGCGTAGCCCGCTCCATGCTAACATAGGGCGAGGAAGAACTCATGGTGACCTGTAAGGCTGTGGTAGGAGAGAGGTAGTTCAGGAAGCTGGCTTCCAGGGCTACTTTGCTGCCTGCGTAGGCAATCTGCGTGCTCAGCGACAGTCCGTAGGAAGTACAGCGCGCCGACTTCAGATTTTGCTGTTTCAGTGCTTTCTTCAGGTTAAAACGGCCCTTACCCAGCTTCTCCAGGTATGGCTGGTTACCCGCATGCCTGTAAATATCGTCCGTGCTCACCCGGATTCTCTCGGCTACCTGCCGGGCATTCAGTTCCGGGTATTTTGCTCTTACAAGCGCCGCGCCCCCAGCTACGATAGGAGAAGAAAGTGAGGTGCCATAGCCGCCACCATACCCCTGGTCGCTGGAAATGGAGGCAGTGTATATATTCGCACTCGGCGCCGTCAGGTCTATGCGGTAGCTGAAAGTGTGGTCTTTGTATTTAACATCATTTGCGTCTGTGCCACCCACTGAGAGTACGTTATCGTAAGAAGCCGGGTAAATGTCCACCATCTTGTTGGTATTTCCACCGGATGCTATAACGAGTACGTCTTTGTCCAGCACGGCATAATTGATGATATCCTGCTCATACTGCGAACGACCCTCACCACCCCACGACAGGTTGATGACTTTACAACCATGGTTCGCAGCGTAAACAATGGCCTCGTAACCGCCAAAAGGGCCATTTGTAACTGATGAAAACACCTTGAGTGGCAAGAATTTGGTGTTGTACCCTAAGCTGGCTATACCAGCGCTGTTGTCCGTGGCACCTGCCGACACTCCGGCTACACTGGTGCCATGCCCCCTCCAGGGCGTGTCGTCGTTCACGTTGTTGTCTTGGTCGGCGAAGTCCCATCCGGAGAAGTTGTCGATATAACCGTCGCCATCGTTGTCTATGCCGTCAACCGGGTCGTTGTAGTTGTGCTTTACTTTGGACTTGAGTTCATCGTGTGAGAGCCGGAAGCCCGTGTCTAAGATGGCAACCATCACGTTTGTGTCGCCTTTCTCCACCGCCCAGCCTTCATAGGCCTGCAGCAGCTTCAGGTAAAATTGCGTGGATTTGGTTGAGTCAGCAGCAGGGTCGTTCGGTTGCATAAGCGGCTCACGGATATAAAGCGGCTCTACATACTCTACCATACCAGTGCTCATCAGGGCACTTTGAACCTCCTCAAAGGAAAGGCTGGCGGTATACTTCAGTTCATAAACCAGGGAAAGGTCTACAGCAGGGGCTGCTATACGCATTCCGGACACCTGTGCCCCTGCCTTCGGGAATTTCTGCTGCACTCGTTTCGCGCCCACCTCCTGCAGGGCTGCCTGTAGCGTTCTGGCTGTGCTTTGGGTGCTACGCGCCATCTGCCCACCCTGAGGCCTTAACTTATACACAACGGTATGCGGTACTGTGCCGCTCCCGCTGTTTCCGGGCCGCTGCGCGTACAAGGTTGGTATAAATATAAAGAAAAAAGCTACGCTCCAGAAGATACGTTTAAGCGCTATGACGAGGGTAAGCATGCAATCAAATGAGCTAGGTTTAGTGCGCGTATCAGTTTTATCTTTTAAAGAGGGTTGCTGACATTATATGATTTTGACAGGGTGCAATCTTATCCGCTTTCATAGCCATACATTTTGTTAGGTGTCTTTCCCTTGTTTCGTTGCAGGAAGTGCAAAGTCCCTGTTTATGATAAAGTTACTAGTTAATCCGGTTTAATGTATACTTCCGTTTAAATTTTTAATACGGATAGAAAGTATATATGTTCCATTATATAACCAAAGTGCTATGAATATAAATTTGCACGACTAAGGCCAGCTTCCCTCGCAACCTATAGATCATGCCCCAGATAAATTTACAGGTGCAGAAAGCACAGGCATATCGGGGTGTGCATTTGTCCCGCTACCGGGCAGAAGTAACTAGTCAAACCCCCATGCATGCCGTTTGGTTCTTTGTATAGCAAAGGATTAACTGAAAGAAATTTATTTAACCGGACACCTGAGAACAAATAAACAACCAGGCTGGGAATAAATGTGGCTTTGAGGTAAAATGTGATGTGTACTGGAATCAAAAGAGCCCCTGCAATTATTCACAGGGGCTCTTTTGCTATTTTTTTACTTTATTATTTGAACAGCTTGTTCAGGTCGTCTTTCAGGTTGTCTAGTCCGCTTTGCAGTTCCTGCCAGGTGCTCTGCTTGTCTTCTGCATCAGCAAGTTTAGAGGAAATCAGCTCCCGTTTCTTCTCGAGGCCGGCAATGTGCTCGTGGTAAGTGTGGTTTGAATCGGCGGCAGTGGCGTGTGCCCGGCCTTTCAGCACCTTTATTTTACTGTCCAACTCATCAAGGCTCCTCTGTATCTCTTCGCGGGTAAGATTGGCAGGTGCGCGCATATGTTCAGGTTTCAAAGGGTAATGATCCATAGTTATCAGGTTAAATCATTCTACACGTGCCTTGAACAGGCTTTTCTTTCTCTTAATACTCCTCTGAAGAAAAAAGGATGTATTTAAAGCAGCACTACTGTACCCTTTTTTCAGGCCATTGCGGCACAGGAATGCGGAAAAGGGCAATACAGGTGAATAGGAAGGTTAACAATATGGCAGATGAAAAAGTGAGGAAAAACCCGGAAGCAGGGAAAGTTTAAGCTGCTTTGAATGTATCAAATATGAAAAATACGCTTAATTTGATATTTGAATAAAGTAAGCGATATTAGCAGTTGCAAATTCGGTTCTTTACGCCTGCTGTTCAGCAGGAGCAGGTACCGTAGCGCTTTTAGATATTCAAGTTAAAAGGCAGAGGCTGAATTAATGATTGCTTACAACACCCCCCTGGATCTGGTGCTATTGGTAGATGATGACGAGACGACCAACTACCTGAACAAGCGCCTGTTAAATGAAATGCAAGTAGCCAAAGATATTTTGGTGCTAAAGAACGGGAAAGAAGCATTAGAGTACCTGTCTAAGGCTTGTGCTGCTACGCCGGATGCTGCCGCTGCATGCCCCGACCTGATCTTCCTGGATATCAAGATGCCGGTGATGGACGGATTCACGTTTCTGGAGGAGTACGAAAAGCGTGGCCTCGATATGAAAGACCACATGATTATCCTGATGCTCACCTCTTCGGCCAGTTTTTATGATCTGGAGCGCCTGAAAGATTTTAAAAAGGTGCGGAAGCATTTTTCAAAGTCACTCACCAAGCACGATGTGCGGGATATTATGAATGAGTTCTTCAAGGTGAAGAAATAGCGACAGAACGTACATCTACATCATAAACACAGGAGGCGCAGCACTAAAATGCTGCGCCTCCTGTGTTTAGAAGCGTTAAAAACGGGAGCCAGGTAGTATGGCCACAGAAGGTGGCATTGCTTTGAGGTTTTCTCACGTATACAGGGTGTACATAACGTTCATTTAAATGAAGAGAATGCGCTGCACGAAATCAAACTGTCTTCTGCTCCTCCTGCCGCTGGTGTTTATACTGTCGGCCTGTAGCCCCTCAATCCGGGTTAACACAGAGCCTGCCGCAGGCTTCCAGTTAAGCAACTATAAAACGTTCGCTTTTTATGAGGTGGATGCCTCCGGGGAAGGACTGGGTAATGCTTACGAGCCGCAGGTGCAGTACCTGCAACAGGAGATAGCCGGGCAACTGGAAAATAAAGGCCTGACCCGCGCCACATCCGATACGGACCTGCTCATAAACCTGGGCATTGTGGTAAACGAAGAGGTGCAGACGCGGCAAACGGATCTCCGGTCGGACCCGCCAAACTACATCGGTCAGCGCCGCTACACCTGGAGAAGCAGGGAAGTGGAGGTAGGCAGGTACAAGGAAGGAACCGTGTCGGTGCACCTCGTGGACAACGACCGGAACGAACTGGTATGGCAGGGCAATGCAGAAGCTATCCTGAAGAGCAAAGAAGTAAAGTTACGGGAGCAAATAGCAAGGGGCGTAGAAGAGATGTTCCGCGAGATTCCGCAGTAAGCCGCCTGTGTGCGATTCTGTTTGTGTTGCTGCCACACCCACCACAGGCTATAAGGAGGAACGTTTCGGTACTCCTCCTTCCTGCACGGCAATCACCCATCCAATCACAATGATAGCGGGGTAGGTGAGGTGGTGGTGCTCTATCAGCTTTGGCAAATCCCTTACCTTGCCTGTCGCCGATTTCTGCTGCGGGAGCGAGGCATGTTGTATAACCGCGACCGGTGTATCGCCTTTGCCCTCCTGCACATACACTGCGGCAATCTCTGCAGCTTTTTTCATGCCCATGTAAATGACAACAGTCGCATTGCTTTGCATCGACAATCTTAGGTCCTGCGATAAAGAACCGTCTTTCTTGGTGCCGGTTATCGCCCAGATACCTTCACTCACAGCCCGGTGCGTCAGCGGGATGTCATCAAAGCCGCTTGCCTGCATGCTGGTGATGCCGGGGATGTAATGTGTCCGGATACCATGCTCACGGGCAAAAAGCACTTCTTCAAATCCCCTCCCAAAAATATAAGGGTCACCACCTTTCAGCCGTACCACAATGCCCTTGCTGTGGGCTTTCTCTAAAATCAACTCATGTATCTTCTCCTGTGGGGTATAGTCGCCGTAAGGGTGTTTTCCTACATATATATTCTCGCAACCTGCTTTTGTCAAGCTGAGCAACTCTTTGTTGGCGAGGTTATCATACAGCACCACGTCTGCCTGTTGCAAAACTCTATGGGCTTTCACAGTGATGAGTTCGGGGTCGCCGGGGCCAGCGCCTATCACATACAGTTCAGGGATTATTTTTTGATCAGGCATAATTATCATGCTCCTTTCAGGAGGTTAAGCTAACAGGATTATATTAACCCGGTAGCAAGTAATAGTGTACGTTTCCGGTTTAGTGTGTGGCTTTAAATTTAAGGCTGTTTCCAATACACCACCTCATTCATAGTTTAGCAGCAGGCAGTGCCGGTATGGTGTAAATGGCAGCAGCAAACTTTTGTTTTTTCTTTATTTTTTCAGGTTACACAGCGTAAGTGCTGCCTTCATCAAGCCGCCTGTAACACCAGTTGGTGATGATACTTCAACTCATATCAATCTCACATCTGATGATTAGTTACTCACTCAACTAGAAGCTGTCTTTTTATTGGTATAGTTTAATATCCCCAAGTTTAAAACTACAAACTAATGGGGTATATGCTAAATGGGGGGTAATGTACAGAAATTATGTGATAATGTATCTAACCCCCTTTTGAAATAAGGGGTATTTCTGAGCTTTATTTAATAAGAAGCGAAATATTCCTTTTTGTAATAGGGTGTAGAAAAAAACTTCGGTTTTTGCTAAAATTTATTTTTATAGATAAAATCATATTTAAACTCATGATGCAGGCACATTTTGTTGATAATGTTAAAATTTAAACAAAGAAACCTGTTGTTGCGAAACTGTTAAGGCGAATCTTAAATTATGATAAATCAGTAATCGTTTATTAGGTTTGGTTATGAAGTTGTTAAAAATAGATGCGGAAAGGGCTTGCCTTTTCTCTCTTATAAACAAGTACAGCAACATACCCTTAGCGGAATCAAACTTAGTCTTGAATGAAACTGGAAATTATGGATATCTCTCAGCAAGACCCCAAAACAGTAGTAGTGGTAGGAAATGGAATGGTGGGCTATAAGTTCTGTGAGAAACTGCTCGCTAAAACGTCAGCCTTTAACATTGTGGTTTTTGGAGAAGAGCCGCGCCACGCCTACGACCGTGTGCACCTGAGCGAATACTTTAACGGTAAGTCTGCGGATGACCTGTCTATGTCGCACCTCGGGTGGTACAGTGAAAACAACATCTCCCTGCACCTTGGCGATACCATTACGGAAATCAATCGCTCAGATAAAACGATTCATTCCCTGAAAGGAGTTTCGCAACCCTACGATTACCTCGTGCTGGCAACTGGTTCATCTGCGTTTGTGCCCGATATACCAGGAGTGGAGAAGGACGGTGTGTTTGTGTACCGCACCATCGAAGACCTCGACCTGATTCAGAATTATGCCAAAGCAGCCAGGAAAGGAGCTGTGATGGGTGGTGGGCTCCTGGGACTTGAGGCGGCAAAGGCCCTCATTGACCTGGGGCTGGAAGAAACCCATGTCATAGAGTTTGCCCCGCGCCTGATGCCCCGGCAGATAGACTCCGCCGGTAGCGCCATGCTCCAGTCTAAACTGGAAACACTGGACCTGAAAGTGCACATGAACAAGAGCACCAGCAGCATCCTGGGAGACGGCAGTATCAAGGGGCTGCAGTTTAACGATGATACTTCGCTGGAGGTGGATATGCTGGTGATTTCAGCCGGTATACGCCCCCGCGACGAACTGGCAAAGCTGGCGGGACTGGAAACCGGCACGCGCGGCGGCATTGTGGTAAACCAGAAAATGCAGACCAGCGACGAAAGCATTTTTGCCATCGGTGAGTGTGCACTCTACGACGGTATGATTTATGGTTTGGTGGCGCCGGGATATGAAATGGCCGAGGTTGTTGCCGCACATCTGTGCGCCGGCGAACGCACCTTCAACGGCTACGACATGAGCACCAAGCTCAAGCTGATAGGCGTGGATGTCGCCAGCTTCGGAGACCCGTTTGTGACGGAGCCAGACAGCAGGTCCATTGTTTTTGAGGACTCGCACAAAGGTGTGTATAAGCGCATCAACATCAGCAACGACGGCAAGTACCTGCTGGGTGGCGTGCTGATTGGCGATGCGGACGCCTATAACATCCTACTGCAGACAGTGAATAATAAAATCATTCTGCCGCCAAACCCCGAAGACCTGATTTTAGGCTCCAGGGGCGGCGAAGCCAGTGGGGGAGCGGGTGCCGTGACTTTGCCCGATGAAGCGCTCATTTGTTCCTGTGAGGCAGTAACGAAGGGAGATATCTGCGGTGCTGTGACGGACCTGAATGTGACGACGGTGGAGGGCATGAAGAAGTGCAACAAAGCGGGTACAGGCTGTGGTGGTTGCGTGCCACTTGTAAAAGACCTGATAAACGAGACACTGAAGGCAAACGGCACCTACATCAAGAACGTCGTTTGCGAGCACTTCGACTACTCCCGCCAGGAGTTGCTCGACCTGCTGAAGATGAACAAGATAAAGACTTACGACGCAGCCTTAGACCACTTTGGTAAGGGCGATGGCTGTGAGACCTGTAAGCCTGCCGTCGCCAGCATACTGGCCAGCCTCTGGAACGACGTCATTGTGAAGCAGCATACCATTCAGGATAGCAACGACCGCTACCTGGCCAACATCCAGAAAGGCGGTACTTATTCTGTGGTGCCGCGCATACCGGGAGGTGAGATAACACCAGATAAACTGATTGTAATCGGGCAGGTGGCGAAGAAGTATAACCTGTACACCAAAATCACCGGAGGCCAGCGCATCGACCTTTTCGGGGCGCACCTCAGCGACCTGCCGGAAATCTGGTCAGAGTTGATAGATGCCGGCTTTGAAAGCGGCCATGCCTACGGAAAGGCGCTTCGCACGGTGAAAAGCTGCGTGGGCAGCACCTGGTGCCGTTTTGGCCTCCACGACAGTGTGTCGTTTGCCATTGAAATTGAAGAGCGCTACCGGGGCATCCGGGCACCGCACAAAATAAAAGGCGGTGTGAGCGGATGCGTGCGGGAGTGTGCCGAGGCGCAGTCGAAAGACTTCGGCATCATTGCCACGGAAAAAGGCTGGAACCTGTTTGTGTGCGGCAATGGCGGCTCTAAACCCCAGCACGCCCAGCTATTGGCCACTGATATAGACAAAGAGACCTGTGTCAGGTACCTCGACCGGTTCCTGATGTTCTACATCAACACCGCAGATTCCCTCACACGCACCGCCACCTGGCTGAACAAAATGGAAGGCGGGCTGAGCTACCTGAAGAACGTGGTGATTAACGACAGCCTCGGCATCAATGCCCAACTGGAAGCGGAGATGCAGGCCCTGGTAGACAGCTACCACTGCGAGTGGAAAGAGGCAGTGGAGAACCCGGACCTCCGCAAGCAGTTCGCCCACTTCGTGAATGCCCCGAAAGAAAAAGACCCGCATGTTGCTTTCGATACCATGCGCGAGCAGGTGAAAGCGAAGGAGTGGTGATTCCTGAATTACAGAGTAAAATCATTCATCAAACAAAAATACACAAGTATATGGAAGCAGTAATTGACATCGCAGTTGAATGGGTATTTGTTTGTAAAACAGACGATATTCCTCAGAACGGGGGCGGATGCGTGAAGGTGGGAGACGAGCAGATTGCCCTCTACAACTTCAGCCGCCGCGCAGAATGGTATGCTACCCAAAACCTGTGCCCGCACAAGCAGCAGATGGTGCTCTCAAGAGGCATGATAGGCAGCACCGGCGATACCTGCGAACCGAAAGTTGCCTGTCCTTTCCACAAAAAAACCTTCTCCCTCCTTTCCGGCGAATGCCTCACGGGGGAAGAATACCAACTGAAAACCTATCCTGTGAAAGTGGAAGGCGACAGGGTGTATGTGGGTATAGAGTAATTCAACAAAATAAGTTACCTGTCATAACAGCAGATACAGGGCGTGGGGCCTCTCCTTGTTTTGCACCACCTCGTTACACGCCGTTAGCTGATTAAGAAGAGCCTTTGACAAAAAATTGACTTTGCCTGCAAAGTAGCTGTTGCAGGATAGGCAGCGCTATACCTGGATTTTTAACATTAGCCTTATTTCTGTTCTATGAAGAAGTTCTACTTTTCTCTTGTGCTGCTGATACTATGTATGGTTCTGTCCAGTTCGAACATAGCCTTGGGACAGTTCACCCTATCGGCAGAGATACGTCCCAGAGCAGAATTCCGCGACGGCTTTAAAACAGTGCAGGCCCAGGGGGAGACACCTGCCTTTTTCATAGAACAGCGCTCCCGGCTAAATGCAGATTACCACTTAGATAAACTGCGGCTGCGGCTGTCGTTGCAGGATGTCCGGGTATGGGGCAACACCAGCCAGATTTACAAGTCGGACCCGAGCCTGTTTAATGTATACGAAGCCTACGGAGAATACCTGCTCACACCCCGGTTGGCGATGAGGGTGGGCCGGCAGGAACTGGACTACGACAATGCCCGCTTTTTAGGGAATCTGGATTGGGCGCAGCAGGGCCGCAGCCATGATGCTGCTTTGCTGATGTATGCCGACAGCACCGGCTTTTCCGCGCACGCAGGAGCCGCTTTTAACCAGCAGGTGCTTTCTGAGCCTGCTAAACTGGAAGGCACTTTTTACGGCGGAGTAGACAACTATAAGACCATGCAGTATCTCTGGCTGCACAAAGAAGCCGGAGGGGCTAAGGTATCCGGCCTGTTTTTCAACGACGGGCGCCAGCGTGCTTCAGACTCCACCGTTTTCTTTCGGCAGACTTACGGGCTGATAGGTGAAAAAAGCCTGGGTGCCATCAAACTGGGAGGGGAGTTCTACTACCAGGGAGGCAAAGAGCCTGCTGGCAGAAAGGTGCGTGCTTATCTTGCCGCGCTAAATGCAACACTTGCTACAATGCTAACGCCGGTTACAATAGGAGTAGATTACCTGTCCGGCTCAGATGCCAATGACACCCCCAATAAAGCTTTTACACCTTTGTACGGCACGAACCATGCCTTCTACGGCTTTATGGACTACTTCTATGTAGGCAACAACCATGGGCAGAGCGGCCGAACCGCAGGTCTTGTAGATTATTACCTCAAGACAAATTTCAAACTGGGAGAGAAGAGTTCGCTTCTGGCGCACCTGCACCATTTTGAATCTCCGGCAATGGTGTATGCACCGGTAGAGGGTGCAGGTACTTCATCCTCCCGGCTCGGGGAGGAAATAGACCTGATGTATAACCTGAACGTGACACCAGACTTTAACCTGAAGGTCGGTTACTCTCAGCTCTATGCCGCAGGTTCGATGGAGGCGCTGAAAGGCAAGGCCGGAAATACTTTCAATCAATGGGCCTGGGTTATGCTGACTTTCAAGCCAGTCTTATTCAAGCAGTAGGCCCTCATACTTTACATCACCAGAACTAATTCCGATTCATACATCTCACATTATACTTGAACATTATGAAAGCATCAAAAGGAAAAGCAACCTCTATTAACCTGTTTAGTCTGAAGTCGATACCGATGCGAACGTTTCACCTTTCGTGGCTCGCCTTCTTTTTGTGCTTCTTTGGCTGGTTCGGTATTGCGCCATTAATGGCTGTGGTGCGCGATGAGCTGAACCTCACAAAAGACCAGATTGGTAACATCATCATCTCCTCGGTGGCCATCACAGTCATTGCCCGCCTGGCCATCGGTTGGCTTTGCGATAAAATCGGGCCGCGCATCTCTTATACTGCCTTGCTGATTTTAGGTGCGTTTCCGGTCATCTTTATCGGGCTCAGCAACAGCTATGAATCTTTCCTGCTTTTCAGGCTGGCTATAGGAGTCATAGGGGCTTCTTTTGTAATTACGCAGTACCATACCACTGTCATGTTTGCACCCAACGTGGTGGGTACGGCCAATGCGACCACTGCCGGTTGGGGTAACCTGGGCGGAGGTATTACGCAAATGGTGATGCCAATAATATTTGCAGCTTTTGTGGGGGCAGGCTTTATCGAGGCCCAGGCCTGGCGCTATGCCATGGTGGTGCCAGGAGTTGCGATGATTCTGTGTGGAATTGCATATTATCTCTATACCAAAGATACGCCCTTCGGTAATGTTTCTGACTTATCAGAAGCAGCGGCAGTGGCGAAGAAAAAAGACACCGTGTCTTTCTGGAA
Source organism: Pontibacter toksunensis (assembly GCF_042686245.1). NCBI lineage: Bacteria > Pseudomonadati > Bacteroidota > Cytophagia > Cytophagales > Hymenobacteraceae > Pontibacter > Pontibacter toksunensis. Next base: position 193,245 of record NZ_JBHUOX010000005.1, on the reverse strand, counting down.
AGCGGCAGCTGACCGTAGGGTATGGGCGCTGTTCGTGCTTTATGGGGCCTGCTTCGGCATAGAACTGACTATCAACAACATTGCCGCCATCTACTACCACGACTATTTTTCTCTTGACCTGGCCACTGCCGGTTTGATTGCAGGACTGTTTGGGTTGATGAACATCTTTGCCCGTACGCTTGGCGGTTATTTCGGTGATAAGGCAGGCATACGCTGGGGCCTCTCCGGCAGGGTATGGTTTCTGGGTGCTGTGATACTGGTAGAGGGCCTTGCCTTGGTTCTCTTTTCCCAGATGACTGTTCTGCCGCTGTCCATTATCGCGATGATTGTCTTCAGCCTTTTTGTGCAGATGTCGGAGGGAGCTACTTTCTCGGTGGTGCCTTTCATCAACAAGAAAGCAATGGGAGCTGTGTCCGGTATCGTTGGGGCTGGTGGTAATGCGGGTGCAGTGGCGGCAGGCTTCCTGTTCAAAGTAGAAAACCTTTCTTACCCGGAGGCTTTGTTTATCATCGGCCTGGTAGTGGCCGGTACATCTGTTCTGACGATGTTGGTAAGATTCTCTCCAGAGATGGAACTGGATGCGCAAGTCGAAATGGATGCATTATTGGCTGAGAAGGAAAGTGTAAGTGTAGCAGAGCCTGCTTATGTGATGGAAGAAGCCAGAAGATAAACTGGCTATATGAGGAATGACTGACTGCCTGTAACTACAGGCAGTTTAAAAAGCCCCTTTCAAAGGGAGACAAAAAAGCACCTGCGCAACAACAGTAAAACAAGGAAGAGATGCCAGTAGATACACAACATAAGAATGCCTTTACCAGCACGTGTTGCTACTGTGGGGTAGGATGCGGTGTGGTGGTGAACAGAGAGAAGAATGGCACCGTGACCGTGGAAGGAGACAAAGCGTATCCTGTGAACAAAGGTATGTTGTGCAGCAAAGGCATGAACCTGCAGTACACAGTGAATGACAAAAGCGACCGGCTGCTGTACCCGGAGATGCGCTACAACAAAAACATGCCGCGGCAACGCGTCTCCTGGGACACCGCGTTGGAACGTACAGCCGCCGTCTTCAGCACTTTCATCCAAAAGTATGGACCGGAATCGGTGGCCTTTTACGCTTCCGGGCAGTGCCTGACGGAGGAGTACTACGTTATCAACAAACTTATAAAAGGCTTTATCGGCAGCAATAACATCGATACGAACTCCCGGCTGTGTATGAGCAGTGCGGTGGCGGGCTATAAAATGGCACTCGGCGAAGACAGCGTGCCGATTTGCTATGATGACATTGAACTGGCAGACTGTTTTTATGTAACGGGTGCGAACCCCGCCTGGTGCCACCCTATTCTGTGGAGGAGAGTAGAGGCGCACAAGGCAGAGAACCCGGACGTAAAAATTATTGTGGTGGACCCGCGGGTAACCGATACCTGTGCCATCGCGGATTTGCATCTGCAACTCAATCCAGGAACCGATGTAACGCTGAACCATGCCATTGGCAGGGTGCTGATAGAGAACGGAGACATCGACCTGGACTTCGTGCGGAAGCATGCCCAAGGGTTTGAGCAGTACCGCGAAGTGGTGTTTCAGAAAACACTGGCAAAGTCTGCCCAAATATGCGGACTCACAGAAGAGGAAATTCGCCTGGCAGCATCTTATATCGGTAACGCCAAAGGCTTTATTTCGATGTGGACGATGGGGCTGAACCAGAGCGCTAACGGTGTAAACAAGAACCTGAGTTTACTTAACCTGAACCTGATTACGGGACACATTGGCAAGCCCGGCTCCGGTCCTTTTTCCTTAACGGGTCAGCCCAACGCCATGGGAGGCAGGGAAGTGGGCGGCTTGTCTAACCTGCTGGCGGCCCACCGCAACCTGAATGACCTAGCCCACCGCGAAGAAGTGCAGAAGTTCTGGGGCGGTACGGTGATATCAGAGAAGCCCGGACTGACGGCGACGGAGATGTTCGAGGCACTGAACGACGGCCGCCTGAAAGCCATCTGGATTCTGTGTACCAATCCGCTCACCAGTTTGCCTAACGTGCGCATGGCCGAAGAAGGCCTGAAGAAAGCGAAGTTTGTGGTAGTACAGGAAATCAGCAATAAACCCGAGACGCTTGCTTATGCCGATGTAGTACTGCCTGCAGCAGCCTGGGCAGAGAAGGAAGGCACCATGACGAACTCGGAGCGGCGTGTGAGTTACCTGCACAAGGTAATTGAACCGCCGGGAGAAGCGTTGCCGGATGCTGAAATCATTTGCCGCTTTGCAAAAAAGATGGGCTACCGGGGCTTTGATTACCCAAGCTTTGCCGACATTTACAAAGAGCACACTCAGCTAACGGTTGGCACCAACATCGATGTGAGCGGGCTGAGTTACGAGGTGCTGAAAGCGAGCCGAAGTATACAGTGGCCATACAAAACTGGCGATGTAGGAGACGGCACTGCAAGGCTTTTCACCAATAAAATATTCTACACCCCATCCACCAAAGCCATCATTCATTCGCCTTCTGATGAAGTCAGCAGTGAGCAGCCTGATGTCGATTTTCCGCTGATTCTGACCACCGGCCGCATCCGCGACCAATGGCACACGATGAGCAAGACGGGCAAGGTAAACAAGCTGAAGAAACATGTCGCGCAGGCTTTCCTGGAGATAAACCCTGCCGATGCGGAGCGCCTGAAGATAGCGGAAGGCGATATTGTGGAAGTGAAGTCGAGGAGGGGAGAGGTGCGCGTGAAAGCGAAGCTGTCTCCCGGAATAAAGCAGGGTGTGGTGTTCCTGCCGATGCACTGGGGCAAAATACTGGGCAGCGACCTTAACCGCGCCAACAACGTGACCAGCGAGTTGTTGGACCCGATTTCGAAAGAGCCGGACTTTAAGTACTGCGCGGTGGAGGTGCAGAAGTACCAGAAGCCGTTACAGCGCATTGTGGTGATAGGGGCCGGCGCGGGTGCCTATGGCTTTGTGAAGTCCTACCGGGAAATCAACGAGAAAGATGAGATTATCATTTTCAGCAAAGAGGATTTTCCTTTTTATAACCGGGTCATGCTGCCGGACTATATCAGCGGAATGCAGAGCTGGCAACAGCTGGTGAAGATGAAAGATTCTGAAGAACCGGCTTACAATATCCAGCTGCTCAGAGGGGTGAGCGTGGAGCATATAGACCGGGAAAATAAGTTCGTGATTGACTCCAGGGGAATTCAGACGGAATACGATGTGCTGTTGATGGCTACCGGTAGCCGGGCAGCTGTGCCGAAGCATGTGCCTTCGTTGCCGGGGATTTTTACTATGCGCAGCCGCACGGATGCCGATAGCTTCCGGAACCATGTGCCGGAAAACGCCCATGTGGTAATTGTGGGAGGCGGCTTGCTTGGGCTGGAAATGGCGGCTTCGCTGCGCGAGATGGGGGTAAAAATCACCATCATTCAGCGGGTGTCGCGCTTCCTCGACCGGCAGCTGGACCCGTTGGGTAGCCAGTTGCTGCACGAGGAAATGATAGACCAGGGCTGCGACATCTACTACAACGATGAAGTGCAGCTCTACTATGGCCGGTCAAAGCTGACGGGGGTGGGCCTGAAAAGTGGCCACCGCATAAACTGTGACGCCATGATAATTGCCATCGGCACGGTGCCGAACCTGGAGCTAGCCAGAGCCTGCGGCTTGGAGTGCAAGCGCGGTGTACTGGTAAACGAGCGGCTGGAAACCAGTGACACAAACATCTATGCCATCGGTGAGATAGCTGAGTTTAACGGGGTGCTGTATGGTATAACCGCTGCCGCTGAGCAGCAGGCAGATGTGGTGGCGCAGCACCTGAACGGGAACATTGCCAGCTACTATGAAGGCAGCACCTTCATGAACATCATCAAAATCCATGGGTTTGACTTGTGCAGCATTGGCTTGGCGGAGAGCCCCGATGAGGAGCACTACGAGGAGATTGTTTTCATAGACAAGGCCAAGCGCTACTACAAGAAGTGCATCATTCACCAGGACAGGCTGGTGGGCACCATACTCATCGGTGATAAAACGGAGTTCCGGGAGTTCCGGGAGTTAATCTCCAACAGAATTGAGCTGAGTGAGAAACGCCTGCAGCTTTTACGGAGCGGCCAGAAGGCGGAGCCGGTGCTGGGCGAACTAGTGTGCAGTTGCAACAATGTGGGCAGCGACAATATCCGGCAGAAAGTTGCAGAAGGCTGCACCGATTTAAAACAGCTGTGTGCCCAGACCGGTGCCGGTACCGGTTGCGGTTCCTGCAGGCCGGAGGTAAAACGGCTGTTAGACGACATGCTGAAATTAGATGTGCAGGAGGTAGGAGTCAGCTAAAAGAACAATACGGATGACACAAAAGAAGAACTTAGTGAAGATAAACCTGCCCGGAGGCATGGTGTCTGCCGGGGACCTGTACCGTATTCTGGAGGCCGCCGAGAAAGCGGGTGTGGAAAACATACGGTTCGGAAACAGGCAGCAGGTTATTTTTTATGTAGCGGAGAATAAACTGGAAGTGCTGAAACAGGATTTGATGGCGGCTGATATCATGTTTGAGCTGGATGCAGACGTTCACCCGAACATCATCAGCTCGTATGCCATTGAGGACGTGTTTTACCATGCCGACTGGCTTCGGGAAGGCGTTTACAAAGACGTTCTGGATCTGTTTGATTACAGGCCCCAGCTAAAGGTAAACCTGGTGGATAACAACCAGACCTTCTTTCCGTTCTTCACCGGAAACCTGAATTTTATTGCCTCCGACACCAGCAACTACTGGTACCTGTACATCCGCTTTCCCAAAACAAACATCATTTACGCTTGGCCTTCGCTGGTGTACTCCGAGGATATTCCCGGCCTGAGCAGTGCCATTGAAAGCACCATTTTTTCTAGGCAGGAGCAGTTCTACGATCAGCCTGCCGTTGATGGCAATGTGCTTCACGGATTAGTGAATGCAGGCGGCAATTTTGTGGTGCAGCCGGTTACTAAGGCACTGAAACTGCCGGACTTCAAGCTTCCCTACTACGAGGGGTTCAACAGGTATGGCAACAAGCTGTGGCTGGGCATCTATCGCCGCGATGAGCTCTTTTCTGTTTCCTTTCTGAAAGATGTATGTAAAATATGCCTCAAAACGAGGGTGGGGCAGCTGTACACCACACCCTGGAAATCCATCATTGTGAAAGGCATAGAACTGACAGACCGCGATTTGTGGGATATCGTTTTGTGCAAGCACCGCATCAACGTACGGCATGCCTCCAATGAACTGAACTGGCAGGTAGAGGACCTTTGCGATTACGGCCTCGACCTGAAAAACTACCTTGTCCGGATATTTAATGAAGAAGACGTCCGGACATACCGATTGTGCTTTGCCATCAAAACGCAGCCTAAAACGGGGTTGTTCGGCTCCATTATCATCCGGACGCAGCAACAGGACATAAAGGGAAGTGAACCCGGTACCGAGCGTTTTGAAGTGCTGCACACGCGGGAGTTTAATCCCAATTCAAAGGAATTTATCAGTTTCCGGAAAAATGTGACCAAACAGGAGCTGAGTGCCTGCCTAATTCAGCTGTGTAACCATTTTTATGAGCTGCAGAGCGAACCGGAGTTGATGGCAGGCGCTGTTTACCTGAAAGAAGATGCCACCGGCGAGTCGGAGGAGCAGGAGATAATGCTGGTATACCAGTGCAGAAACTGCTTTACGGTTTACAACCAAAAGTATGGTGACGAGCAGAACCTGATAGCCGCTGGCACTCCCTTCGTAGAGATTACCGCCTACAGATGCCCCACGTGCGAGGCTCCGAAAGAAGATTTTGTACCGGTAGAAGTGCAGGCTTTTGCGATGGGTCTGTTCTAAGCTGTTATGCCTGCAGTAATTTTAAGTTTAACAGGAATCTGTAATTTGCAAGGTTGCCTTATTCAAACTCCCTTGCTTGTGTGCTGCACAGGCAAGGGAGTTTGGAGTGAAGTAAAGTGTAGTATAAAAATCAATTTCTCTACACTTGCCGTAAAGGGTACAGTTCAATGATGAAGGTATCAATACTGTACCTGGGCAACTACCTCAATGTCACGGGGCTGGCTGAGCATCATCTCCTTGTCTACTCTAAAGCTCCCGACCGGCTCGTCGGTAATGGTGATGCGGTCCAGCAGAAAACGCCGGTGAATCGTGTCCTCTCCTGACACGGCACCCCATACCCAGGCTCTTTCTTCCGAGTCCTTGCCATACACATAAGGCGATAGTGTCACATTCTCTTCATCCCCGTCTTCATCCCTGTACAGGATCTCCAGGATGAGCTGCTGCTCTATGGCCTTAATGATGGTGGAAATCGTGCTATTCCCTTCCATGAAGTATAGTCCCTTCTCCGTGAGTCTCCCATGGATAGGGTGAATTTCATCAGTGTCTTTTGAATCATCAAAAGCTGACGGTTCCTGAATTTCTATAAACCCGTCGAGGTGAAGGTTATAGATAAACGTTTCAGAAAATGCTGACGGGTTTCTCTTTATCAGCGGTGTCAGGTCATGGTATTGTCCGTCACCGTAAAAGCCATGCAGGTAAGTTAATACTGTGTTTATCATAGGTGTATTTTTAGGTTCTTTTGTTTTGCCGTTTCCGCATCTTCACGACATCTGCCGCCAGTCTGCTGACTTGTGTGGCAGCATGCTTTCCTGCACCTTTATGGGCGCAGGGAAGCATAGTACCATACGTATGTATACGTATGCTAAAGAACAAAAAAGGTTATAAGAATATGATAAAGCCAGAAAGAGGGCTACACCTGAAGAGCAGCTATGGAGTAACAGGAGTAGAAGCATCTCAAGGCAGGTTGAATTGCTGGCGTGCTGCTCTCTGCTAAAGAAGCAAAGCGGTTATTCAAAAAGAACAGTTTTATTCCTGTACACAAACACCTGTTCATTTAGCACAAGTTTTAAAGATTTAGCCAATACATTCTTCTCCACATCCCGCCCGGCCTGGGCCATTTCCCTGGAGCTGTGCGTATGGTCCACAGGTATAACACTCTGGGCGATAATGGGTCCCTGATCCAGCTCAATATTAACGAAGTGTGCGGTTGCCCCGATGATTTTAACACCCCGCTCATAGGCTTGCGCATAAGGATTTGCGCCTATAAAGGCAGGTAAAAAGGAGTGATGGATATTTATAATCCGGTTGGTGAAGTGGGAGACGAAATCGCCTGACAGGATGCGCATGTACTTGGCCAGCACAATAACCTCCGGGTTGTACTGCTGCACAGTGTTGAGCACAGCTGCCTCGTGTACTTCCCTACTCATACCTTCGTGACTGATGAAATGAAAAGGAACATCGAACTTCCTGGTCAGATCTTCCAGCACATCATAGTTGCTGATGACGCATAGAATATTGGCGTTCAGCTCATTAAAGGCATGGCGGATGAGCAGGTCACTCAGGCAATGGTGTTCTTTTGTGGCCAGCAGCACAATGTCTTTCTTCCGTTTTCCTGTGAGTTTTATTTCTACGCCTTCCGGCAATACCTCATACAGATCTTTCAGCAGTTCTTCCTTGTCAAACGTTCCCGAGAACTCTGTGCGCATAAAGAAGTGGTTGAAGTTTCTTTCTACAAACTCTCCGTTACGGATAATATTCAGGTTATACTTCTTATACAAAATACCAGTGACTTTAAAGACAAGTCCGCTTTCGTCGGGGCAGTTGATCAGGAGGATGTTTGATTCCATGGGTTTTGGTTATAGAGCGTTTTCTTCTCTTACCTACCGCAAGTTTTCAACTTGTGGTTTACATAGGGCCAGTTTTCAACTGGCGTGGCTTAATAAGCTGTTATATATACTTCCACCAGTTAAAAACTGGGGCCTCACAAAAGCTCCAAGTTGAAAACCTGAAGCAGGTAATATTCCCTACAAGTTGCCCTTTTTGTTACTGCTCAACGTAAGGCACTGTACAATACCTCAATCGGGTGCAGGGCTTTGCGGCCGGTGCCATCGTGAATCTGGTGGCGGCAGCTGGTGCCGGGGGCGGCAATAATGACCTCCTCCGGTTGCTGCCGTACGGTTGGGAACAGGACCAGTTCACCCACCTGCATGGAGATATCATAGTGCTCTGCCTCGTAGCCAAAAGAGCCCGCCATACCGCAGCATCCTGATGGAATGGCCTCTACCTTGTAGTTTGGAGGCAGGGTGAGCATCTGCTGGGTATACAGCACTGAAGAAAGTGCTTTCTGGTGGCAGTGCCCATGGAGTTTTATCAACCGCGCCTCCTCTTTAAATAAACTCTTATCTATGTTCCCGCTGAGAATTTCGCGCGCGATAAACTCATCGAACTGCAGGCAGTGGATGGACAGGCTTTTCGCATCTTCTTCCTGGTCAGCTTCTACTAAGTCCAGGTATTCGTCGCGGAAGGAGAGGATGCAGGAAGGTTCTATACCCACCAGTGGTGTGTCGCTGGAGATAAGGTCCTTTAGCAGGGCCACATTCTTTTGCGCCAGTTTCTTTGCCTCCCGCAGCAGGCCTTTGGACAGGTAGGTGCGGCCGCTTTCCTCGTGCTTCGGAATCTCTACTTCATACCCCAGGCGCTCCAGCAGGAGCACCGCTGTTTTGCCGATGTGGGTGTCGTTGTAGTTGGTGAATTCGTCGCAGAACAGGTATACTTTCTTCTTCGCCTGCTGCTGTCCGTTGCTGTTGCCTGATTGCTGTTTATGTTTTTTAAACCAGCTGCGCAAGGTAGTTCCCTGTAGCAGCGGGATAGTGCGCTTTGGTGCAAAGCCCATCATTTTCTTGGCAATGGCGGCAGTGGTTGTATTCTTAAAGAGGAAGTTGTATACACCGGGCGCCATGGCGGCCAACTGGTTTGCCTTGGTAAAATTACCCACCATGCGGGTGCGGAATGGAACGCCGTTGGCATCGTAGTAGTGCTGCAGGAACTCTGCTTTCAGTTTAGCCACATCCACGTTAGAAGGACACTCTGACTTGCAGCCTTTGCAGGACAGGCAGGTATGCATGGTGTCCATTATTTCCTCGTGGTCGAAGCGGTTTGCCTTATCGGAACGGGTGAGGAATTCACGCATCATGTTGGCCCTGCCCCGGGTAGTGTCCTTCTCGTTGCGGGTCACCATATAACTCGGGCACATGGTGCCGCCTGTCAGGTGCGTTTTACGGCAGTCGCCGGAGCCGTTGCAAAGCTCTGCTGCCCGCAGTACGCCACCCTGCTGGCTGAAGCGGAAAACGGTATCAAACTCCGGTGTCTCCTGCCCCGGGTCATAGCGCAGGAAGGTGTTCATGGAGGGCGTGTTAACAATTTTGCCGGGGTTGAAGATATTGCCCGGGTCCCACACCCGCTTTACTTCCTCCACCAGCCTGTAGTTATCCTCCCCAATCATAAAGGGAATAAACTCGCCTCGGAGGCGGCCATCGCCATGCTCGCCGCTCAGGGAGCCCCGGTACTTTTTTACGAGGTGCGCAATCTCCGTGGCAATATCGCGGAAGAGCTTGTTGCCTTCTTCTGTTTTCAGGTTGATAATCGGGCGCAGGTGCAGTTCGCCGCTTCCCGCGTGGGCATAATGCACACAGTATAAATTATACTGCTCCAGCGTGAGGTTAAACTCCCGGATAAACTCCGGAAGGTCGGCCACGTCCACAGCCGTATCCTCGATGACGGCTACCGGCTTGGCGTCGCCCGGAACGTTGGAGAGCAAGCCGAGGCCGGCTTTGCGCAGGTTCCATACTTTCTTCGTGTCAGGTCCTGTCACCAGGGGGTAATGGTAGCCCAGTTTATTTTTCTCCAGGTCACGCACGAGGGCTTCTGCCCGCTGCTGCACTTCTTCCAGGGTATCGGCCCCAAGTTCCACTACCAGGATGGCTCCCGGATCTCCTTTTACAAAGAAACGGTTCTGGCTGTGCTCAATGTTTGTTTTGGTGCACTCCAGTATGTAGTGGTCCATCAGTTCGCTGGCGCTAGGTTTATAGTGCAGCGCCACCAGGTTCGCCCGCAACGACTCATCAATGGTATTGCAATGGATGCAGAGCAGCCCGGTTTCCTTTGGAGGGAGCGGGTTCACGTGCAGCTTGATCTCTGTCAGGAAAGCCAAGGTGCCTTCAGAGCCTGCCATCAGTTTGCAGAAGTTAAAGGCCTCCGCTCCTTCAGTAAACGGCTCCGACTCCAGTAGCAGGTCGATGGCATAGCCGGTATTGCGGCGCTGGATGCTGGGTTTCGGGAATTCACGCCGGATGTTTTCCTGTGATGGCACATGCGATAGCATTGCCTTCGTTGCCTGGTAAATACGGGTCTCTAATTCTCCAGAAGTGTTCTCGCCTCTGCACTTTGCCTCAAACTCCTCCTGACTCAAAACCCCAAATTCTGTTTCCGTACCATCGCTTAAGATGGCTTTTACAGAGATGGTGTGTTCGCGGGTGCTGCCGTAAACTATTGAGTTGGAGCCACAGGAGTTATTGCCTACCATTCCCCCGATCATGGCCCGATTAGCGGTAGATGTCTCCGGTCCGAAGTAGAGCCCATGCTGCCTTAGGAAAAGATTTAACTCATCCCTGATAACACCCGGCTGCACCCGTACCCAGTTCTCTTCCGGGTTCACTTCCAGAATTTGGGTGAAGGTGCGCGAAACATCCACTACAATGCCATTGCCAACCACTTGGCCAGCCAGGGAGGTGCCGGCTGTTCGCGGAATCAGGGAAGTGCCTTCCTTGCGTGCAAAGGCAATCAGCTTTTTAATATCCGCAACAGATTCAGGAAAGGCAACGGCCTGGGGCATTTCGCGGTAGGCGGAAGCATCTGTGGCGTACAGCGTACGCATGGTACTATCGAAATAGAACTCTCCCTCCAACTGCCCGGAAAGGTGCTTGAGTTTTTCTGGATTCATATATCACGTTGCCTGTTGCTGCCTTAGTTGGCAACAAAGGGCGGTTAAGTGCTTAATATTGATACTGCAGAACTGAAGATGTTAAAATATAAAGCCATTCTTTAAAGCTTTATTTATAAAGTAACGGCCGCTTTGCTTTTTTAACAAATGTTCTGTTCCCGAAGGTAAGCAGCGGCAGGCGAAAGTCAAAGATAGAAGGGACCGCTAAATGCATTATGCTGCTGGTGCTATGCAAACTTTTCTACTTTAGCGGTAATTGGAGAGGTGTAAAAACAGTTGCAGGCGTATTCCGAATTAATGGCAGTGTGTAAATTTTGTAACCACCGGCGCTGATAACCTGTTCATTAGGTACAGCATTTAACTCAAAAGCGCATCTTGTATCACGTGTAGAGGGCTATTCTTTTATGTTCAGACAATTTCTTATACATCTGTTCCCGATCATTCTCTTCCTTTGGCTTCTTACTTTTCCTGCGTCAACGCTTGCAGTTGTGCCTGTACAGGATGACAGTTCACGCGTGGCTGTCTCTATTGGTCTGCTGGGACACTACGGATTTATCATACCGCATTCAAGGGAAATCAGGGAGGTATCGGATTCTAACCCATGGGGTACTGAAGTTGATGTGGGTTTTCATTTTACAGATGCCAAAGCCTGGCAGTACCTGCAGGCCTACCCGAGGCTGGGTGTTTCACTGGCGTATTATAATTTCGATAACCCGGAGGTGCTGGGCAGCGCGTATGCCCTGGTGGCTTATGTAGAGCCTTTTTTGTCAGCGCATAAGGACTTCAGTATGTCTTTTCGCCTTGGTGGCGGTTTAGCTTACCTGAACAACGTGTATGACCCGGAGACAAACCCTGAGAATCTGTTTTACAGCACTGCCATCAGTTTTCCGCTGGAGGCGAACGTGATGGCTAATTACAGGCTAAACAGGCATTTTATGCTGCGGGCTGGCGGTACCTATAAGCACATTTCCAACGGCGGTCTGCGCCAGCCAAACAAAGGCATCAACTTCCCTACAGCCACTTTGGGGGTACATTATGCTTTACAGCATGCTTCTTTTCCGGAAAGGCAGCCATCAGAAGCCAACACGGCGCAAAATGAGCGGAGTTACCTGCTGGCGCTGATAGCATCTTACCAGGACCGCTCAGACGACCCGACGAAACAGCTCCCGCTTCTGGGACTCACGGCTTATGTGAGCCAGCCCCTTGGAAGGCTCAGCGCCCTTACCGCCGGAGCAGAGTGGATTGCCGACTTCACTATCCAAAAGCAACTGGAACAAAATGGTGAGGATACTGATTTCCAGCGTGGCGGTTTGCTGGCAGGGCATGAGTTCCGCATCGGCAGGTTTCGGTTCAGCCAGCAGTTAGGATTTTATGTATATGCCCCGCATGCTGCCCGCGATGCGGTGTACCAGCGTTATGGCCTGGAGTATCATACAGGCAGCAAAGCGTTTTTTGGCATTAACCTGAAGGCACACCGCCATGTGGCAGATTTCCTGGATGCGCGGGTGGGGGTGCGGCTGTAGAAACTGTAACAGCCAAGGCTCACAAAGAACAATATTTCTTCAGCAGGTCATTTTTGTGGCAGAACAGTTGGTTCAGTGGTGCAATTAAAAAGCCGCTTCAGCATTTTGCTAAAGCGGCTTACTGGTCGGAGTGGCGGGATTCGAACCCACGACCTCCAGCACCCCATGCTGGCGCGATACCAGGCTACGCTACACCCCGAATTTTTCAGCAAAATAAAAGGCTGTTACAACAAATGCAAGCCTTTTAGGAGCGGAGGCGGGTATATTTATACATACCAGCCGTTCAGGCAAAGATGCCTTGTCTGCAGCAGGAAGCTGAATCCTGGAGCCTGTCTTCCTTTGTCGCTGTAAATCAAAGGGTATATCAGCCAGCCGTTGCCAGCCGGGCTTCTTTCCTGAAAAACAGGGTCGATATCGGGATGAACATGAACCCGGCGAAGGCAAAGGCTATAAACGACACCCTTAGGTTAAATGCATGCGCCAGGTAACCGATAAGGGGTGGACCAATCAGCATGCCGACCATGCCATAGGTGGCGATAATGGAAATGGCCATACCAGGGGAATATTTTTTTGAAGCCCCTGCCAGGGTAAACGTCATCGGGATAACAGCGGCAGTGCCAAACCCGACCAGCGAGAACCCGAGCATGGCGGGCCAGAAACTCGGGAAAAGAGTGGACAGCCCAATGCCCAGAAAGATAAAAACAGCACTGAACATATACGTGGCAGGCATGCCTATTTTATCTATAATCCGATCGGAAAGAAACCGTGAGAGCGCCATGAACGCCATGAATATCAGGTAGCCGGCAGTGAACAAATCTACCTTTAAAACTTCTTTGAAATAGATGCCACTCCAGTCGAACATGCCGCCTTCGCAGATAGCTGCAAAAAACACGAGCAGGCCCAAGTATAGGATGTAAGGGTCCGGTTTCCCGAAACGCAGCTTGTTACCGGCTGTGGAACGGTCGTTTTGCAGCAGAAACCTGGAGGAAAACAGGGTGGCCAGTATAATGATGAAAGTGACAGCCATTAAATGGGGTGATATGGCAACATTAAATGCAACCAGTAGCGTGGTAAACCCGACACCCGCTATACCGCCTGTGCTCCAGAGGCCGTGAAAAGATCCGTTTATTTTGCGGTCGAACTGTTTCTGGAGTGTAATGGCCTGCGTGTTCATAGCTATATTAAGTATGCGCATGCTAAAGGAAAACAGGCATACAGCCATCACGAGTGTGGTAGTGGTCGTGGCAAAGCCGATGAGCGACAGGCAGGCGGCATGTAGCAGAAAACCCACAGACAAGGGTACCCTGCTGTCGAACTTAGTCAGTAGCCAGCCGGAAAAAGGAAGGCCGATGAGGGAGCTGATAGGCATCGCAAGCAGAACGGTGCCCAGTTCTGCCTCATTAAAACCAAAAGCCGTTTTAATGGTGGGTATCCTGGATGCCCAACTCGAAAAACTGAACCCGGAGAGAAAGAAAAATGCACTTAATGCAACCCGCTGCCTGACTTGTAAATCCATACCACACTATTTGAGCGAGTGCAAATATCCTGAATAACAGCAACAGGCGGATGTGGTTAAAGGTAAAATTTAGGAAATACACAGTTGTCTCCTGCAAACACACGCGAAAGAGAAGTTTAAAAAATTCAGTGTAGTAGCAAGTACCTTTCAGATGTAGGTTAGTTTTAGCAGTAGGATCTCTCAAAGAGATCTCACAGGCTTCCTCTCATTAAAATAAACATGAGGCTTAAGTTAAAGTATAAAAGATAACGCAGATTAATGTAGGGCAACAATTGTCAGGCCTGCTTTTGAAAGGAATGTTAGACCGTTTAAGAACCTTTAGATTTTGAAGAACTTTCTACAGGACCTCCCTTTGTTATGGAACATCGGTATTTTTGTTTTAGCAGGTGCATTGGTTTGGGGTGCCGGTGTGAGGCTTTCTAAATATGCCGACAAAATTATAGAGAAAACGGGTGTATCAGAGGTTTTCATTGGCACCCTAGGATTGGCGGTCATCACCTCGCTGCCAGAGGTGGCCACTACCGTTTCAGCTGCTCTGGCCAACAATGTAAGTATGGCCGTCAACAACCTGTTTGGAAGCATTGCGCTACAGATTACCATTCTGGCTGTTGGAGATGCTATTATCAGAAATTCATCCCTAAGCGGTTCTCTTGAAAATCCTGTGTCCCGGCTTCAGGCAATCTGCCTTTCATTTTTACTTGCGGTTGCGGCCATCGCCATCCTTTATAAAGATTTTGCTATTTTCCATGTAGGCCTTTGGTCTGTCGTGCTTTTCATCCTTTACGTCGCACTCTTCTACATCATCAACTACTTCAAAAAAATGAAATGGTGGCTGACAGAGCCGGCAGAGCGGGAAAGTATAGGCAAGGTGAAAGCCATCGTATCTAAAAGAGTAGAAGAAATAGAGGAAGAAGAGGAAGCCGATGATGAAGAAAATAAAGGAGAAGAAAAACTTTCCGAAGTTATCATGTCTAAGCTCGGGGCATTCTTCTTGCTTTCTGCGATTGCCATATTAGTGGGTGGTTACTTTGTGGCAAATACAGCAGACATTATTGCGAACCAAACAGGCATTGGCTCCGGCTTTATGGGTTTCTTTTTTGTAGGACTTACCACTTCACTTCCCGAACTCAGTACTACCATTAGTGCTGCAAAACTAAAGAGGTACCGGATGGCTTTTAGCAACATATTTGGGACTAACCTCTTGAATGTTGGTTTGGTGTTACTCGCTGACCTGCTTTACTTCGAGGGGCCAGCCCTGGATGAGGTAGGAAACTTTGCTGCAGCCGGAGCTATCCTGGGAATACTGCTGACAAGTATTTACCAGATTGGGCTTACCATTAAGTTCAGGAAAGCATTCTTCAGGCTGGGCTTAGACTCTATCCTGGTTATTCTGTTTTATGTAGTAGGAGCGGTTATTCTTTTCAACATGCGCCAGCTTTAACCACATCACGCTACTTAATGTACTTGTCGAAGCTTCCTCTTTTGTCCTGTATTTTACCTTTAGGGAGACACAGCGGAATCAATACTAATCCGCAAATCACGCCGTTCCATAGCGCCATGTTGTTGTCTGTTCCTAATACCCAGGGGGCAGCAATGAGCCAGAGGCCGAAGAGTACCAGGATATACCGGATGGGGCGGCCTACTTCAGACATGGAGATAACAGTAAAGGTTATGATGAGTGCCCCTGCAATATGGCTGCTATTGGCGATGGTGCCACTGTAGCCTAAAACAGAAGGCGAGAGCATGATCCAGGCACCTAAGGCAAAGATGAGAAACAGGTTCCAGGGCCTGTTCAGAAAGTCTTTGGAGGCTTCCCGGAAGGTAAGATCCAGCAGGGTTTCCGGATTTTTTGCTTCTTCTGTTCTACCGCCTTCCATGGTGCCACCAAACCATAGCGACTTCCAGTAGGAGGTGTTTCGCTGCTTCTTCTCATTCTTCATCATTTGCAGGGTAGCCACCACTTCGTCAATTGTAAACGGAATCATGATAAGCGAAACCATGGCGCTGGTAAGGCACAGGGTACACCAGTACCCCACCGACACAGGCTGGAGGATAACCAGGGTAATACTCACCACACCGAGCGGGAAAATCAGGATACCGAAGATAATTACAACCCAGGGCATGGTACGCCAGCGGTGTGTGCCTCCTGCCAAACCAAACAGCACATCGACGATATAGGAAAAGGCCCCTAGCATGGCATCCGAAACCGGGAAAGACTTTGACACTTTGGACGTGAGTACATTTTTGGTGCCGTCGCCAAAAAAAGGATCCCACACCGTATCGATGTACTCCATCTGGTAAGCCCCCATGTAGCGGGCCACAAAAAAACCGATCCAGGCAAAGAAGACGACGGGTACGCGTTGGTTCCAGGAGGAGGGGTTATAGCTCCAGCCGGGCGGGACGTTAGGCCCTGGCTGTGCGAATAGTTTGATGCCGGGCTGCCGGGGAATAACAATTCCGAAGACTACTACCAGTGTGCCTATCAGGTAATCAGTTACGAGTCCGGCTCCTTCCTTAGCCATAAAAATCATGGGGGCAATAAAAAGCCAGCTTCCCAGAAAAATAATGGCCCATTGTGCCCATAGCCTATAGGGCTTCAGAGCAAAATAACTCAGCACGATCAGTAGGATACCTGACAGAATATCATTCCATACCATTGCCGGCACCTTGTAGCCGAAAGTGGGAGGGTTGGCTATAAGCCAAAGCCCCAATGTGATGATGCAGTAATAAACCCAGCTTACTTTTTTATGATGTTCTTCATGAGACTGCTGCTTCTCTTCAGGGAACATCCCCTTTTTTACAAAAAAAAGATTACTAAAAGTAAGATCCATATTATTAGCTATTTACACTCCACACTGAATACGGGTAGAAACATGTTACAGAAGAAAGGCGGTGTATTTTCCGGAAGAGCTTCATTTATCAGGTCTGCCTAAACCAGGGTTTTATAAAACCAAACATCGCTGAAAACGGGTGGTAAACACCCGGTCCTGTTGTAAATGAGGATAACGCAACCAATATTTTTTTGTTTGCTGCAGCGCTGTTTCCGGGTTGTGAGGGCATTCTGCTGTAAAAGAACCTGGTTGGCAGGCAAAAGCACTGTTAGCGGGACTTGGTTGAATGGTATGCTTTTTTGTAGGAAATGAGAAGTGGTTTATGTGCTTTGCAGGGGCAGAGTGAGGAGTCCATCATCAATACCTTTGTGGAGTGGCACAAAGGGCAGGTATGGTTTGAAAGCAAAGCAGGGATGGCATCAGTTTTATACTGAGCTTCCGAAAGAGTAATTACCTGAGCTAAAGCTATTCTGCCTGAGTTCGTGTGGTTACAGAAAGGTATATGCCTGCTATTGAAGGGGAGTAAAATACGGAGGTGCCTGATAAATACGGTTTAAAAATCAGTATATACCCTCCCTGTCAGCTTCGTACACTATAGCTCAAAGCCTTAAGGAATGGAACATAAACCTATCACAACTCAGGCCGAGTATGATAAAGTGGCCTCTCGTATAGAACAGCTAAAAGATGGTGACCCGGGCTCGGAAGAAGCCGAGGAGCTGAAACTGCTAACCAAGCTAATAGTGGCATTCGAGAGCAGAAAGCAACAGACAAAGCTGCGCAATTCTGAAGAGGGTTGATCTGGATCCAGGGCATGATTCCAGCAGCACAGTATTTGTTTTAATCTTCTGCTTCCTCCTGCTTCCCACAAGTTTGTCTATACTTATACATTAACCCGGAATACTATGCAATGAGTGCAGTCAACTCCTGTTTAAGTATTTGGTTGATGAATGTTTTTGCTAAAAGCCTCAGTAGTTACAGAAAGCCACGTCCCACTGCATGTAGTGCCAGGTAAGTATGCTGGTGATGGATGTGCTTGCCTTGTAAATCAATTGTTGAGGCTCATTCTATACTTTCTTAGAAAGACTTGCTCCTGTTTTATCATCCCTAGAAGACGTATCTGCATCTATACTTTTTCAACAGTTTCCTGTGCCCCTATACTACAAAAGAACAGGGAGCAGAGCTTTAGCAGGTTATTGTTCTGTGAGGGAAAAAATCTACTGCTCCAGCATAGAGGCACTATACGGGTTAGAGAGGAGTTCACGGAATGCCTCCCAGCGCTTTTCCGGGTTTGCTGCGGTACCGCCCCGCGCCTCCACATGCTGGCGCACCAGCTCCTGCCCTAAATTGTAGTTGATGACGTAACTCCTGTAGCGGTCGAAAAAGCGGGTGCGTTGCAAGGCCTTGTCTTTGTCAGAGAAAGTATACTTCACCAGCAGGTCGGCGGCTTTATCGCGGCTTATCTTGCCGTCCAGGTACAGGCGCGCTACTTCATTTCCGGCAAAATTCAGCTGGCCTATTTTTTCAAGAATGGCATAATAGTTCTCAGCATTCTCAGGATTCAGACCTGCCAGAGGAAACAATACTTCTTTCTCAAACTCAATGCGTTCAGAGGCAGGAAAGGCAACTTCCACGCCGTAGTTGGCACTGCCTTCTGCAATCAGCGACTGAGGGCTGAACAAAGGGTAGATAGAATACTCTTTCCAGCCACGGTTGTTGACCAGTTCTTTCTCCAGCAGCGCGTTAAACACATGGTGGCCGGGGTAGCCCTCGTGGCCTGCCAGGTCTATGGCGCGCTCGATATTGATCGGGAAATCCGTGTTAATCTGAATCAGGCTGTAGCCATTGCCTTTATAGTAGTTATAACCCGACCACGGTTTGTCCGTCACATACTCCAGCGTGAAATTCTCATTTTCAGGAAGGTCATAGTGGGCTTTGGTTCTTTTGCGCGCCTCCGCTATGGCAGCCTGAAACACAGTGTCGAGCTTTTCTTTTGGTATCACAAAATTGGCACGGTAAGCAGCCCATCGGTCTGCTGTGCTGCCTTCGCCGGGAAGCATCGTGTCCAGCGTGTGCAGTACGGAGTCGAAGTAGGCAAGCTCATAGTGTGGAGGTACTGCATCGTATAGTAGTTGTGCCTCCTCATCAAAAGAGAGCTGTTTACCCTGCATCATTTCCACTTTCGTTATGCTTGCCAGCACCTGTTTCTGCAGCATCTTTATTCTTCTTTTCTCCTGTGCCGTCAGCCCGGTGGTGTCCTGTGCGGTAAGCCCTTGCTGTACCAGTTGTAACTGCTTCAGCAGGGTGTCTCCCGGAAAAGTATCAGCAGGTGGTGTCGTCGGTTTCCATTCCTCCGGACCGTAATAAGCATCCACAAAGTCACTGTCGTACTGGCCTATCTGCAACAACGTTTTTACATACTGCTCTGCCAGGTTATCCATAAGCGGTACATTTGCTTCTTGCTGTCTGGCAGGCGCGCAAGCCCCCAGCAAAGCCAGGAAAACGATAGCGAACAGATTCTTTAGGTTGTGGAACTTCATGCGGCATCAGTTTAGAGTCAAAAAAGCTATGAAAGCTAAGAATTTTTTCCTCTTAAATAAAACAAACCCTGCAGCCACTCCCTGCACTGCGCAAGTGGCTGTAGGGTTGACTTATTGAAATGTGATCGCCTTAAGATTCAAGGAAAGACAGGCCCCTGCTATAAGGCTTTGAGTATCCTGTAAGCCAGAATTTTATTTCAGCAGAAGGATAATCTTTGGAAAAGTTGCAACAACTGAGGCTTGAGCTGAAATTATTCTTTTAAAAGTTTCACCAGCACGCTGACCACACCTACCCCTATAGCAACAGCTAGCAATAAAGGTATAATGGTGGCAACAGTGATTCCATAGTTCTGGATGGTGGAAGCCACCGAGCCGATAACAAGTATAATGAGTAGAATGATGAAAAATCTTCCCATAGCAGTATCTCTTTTGATTCCTATTTGTTTCCTGTCTTATTACAAGCTTAAAATATAGTTAAATATAAATACATAGATGCAATAAATCCAAGTACATATAAATATTTGTATTGAAAAGCTGTATGTCGCTTCGGAAAAGTGATACTGATATCCTAATAGCTATAGGAAACTAAGGCTTTTGCTTTGAAAATAAAACTGGCTGCGAGACTATGAATAGTGAAAATGACCAGAGCAGAGGAGAATAGTATAAACCGGAGAAAAATTGCATTGCGCAAAAACATGCTACTGGTCATAAATCCGGTTAACGGCTCATCTTGGCAGGAATAGTATAGGTGATGTGCTGGCTGGTCATTTACCCTCTCCGATATATTTACTGGCTGCTTCCGACACCTGTTGCAGAATGTTCCTCAACACAGGGCTGTTGTCGTTTTTCCGCCACGTCACGTAGAGGTTCATTTTGTAAGGCAGGGTAATAAAGCGCACGTTGGGCAATGCGCTGAACGAGTAAGAGTGCGGCAGGATGGAAACGCCAAGCCCCTTGGAGACTAACCCGAGCACCATGCCTCCGAAGTCCGTTTCGATGCGGACATCGGGCGTGAAGCTATAGTCTTCGAAGATTTGCCGGAGGCACGAAGTATAGAATGTTGTCTGTGCCAGGTTTGACAGGATGAACTTCTCGTTCTCTAAATCCTGAAACCCAGAGAAGTTCTGCTCATGCAAGTGGTGGCTCGAGGGCACGACAAGGGCAAATGGCTCCGAGTACAGGCAGGTTGACTGCAGCGAGGGGTTTTCAGCGGGGTCTCGCCTGAAAGCCATATCCATCTGGTAAGAGAGCAGCAATTGCTCAAAGCTGACGTCGGTTGGCTCCACCAGTTCCACTTTTAGCTCCGGCAGGGTGCGGGATATACTGGTGATAAGTTCTGGCATGAAACCATAAGCGATAGAACCGGGGTAACCTATCCTCACCGTGCCGAATGCTCCCTCGTGAATTTTCCTCGCCTGCAAGTGGATACGGTTTATCTCGTCAAGCAAAGGCAGCCACTGGTCTCTCAGGAATACGCCAGCCTCGGTTAGCTTCACGCTCCGCTTGCTTCTCTCAAAAAGCTGCACCCCAAGTTCATCCTCCAAAGCTTTGATTTGCCTGCTGAGCGCAGACTGCGTAATGAACATCCGCTCAGCAGTGTTCCAGAAGTGCAACTCCTGTGACAGCGCCAGAAAGTATTTTATCTGCTGAATCTCCATCTACACTAATCTGATTTTCGCATTAGTTAAGCCAATATTAGCATTTTTATACCCATCCGCATGCACTTACTTTACAATAAAATGAAGGTGTAGCGCCATGGTGTCACAACGTAAATATGTATGGGAGGGGATAGGTTGGGTAGGAGCGCTGTTTTCGCTTCTGGCTTTCAGCCTGAACAGTTTTGGTGTTATCAGCAGTCAGTCGGTGGAGTACCTGGGGATGAACATTGCTGGCTGCTTTTTCATGATTCTGTACGCAGTTTCAAAGAAAGCCCATGCCAGTTGGGTACTCAATACCATCTTTCTATTGATGGCTGTTATTGCGTTAGTGAGGGTGTATATGATGCAAGCTTACTGATGCTTTGCAGTTGAATAGTTCAACGTTCTTTCACATGCTGGACGTTCTTTTGGCTTGCCTGACCAGCCATAAAACCACTCATGCTATCTAACTGGTGCTACCGGATAGCACCACCACCATAAGTCTATTTGCATATGCAGGATAGCATTCATACAAATCAATCCTCTCAAATAACCGTAATAAAGCGTAAGTTTCAGTTTAAAATCTTATTCATGAGGACTTTTTTCAACCTTTTGATTCCATCTATTTTCTTAGTTTATCTGCCTAACAGAATCTGGGAAGAAGTGTATCAACCCCAACCTGACAAGTCTGGAATCTTGATTCTTACTTTGATGTTCCTGTTTGCCTTAGCGCTTTTTATCTACCGTTTAAACAGGTTTATGAAAAGGGAGAGCAGGTAAAATGTGATAGCCCAGGCTGCTGAAAGTATGAGATCTTGTCTGGATGTCTAAAGGCTCAACAGACCCGCGACAGCAAAAGAAGTTCATAAAGTTGTGCTACTTGCCAGGAAGAATGATGCTTACAGGTATGATAGTGAACAAAGGCTCCTTCGATACTTATAAGATGTGATACCCTGAAAACAAAAAAGCCACACATCTAAGTATGGCTTTTCTCTACTTGTGCACCCGAGAGTATTCGAACCCATTTACAAAGTGCCTAAATTGGTTAATTAAGGCACTTTTTAGACTAATGTTTGATTAATGTTTGATTAAAAATTGTATGTTATTTACCTTTGTTTTAGCTATTTATGATTTGTAAATAATCAAAGATAAATGTATTCAACTAAGGCATATCTACAAAAGCCCGATAAACAGGGTGTCGGACGTATTTATATCAGGTATACACATGACCGAAAAACGAATGCCATTAGCCTTGATAAAAAAGTTGAGGCATTCAAATTCGATTCTAAGAATGGATTAATTTACAATAAATATCCAGAAGCAGAATCCCTTAATTCAGCTATCAGAGAAGCACAACAGCTTATTGAAAAGGTAGCTGCAAGCCTTCGGACACCAGAATTTGCGCTGGTTAAAAAAGGTTTTCTTGAGCGTAGTGCTGAACTTAAGGCAAAGAAGAAACAGGAACGTTATAACAGGGTTATTCCTGATTTATACAATCACTTTGAGGCGGAAGAAATACCACAGCAGATTAAGGAATACCAGGAGAAGATAAATGAATTACTTGTCAAGCAGAGAGAACTCAGCGCAAAAGGTTATAAGAACGAAAGTGTGGAAGAGTTGGAATTCAGAAATTACCTGGCTGAATATCCAGATACTTTCAATTCAAAGAGTAAGTCAGCAAAAGCACACATCAATGTTTGGATAAAGGTATTGTTAGAGTTTTCAGAGAAAACAAACACTACATTAACATATGATATATTCGACTATAAATTTTATGACTCCTATGCAAAGTACCTGATGTACGACAGTGAACACAAGTATTTTAATAATAATTTTGGCAATCACGTAAAAAGACTGAAAGCGTTTTTGCAGTGGCTGGAAGATGATAAAGGGGTAACTGTAATCAACAAGGGATACAAAAAATATAAAGTTCTGAAAGAAGAAATCGAGATTATATACCTTACATCGGAAGAACTTGAATTACTGTGGAATCATAGAAGTGAGGTTGAAGCCCCGTTCGTTAAGTATATTGACCTTTGTGTTTTTGGTAATCTGACTGGTTTAAGATACTCAGATATTAAGCGTAGCTACTGGAAAATAGAAAATGGTTTTCTGCAAGGTAAAACCAAGAAAACAAAGGGAAATTATCAGATACCTCTGAAACTTGACAGTAGAATAGAAGAAATTCTGAAGAAATATAACTACAGTCTTAATTTGGTTTCTTCTGTTAAGTTTAACAAATACATCAAAACAATTTGTGGTGAACTTTTTAAGAAAAATGAGATTAACCAAATTCCAATACCAATCTGTCGTTATAAATTAAAAGATGAATTTATAACTTATCATCTAAAACATGAATTGATAGCCAGTCATTCGAGCAGGAGGGGCTTTTGTACAAGATTATGGCAAGACAGTTGGTCTGAGCGAGACATATTGCTGATGTTAGGGTCCAAGTCTAATGATGTGCTCCGAAAATACGTTCGTAATTCTACTGAGGATTTATTAAGAAAGGTTAATGAGAAATTGAAGCAAACTATAGTTTCAAATGTTGAGGAATAACTAAATCGGTATAGGGTGTCTAAGAATACTTGGGTTTAAGGTAAAGCCTTCTGTGACCTAATAGTGGCACTCCATGGTCTATCAGTAGCTGTAGCACCACATCTTTCCCATTGTCCATCCCATAAGAGCAGCACTCAGCATAGTTTACCTTCTGACACGCCTCTACCTGTGGTGTCCTGTCTTACTCAGCATACCTAATTCTTTAGCAAAGCACTTGGCTTTTATATTAAATAGCGATGAGTCTTAACCAGTGGTTCTACACCTTCTGGCTTCTGCTGCTCAACTGCATTCATTGTGTCTGAGCAATACATGAGGCATTGTCTAAGAGATTCAGTGGCTACCGATGCGAGTGCTTTACATACTATTTTGAATAACCTGTAGCCGTATTAATTGGATATAAATGGACATTTACGGTAAGCGGAAAGGAAATGGATTGTTCTCCATTTTCTTCAACTCACCATCATTGCATTACGGTGTTGATTCAATTAATATAAAAGATGGATAATCATGTTATAGCTATTCATTTAAAAAGTTCAGAATAGTAAATACAATGATACGTATAATAAGTATGGCAAAAATAACTTGATATAATTACTGTTAATAGAGTTAAGGATAGATTGTTGAATTGCTTAAAGAGGTGAAATGTGTCAAAGCCTTGATTTTATTAGTGCAGCTGAAAAGTGGACAGAAGGTGAATCCCTCTCAGATTACTGTCTCTATGGGCTTTCGTTTGTGTGGATTGGGAGAATTGGGCAGATTATTCAATTTCTTGGCGGTTTTACGATAGTAGCTGAAATTATTGGAAGGGAAAAAATCTTAGTTTACCGAGATAATATAGAAAGCCTTATAAATATTCGAGAGTTCATCAGGAAGACAAGAAATGACATTAAATTGTTAAAAATCTATGTTAATCTTAATTTCTTTATTAATAATATTCCCTTTGCTTTATACATAAGAGAAAAAGCTAAAGAACGATATCAAGTTAATTTCTTTTATAGGGATTTGATAAGATTCAGAAAGGAATATGAGGAATGGAGACAAGCTCATTCTATTGAATATGAAAAGTGGCAAGAAAAAAGAAATCTTATACGACCACATAAAAAAAGATTTTCAAGATTTGTGTTTAATGTTGGGCTTCCATTCACCTTTATTTTTTTATGTTTTTGTATATATATGCTGTTTTGTATTTATGGAATTACTTTCAAAACTTTAACAATATTTGTAATTCTGTTTGTGCCTCTATTACTGAGTGGCTTATATTCTTCGATAGTAGTAGGGCTTTTTTTAATGCTATTAATATTAATGTTGCCTATTCTGTATATTCCATTCTTACTATTGAGGGTAATCATAGCTTTCTTCATTGAAATATTTGTTTTCAAACTGGCCCTATGTTATCTCAATTTTG
Organism: Pontibacter toksunensis; assembly: GCF_042686245.1. Classification (NCBI taxonomy): domain Bacteria; kingdom Pseudomonadati; phylum Bacteroidota; class Cytophagia; order Cytophagales; family Hymenobacteraceae; genus Pontibacter; species Pontibacter toksunensis. Next base: position 168,417 of record NZ_JBHUOX010000005.1, on the reverse strand, counting down.
CACAAAAAGAGAGCATATTTAAGTTAACAGGATTCTTTTTGATCTCGATTGGATTTCTAATTGCTTTGTTTTCAGATTAAATTATAGGTAGCTATCTATGATGAAGGCATGAAATAATCTTAAGATTTTCCCGCTGTGCTAATCACTTCACATAAACATTTTGTATCTCACTGAGCCTGGTGGTATAGCAAGGTGATTTGAAGTCGCTCTTCAACTGCCATGAGTTATCTGTACCCTGTGTGGCAACTCTTATCTTTCCTCTGCCGAAGCGGTCAGTCATGTTATCTATGACACCCATAAGTTTTGCATGCTTATCCCTATCCACCGTATCCAGCAGGTCTAACTGAATCTGGTTCTATGGCACTATCTCCGTTACATACACACCAGATTTATGTCATTTTCAATCTTTGTAATAACAGTACTAATAAAAGAGATACTTTTGCTGCCATCCCTTTTCTTTTTAGGTTAAGGCTTCACTAAATTATTGGCTTATACAGGAACTGATGGACAGCTTCTTTGCTCCCTGCTATTTTAATCGCTTCTGTATGAACTCCTGTAAGTCTTCTTCATATTTACCATACTCATCGTTCAACAACTCAAATGGGAGGAATCTATCTGTCACGCCAGCAGCTATATGTTGCTTCAGATTTCTAATTACATCTTCTCGGAGGTTGTAATCAGGTAAAATCTTGATTAAGCGTACTCGTTATTAGTGTTAACAACCTTGTACTTTCTGCTTAGTTGAGCAAAGGCTGCTTTAGCACTCTGTACGTGTTGATTTTCTTCGAAAAGTATTTCTGCTCAAATGTTCTTTGATGGATCATCATCAACCAAAGGAATCATGGAGGAAACAGGAATAAGATTAAAGCTTACATCTTTGGTTGTAGTAGCTAGATTATAACTTATAATTATCACAATTACTGCTCTGCTTAATTAAACGTGAAACAACGCACTTTCCTGCCTTTTCAGGTCACTGCTTTTCTCACTGGCTGCTTTGTTGGAGTATGTAATGATGTAGACATCTTCTATCTTCTTGTCAGTGTTGTAGCTATTGTATTGATTGATTCGATTGCTTTTAAATCGGTTGTATGTGCTTGCCGTTGGAATATAGCTATCATAGTTGAACCTTATTGAATCTGGACTGATAACTGGCATTTTTTTTAACTTTGCCACACGTGCTGCTTCTCTTGCTTCAATTTTAGCTTTTTCTCGGGCAAGCATGTTTTCTCTATCTGCTACTAATCTTTTACCCCCTTTCTGATCATCAATCATTCTGAATCACATTCAAGAAAACCACATTCCCTTTTTCGTTTTGAATACTATTAATGAAACATTATTTTTATATATATTGTATCGATAATACAATATATATAAAAATAATGTTTATGATAAAGAAACTTTGTTGTTTGAGTAATGCAGTTGTGATTGTGTTGCTTGTTTCGTTATGCTCATGTTCTTCATTGAATGAAGAAAGAAATGAAGCTGAAATAGAAATAGTCGCAAGTAGCATAATGAATGATACAATTGCTATGCAGATGGCTACTAATAGTAGTGATGCATATGTACACCCTGAACCATATCCAGATGGTGGATTTGTCGGATTTGATGTGTGGGAATGGAAACCACGTAGCTGGAAGGACTTACGTGAAAGATATTCTGGACGATTTTATGATACTACTTCATACAAATCCGAATTGCCTGATATCAATGGAGTTATGTTAGATTGTGAAAATCCTCCACACATACTTTATTCACCCGTTGCATCTTATAAAACAGACAGCACACATGTCATTTTCTTCAATATGGGATTGGGTTATGGAAACGAAGGAGATTACTGTGAAAAATTAAGAAATGAAAGGGGTTATATAGGAGCAGCCGCTTATAAAAAAACAAAAGAAGGATGGGTATTATCAAAAAGAGTTTTTGATTTTATTCCAATGGCAAAAATCGGATTAGGAGATATTTATTCCTGTTATTTCGGTGATGCAGGTAATATCGCAGGTTCACCAGCGGTAGTTATTTACATAAACAATAAGGAATCAGATAGTTATGATGATTTTGAATCTCGTTTTTATGATTATGGTTTAAACATGATAAATCGAGATCATGCAGATGTTGTACTCTTCAAGCATGAAATAGATGTTAATAATTATTTTCAACCGCTGCCATCAAAATCGTTACGCACAATAGCCAGAGATGTCTATGAGACATTCAAAAATAAAACCAAAGCTACTCTACCACCATTCGAAGATGTGTCACCTATTTTCACAACATCACGCTCCCGCTACACAGGTATTACATATTATAAGCATTATGCACGGTATAGTGATCATTTAGAGAAAGATACAATTTTATTAAAAGGTGAAATAAACATTTATAATCTTGGTAAAGATGATGAAAAAGTATATTATGATGGTATCTGGTATAACTATCATGATGGTCTTGCTCATAATTTGAATAACAAGTTGCTTAATCAAAGTGTTGTTGATATAGCAGATGTGGATATACTATATGATAACATAAGAGATGAAGAAAGCAGATCTTACAATACCAGACAGACGTATCTTACGGATGGTCAAAAATGTTCATTATGCTCAGTCGGAAGGTACGTTAGCGGTACATGTAACATGTGTGGAACAGTATCAAGTGAAAAAGAGTCAAAATATTTAGATGATTTTAGATCAGATCATGAAGATAGTCCATGTAGATTTTGTCAAGGTACTGGAAGAATAAGTGGTGGTGAGTGTGCTCAATGTTTAGGCACTGGTGTTTCGCCTCGAATCTACTAAGCAGCACATACCTATAAATGAAAAAGCCTACATCTTATTGTAGGCTTTTTCATTTATAGGTATGTGGATTTTTAATGAATATACTAAGTGTAACTGGTAGTGCTGAACTTGTAAAGCTAATTTAAACATCTCTCCAGAATGTTCAGTTGGAATATGCCCATTGTGCGCAACGCCTTGGTTGATGATATTAAATTTTAGCCCGCACTGACACATAGTCTATATGATGTTTCTCATGCAAGGTCTGTTAAAGCGTATTAAGTACCTCAGATATATTGTTCATTGATGAGTTCAACAGGGAATACATTCCATATGCTTTCATATTATCAGCACAGGGCTTCAACACCGATAGGAAACCCGTTTGTATCTAACGCTCGTCCAGTCATAATTTTTTTTTAATCAGGTGAGAGAATCACAGGTATTTGAATGGTTATCGTGTCAATTTGTTGATAATTAGCTTATAGTGTTTATAAACATTAGGATTTTAAGATATTTATTACTATCTTTGTACCAGAAAATCCTAATACCCATCTTCCAACTAAACCCATTCTAAATGACCCAAACCGTTCTTCAATCGCCTCAATGTGTTACAGATAATTTCAAACATGCATTACAGGAACGGTTGAAGGATAGGAAAAACCTAGTCTATTTTGCCTCTGGTAGAAGCATCAGAAACGGCTACTCTGACCTTCCCTATGAGAATGTAGTGCTGGTGGATAGATGCTTCAAGGAAGTGTTGTCAGTACATGGAAAAGTGCTTTGTATAGGGCTTGATTCAGTTCAAGCTACAGCTTTATTCAAACAGATTAATGCGAAGTTTGATGCCTTTGTATGTATAAACGAAGGACTTAGTGAAGGTGGTGGCCACTATCCTATCCACGGTAACTGGAGTTTGAGTAACATTCTGCCTATTCTGAAGGATGAATACCTGCATATCGCCTGTCCTGAATACTACGGCCAGAGAAAGTGGAAGAAGATGTCGGACCTACCTCAGCAGGCGGTGTTGTTAAGTGAAAAAGACTCTGGCTATATTGACCCTAAAATGTTCTCTGATTATCATAAATATGGCAAAGAGTTCTGCGTCTGGAAGGTAACGAAACAAGCAGGTGAGCCAGTCTCATTCAAGTGTGGGAATAGAGAGATTGCCGTTCAGAGAGCTAACATTTGGGATGCCTATGAGTTGGATGCCTTATTCGTGCGCTGTTCTCCAGGAGAGGCCCAAAACCTAAAAAGCGTGGCTCCCAGAGCCGAAATCCTTAAAGATCATACCTTTGAGCAGATACTAAGATACTGCAACAGAAACAAAATTTCTAAGTTAGGCTTGTCGCCTTGGCTTAGACATAATTATGATGGATTTTTAACCTTTTTGGAAGTGAATGAAGAGAGGTTTCCTTATCCGCAGCAAATACACTTCTACCACCTTCATAAGAACGACTTTCAGCAGCTATATGCGAGAGCAAAGCAACATGAAGAATGTTAGCAATCGCTGTAATGAAGCTGTAGAAGCTGCTAGATTGGCATGGGAGAGTAGAGGTTATAGTAGCCCTCTATATCTCAGACAGAATCTTTACTATCTTTTATTGTTCTGATCATTTGGCCTTGAAGCTTTGATATATGTTTTTTTTTTGCGCCTAAAACTATACTTAGCTTAGCATTGACTGTTACCGTATGTTGCAGATATTGTAATTGGAATGCTTCATTCACCTTTTATGAGAAGATTTATTAAAACATGTCATTAGTTAGAAAACAAACAGTAGGATATAAAGATATTTTCGAAGAAGCACCAAGCACAATTGGTGCTTATTTAACAGGTATCCCCAGAAACCTACTACTTAAGGCTGCCACTTTCTTTCTAGGTTTGGCAAGAAGCAATTCAAAGTTTAGAAATCATGTTGACTTACTAAGCATGTTTTTTAATCAGGAAAATAATGATTTTGCGAATGACTTATACAGTAGACTCAAAGATATTGAGCAAGATACAGGCGCTGAGTTAATTATCATAAATAACCACAGTAGTCTTAGACTATTTGAGTACAGTTTTGATCATATATCTGAAAACCGTACACAAACTGACAGTGAAGCAGAAATCAATATATTTAAAGCTTATCTTCTGTTTAATCAGCACTTATCTGATTTTGATTCAATTGCAGGAAATTCTACAAAAGAGCTCACAGAGTTGCAGTTTGCTGCGCTTTGCTTATCTCAATCGTACGTTTACTCAGATATTGAGAACTATAACATAAATGAGATTTTTATTGCCCAACTTATCAAAGCAATTTTTTTATTTGAATTTTTAGAATCACGCTCAGACACTCAATACCTTTTAGCTAACTTCTTAGAGCATTTTGGATGTGAAACATGGAAAGAGTATTTGAAGAAAATACTTCCAATGATGATCTCTGCAATCAATAAAAAAAATGAGGGTAGTGTTGAATTAACAGTGATAGAAGATGAAGAGTATACAAGGAATTGCCTATTGTTTGAGAAACTGATTGTAAGTGAAGCACAAATTATAGAAGATACTGATTTTAAAAAACTTAGGTCGGCTCCATTTTATAAAGTTAATGATGGAGTATATCAGATTATATTTGATTTGTTTGTTGTTGAGAAGCTTTTCAAAGGGTTGTATTTTCAACTAAATGAATTAAACAGTTCTTTACCTAAGTCTGAAAGGGTAAAAGATTTCAGGAGAATTTACACAGATGATTTTTCTGAAAAATATATACTGTACAGTATATTACAATCAATTTATAGTAAAAGGTATAAAAAGTACAATGGTGAAGATATACTCAGATTAGGTTATAATGCTGAGCCAGACTACTATTTAAGGAATGGCAATAGTTTATTCTTATTTGAATCGAAGGATATATTAGTTCAGGCTGAGGTTAAGGTTTCTTATGATTACCAACAGATCGAAGCAGCATTTAAAAAAAAATTATATTTTGATGACTCAAATGGCAAAGTAGAGAAAAAAGCTGTTCTACAGCTCGTATTCAACATTGAGAGGGTACTGAAAAAATCCTTTAACTTTGATATAAATTATAAATCATCATCGCTAAAAATTTATCCGATTATTATACTGCATGAACGGCAATATAATTTGGCAGGATTGAATGTAATTGTTAACCAGTGGTTTCAAAAAGAATTACTAGAACTAAAAAGACGAGGTGTTGGTGTACAAGGAGTTAAACCCGTAACTATAATTGATATAGACACTTTTTTGTTATACCAAGATTATTTGAAATTCAATAAGGTTAAGTTAGATAATTTGTTAGATCTATATTTTGAACATGTTCAGATAAAAAAAAAGAAGAAGTATCTAAACTATCATCATTTAGAAGAAGCCATTAACAACTCTGTTATACCCTTCTCAATATTTTTAAGTAACTACTTAAATGGTAGAGGTATATACCCTACACCAAAGATGCTATCAGAAAAAGGATTTTCTCTTTTCCATTGATCGCCACTCAATATGTATAGTGGTGGTAGTTTAGTAAAAGCCTATAATAATCATTGCTCTGAATCCAGTACTCTTAGTTCTTTATCCTCTTGCTTCTATCTCTAATTGGGAGAGACATAATCACTATTAAAATTATAAGTATATAATCAATAATAGCCCTTACCAGCCACACAATGCCTTACACCACCTCTTGGGTCTTCCATGTCACCCTTGTATCGTGGTATAAGATGGCAGTGGAAGTGCATAACGGTTTGTCCAGCTACTTCACCGCAGTTCATTCCGATGTTATAGCCATCTGGTATAAATTCCTGCTCTATTAGCTTCTTACATTTCTCAATAACTTTTACCAGATGGAGTTTCTCATCTTCAGTTAAGTCAAAGTAGTCAGACCTTAGCATATTAGAAATGATAAGCGAGTGACCATCAGAAACAGGATACTTATCCCTGATGATGAAGAACATTTCGTCTTTATAGATTACTCTATCCTCTGGTATTTCGTGAAAAACGCTCATAGCTAAAATGTAGATGGTAGCTCTATATCTGGTTTCCAGGTATGAATGGAATTGTTCTTTGCAATGTCGTAGTGGTGTTGTAGAAATGCCCTGCGTTTTTCAGGTGTATTGCCAGTCTGATTAACAATAGTTTCCGATAAGGGATGCTTGCTTGCAATGAAAAACTCATTCCTGTTGTAAAGACGATTCAGGTATTTTATGTCAGGAACTGTTGCATTCTTCTTCCGATTTACGCTACTGTCAGCCAACACCAGATTCCATACACCATTAATATTAGCTGGAAAATGATTTTGTTTATTAAGATGTGGTAGGAAATGGTCTACATCACAAATGTTAGGGGAGAGGCTGTTTACAGAAATGTCCTGAAAGCTGTAGAAGCACTTACCTTTCTGGTATCCATTGAGTGAGTCACGAACGGAAGTGATGTTAACCCTGCGCATGGTGTTGTTCTCAATGAAGAGCAGCTCTTTACCTTCATCGTACTGCACTTCCAGGAGAGTTGGGTTAATGTTGAGGTTCCACGCTGTCTCCACCAGATTCCATCTGGATTCAGTTTCCTGTCCGAAGTTATGAAACTGGAAAGACTCTTTCAGTTTCAGTAGGTTATCAGTAATTACAATCTCTTTTTTACCGTTGGTATAGTTCTTCTGATAAAATGGGTCAGGAACAGCATCTCTGTTTACCATCTGGAATGCATCTACCACATTCACAAACCCGAGCCGTTCTGTTTGAACCAGTAGTTGTTCCTTTGTGATTTGGCTGTTTATAAAGCTCCTGCAAGTGCCTAAGAACTTACTTGATGATGAGCTTCCCTGTTTATCATTTTTTCTCAGGTGGTCTACTACATGCCTTGAAAAAGGCTCTGCGAGGTCGGTGAGCGTAATCTTTGTCCTTTCTTGCTCAACCAGTTCAAGCAAAGCCTTGGCAAAGGCGAACTTGTAGGTTGCCGTATTCTTTCCGAACAGGATAATAGCCCTCCACTGAGATTCGAGTGATGGGTCGTTAATCAGAAATTTAACCATAAGGAACAGTTGCGTTTCTAAAGCGTGAAGGTAGATTTACTTATAGTTGTTCTGTATATAATTCCGAACAACCATAGTGAAATGATTATCCACAGTAGAACTGAGAACTTTCTTAGAAGAGCTTTTAAGTTCACTATAATAGTAATCCATATCCACTTTTACTATTTTGTTAGAGGGTAATAACTGGTTTAATGTCCTTTCTCGTATTATCTGTCCACAATAAATTAAATCGTAGATGTCATGAGTAGTAGTTGTTTCTCTGTTATCATCCCCAACTTTATAGGTGCTTGTTTTTTTTTCAACAATTTTATTGAGAACAAAGACCTTCTCGAGATCCCAATTTTTATAATCACTACCATGTTCAACAAACAGAACCTCACATTGCTTAAGATAAGCATCATCTAGTGTCTTGTTTATGTTATTGCGAGTATCAACTACTATTTTCTTTCTGTAATGATTATCTGGGGGTAGGTTATCTAATCTTAGTCCATAGGTTTTAAAGCTCAATTCAGAAGCAGTAAATAATTTTTCTAAATGGGTTTGTATTCTTTCTAATGCTAAACCAAAAGCCTTTGTAACTAATGGGTTAATCACATTAGGATAAGAATTAGACTTAGGGAGAATAAATGTTTCAGGAACTGAATATTTTCTTTCATAGTCAGACCAGTTGATATTTATTATAGCAGGATAATCAACTAATGACAAAGTGTAGTTTTGTTTATCTAAGTAAATGCTTCTTTCCCCAAAATCTAGCACATGGATGTTTTCTGCCAATTCCTTTGTACAAGCATACTTACCTAGTGCCTGTACAAATTGTACAAATTTTTCACCTTTGATAATAAGGTTAAGTTCTTCTTCAATCTTTAGATTTTCAATTTGCTCTTTTATTTTCTCTGCTTCCTGTAAAAGCTTTATTTTTTTATCAGCCTTAGTTTTAGCTAATTGATAGATGTCTTTTAAATCTTCTTGAGTAAGGGATGGAAGTTCAAAATTAGTCTGTGTATCATTATTTAATGTAGTTGTTTGTTGATGAAGATGTATCCAATAGGTCTTTTTTGCTTCTATACCAAGTATATTACCACCATCTGATATGTTGAAAGAAACTGCTTTAGCTGTATCATAACATACTATCTTGCCATTATTATTGTAGAGTCCTTTATAAGAATAATAAGCCCCCACTTGTATCAAATATTTGTGTATATACTTAGAATTACCTCGTTCATCATTTACAATTTTATAAATGTCTTCTTTAGTTAATAATATGTTTTCAACAAGCATAAAAGCTATATATTAATGCAGCAGGGAAATTGATAAGTTGAAAAAAAGGAAATTAATAAAAGAACAACTTGTTTAAAGTAAAGTATTACATTGTAAGGATATATAAATAAAATTATGATTCAATTATCAAGCATTTTACTCAGCTCCTGAAACTCAGGTTTATTCAAAAATATCTACCGTATTTTTAGTCACCAACTTTATAGCATCTCTGCTCTTTACTATTCAAGACAACAGAGGAATAATCATGCTATTGCCGTGATTAACAAGCTTCTCAGTTGGTATGTTTTTAGTTACCTCAACAGATTGCAAAATGTACCCGTATTCATAGGAAGACTCCTCTTCTTTTAGCTTAAACACTTCTCTGATGTCAGATGCGAAAGCTTTTTTTGAGACATCCTGATTAACCTCTAGTTTTAGTTTTCCAGAGGCACTTAGTTCATACTCTGGTTTAACAGCAATAGGTAAGGACTGATGATCAAGAATTTTTTCCTGTGCTAAGATATATTTAACCCAAATGGTTTTCTGATCCAGCGCATCTTTATCTGAAGCAGGAGTGGGTAGTACTATCCTTTCTCTTTTCTTAGGTATGGGGCGTTCGGTAGTAATGCTTTTTGTTGATGAACGCTTAGTATGAGGAAGCTCAATCTTTCCTGATGCAGTTAATCCCTCCAAAGCAGAACTTTTATCATGTGATAGCGAAGGTGAATGTAAAGTATCTCTGTTTGCCAAGGATGGAGCATATACCTTTACCAAGAGGTCATATTGTTCTTGAGTAATTTTTGTAACTGGTTTATTTTCTACATGAAAACCTTTGGCTGCTAAGAAATCTACAATTGTGTATATACCAACATTAAGTGTTGTAGAAACCTGTTTCAGCCTTCTCGTTCGTTCCATTTTTCAGTCGTTCTCTTAAATCAAAGCTGCTTAATATAGCAAAAACAAAATTGGATTATGAAATATCTTAATGGAGTTTTTTTAATATTTTAAACTGGCTATTAATCGTGTATAAAACTTGGTCAGTGCAGTGTTTTGGTTTAAATTGAAAAGAATTTTACCCTAGTTGATGCTTAAGCCATGGAGGTAAGGGGCATATTTTAAGAACTATATGATTTATAGGTAATTAATTGATTGCATTATCAAACACTAAAAAATGTGATTCTTCGATTCTTATGAAGCACTGCTAAGTCAGATCATAAAATGACTTTTATAGGAATTGATTTAAAAAAAAATTAAAACATGACACATAATGTCAACAACTGGATTCTACTACGACAACTAGTTATCCTTTCTGGAGAATATAGTAATTGGTGGCCTACGAACATATTGAGTGCAAACGGGGAAGAGTTTTTAGGGTATGCTCTACCGAAAACAAAGAAATCTGCCACATTGCATCTAGCTTCACAGATATGCCAAGTCAATCATGACAAGCACATTGGTCCAGGTAAATACCACTTGTTTCGCTTACCCCAAAAAATGGAAGAAAATATCTTCACTGAATTAAGGAGCTTTATATCGAACGATGGTACACTAACTCAGGAAGAGGTCTTAAGTGAGCTTAGAAGGCTTACTGGTGATATTTCTACTGAGACTATTAAAGGACCAGTTCTAGTTGGTCATAATACTGAGCTAGGGGATGACTCTATTCTTAAGACCTTTGCACGTCATTATTATGAGGCATTTAAAAACAACTACAGCACATTTCCATATTTGAATTAATGATAAATACACAATGGGTCTATAACTCTGATTTGTTAAAAGGTACAGGTTTAATACAGGAAACTCTTTTATTGCTGGATATCTATGAGCCTGGTATACCAAAAGCTGACCTGATAAAGAAGGTTATAGAATCAAACGTCCTAGTTAGAAACCACCCAAATAGAATCAAAGACATTGTGAATCATACCTTCTTCAGAAGATACTTGAAGCAAGGAGAAGATACAGTAACTTCTTTAAAGTTACTAAGAGAGAAACATGTAAGCCTTGACATCTTAAATCAAATATTTCTTATCTACACCTGCCGAGCTAATTTAATTTTATTCGATTTTATACGCTTTGTGTATCAAAAGCTAATAAAAGAAGGAGCAAGTGAATTACCAGGAAATGCAGCTAAAGCATTTATAGATGAAGCCATTATAGATGGAAATATCGAGAAAGCATGGGCAGATTCAACCAAAAGAAAGGTTTCTGAACATATCAATGCCAGCATGATCGACTTTAAGTTGATCAACAGGCAAAGAAAGATTTTGCCATTCTTTCCATATGACTTTGTCGCTAATTATTTAGTGCATCAATTACATTTCAGTGGCCTCTCCGATGAAGCAATTTTAAATGCTAAGGAATGGGAGCTGTTTGGATACAACAGACATGATACTTTAAAACACCTTGAAAGACTGTCCTTTCAAGGCAATTTTATATTGCAAAGCTCTGGTGAGATAGTTAGAATTACCTGGAATTACCAAAATATGAACGAACTTATAGATGCTGCTTGATAATAAATTTAAAACCATTCTAGATTCCTTAGATAAACCAGCAACAAGCCATCATGCTGGGGATAAGCAACTTTGTTATCTCACGTATGAGCCATCTTTAACCTTAGAAGTTAAGAGGAAGCTTCCAAATTGGTTAAGCTTGGCAAAGGGCTATCAATTCGAGTGTTCTGTTTTGTCCATAGCTCAGGTAACTAATGATTTCTTTAGAAACAATCCTAGACGGAAAGGTTGGCCTGTGCCTGATGCATCATCAGGTTATGATGAAATCATAGATTTCTTTAAAGATGATTTAGGATCAATGATCATAAGCAATAGAGTCATTGAAAAGTCTATTTTAGAGAAGCAGGAAACCTGTAAGCATCAGAAAAGACCACTACTGATATTGTCTGATATAGAAGCTTTGCATCCTTTTACTAGGTTTGGTCCAATCGAGCAGAATATCTACAACGAAATAGAGATACCACTTATCATATTGTACCCTGGTAGCCTTAGCGGGTCCAGCTTGGAGTTTTTAGGATATTATCCACCAGATGGTAACTATAGATCAAAACACTTTTAATCTGTCATGAGCAAAATCAAAGAATTGTTTGATCCTTCAAAGGATATATACAGGAGTATAGAGAAGGTAGTTACTTTTGGAAGCACTAAGCCAGAAGCACTCAAGAGAGAGGTTTCAGAATATGTTGTAACTAATAAGTTAAAGCAGAATTTTGAAGATATTCTTGATGCGATGAATGTAGGAATGCAAACTGGAGATAAAGATCAAGCAAACGAAGTAGGTGTTTGGATATCTGGTTTCTATGGTTCAGGTAAGAGTTCATTTGCAAAATACTTTGGGTTAGGCTTAAAGAAGAACTTTATAATAGATGGTACTTCTTTCCAGGATAGACTAATTAATAGAATTAACTCTCTTCCAATAAGCCAGCAATTAAAAACCTTGGTTCAGAGATATGATCCAGAGGTTTTTTTAATTGATATGGCTACACAGCAAATCAGCGGGTATACCTTAGCTCCTGTTGGTACCATTATTTATCACGAAGTAATGAAATGGGCTGGTTATGCAACAGAAGAAAAAATTTCTCTCTTAGAGAGAAAACTCGAGATGGATGGAAGGCTGGAGGAGTACAAGAAGTTAGTAGAAACTGAAAATGAAGAAGATTGGGATAAATTAAAATTTGAGGATAAACTTACCGCTAAAGGTATTGCTCAGGAATTGGCTCCACGCTTTTATCCAAATATTTGGAAAGATGCAAGGTCGTTCAATATTACTAAAGTTGAAGATATTGAAAACGACGAGGAGAAGGTGAAGCATATGCTATCCCTGATCAAGAAGAAGTCAGGTAAAGATAGTGTGCTTTTCATTTTGGATGAAGTGGGACAGTATGTTTCAGCTGATAATGGCCTTATTCTGCAGCTGCAAGGAACCATGCAAAATTTCAAAAATATTGGAAATGGCAAAGCATGGATATTGGCAACAGGGCAGCAAACATTAACAGAGGATAATCCGAATGCACGTTTCAACTCAGAAAAGCTTTATAAGCTGAATGACCGCTTCCCTATCAAAATAGACATAGAGGCCTCTGATATCAAGGAAATTACTACTCAGCGTCTTTTAGGAAAGTCGTCTTCAGGAGCACAAGAACTGAAGCAATTCTATGCAAAACATGGAGAAATGCTTCGCCTAAACACGCGCTTAACAAATGTTGACCGAACTGTTTATAAGGCAGATTTAGATGAGAAAAGCTTTGTAGACTTATATCCTTTTTTACCTCATCATTTTAACCTGCTGCTAAACCTTCTTGCCAGATTGGCAAAAAAGACAGGCGGCATTGGTTTAAGATCCGCAATACGTGTTATTCAGGATGTATTGACTGAGGGGCCTGCAGACATGTTAGCTGAAGAGAAAGTAGGTCGCTTGGCAAACACTGCTCATATCTATAATGTGTTAAAATCGGATATCAGAAAGTCTTATCCACATGTAGCGGCTTCCGTTGAAAAAGTAATCAACGTTTTCAATGAAAATTCTGAGGAGGCAACAATTGCTAAATCAATTGCTACACTCCAAATATTAGATGATTTTCATCTGTCTATAGAAAATCTGGCTGTGATGATGCATCCTTCCGTTGATGCACCTTCACAGTTAGATAAAGTTAAGGAGAAGGTTAACGAGCTTAAAAATACTAAAGGTCAAACTTTGAAGGAGATTGATGGTCAGTTACGATTCATGACTGATGCAATTATCCGAATCGAAGAAGAAAAGCAAAAAATTACGGTCTTTGGAACCGCTTCACGAAGAGTATATGACGATCAAGTTGAAGATATATTTACGCCATTACCTACTGCTCGAATAGCCAATACAAAAGCTGTTAAGTCTGGAGTTCAGTTGGTTTTGGATGAACGAACTACTAAGCTTATAGAGCAAAATGAAGAAATACAACTCGAAGTTCACTTTGTTCAAAGGACCAGATATACAACTGAGCTAGAGGAGCTAAAACAGAAAAGTACCGACAAGCTTAATACAAGCAGAATTTACTTCCTAGGCGTTCTGGATGAAGATTTAGATAAAGCAGTTGAAGAAATTGTGCGTTGTGAGGAAATAGGCGGCACTAAAAACAGGTATGACGATAAAGAAATAAATGAGTACTTAAATAGTCAGCTTCAGGAAGCCCAGAACTACAAATTACAGGTTAAAAGGAAGTTAGCTTCGTCATTAGAAGCAGGAGAATTCATCTTCAGAGGAGCATCAACCCCTACTAAGGCATTATCAAGCAATTTAAGAGACGCTGTCAATCAACAGTTAAAAGCTGCTGCGGAGGAAGTTTATCATAAGTATAATCTGGCGGCTCAGTCTATTGACTCAGCGACTGCTCAAAAGCTGCTTCAGTTTGAAGATTTAAGGTTACTACCTGCCACTTTGAACCCATTCAATCTTGTAAAAGGGGATGGGAGCATAGATGTTAATGCTTCTGCTCTTCAAGCTATAGAAGATTATCTGCAAAGTGAATTACAAATTGATGGTCGTAAACTACTACAACACTTTAGTGAGGCACCGTTTGGATGGCATAAGGATACTACTCGCTATTTAGTTACAATAATGTTCTTAGCTTCCGTGGTTAAGCTGAGAATTGCAGGAGATACAGTTAAGGTAAAAGGTCCGTCTGCTATAGAAAAGTTGTCCAGTGCAGCTGCATTTAATCAAATTGGCGTTTCCCTTCATAGCGATGATCAGCCTACCCAAGCTCAGAAGCTTTGTGCGGCTAAACACCTAACTGAACTTACACTTACAACTGTGCCGCCATTGCCGCAAAAAATAAGTGAGGTGGTGATGAAGCACTTTCCTGAGTTTCAAAAGAAGTATGGTAACCTTAGATATATTTTAGAAAATCTAAAACTCCCAGGTAAGGATAAAGCTGAAAGCATCCAGGAGGGGATTTCTGAAATTTTAAAAGGTGATGCTTCTGATGCAACATTTAGATTAGGTAAAGATGATGCTGAACTTTATGTTGCCTTGGTTTGGGCTAAAAAGGTACAACAGGCTTTTGATAATGGTATAGAAACGGTAATAAAGAAAGTTCAAAATACTAAAGCAGATATAGACTCTTTGCCTAACCAAGGAATAATTGGTGATTTAAAAGAAAAGTCTAAGCCACTATTCGTTAAAGTTGATCAGGTTATACAATCAGAGAACTTCTTTGAAAGAGCAGCTGATTTGAATGATTATGCTACAGAGTTAGATAACACCATTGCTGAGGCTTGCGAAAAATTCAGAGAGCATGAGAATGATAATATAGCGCTATCTATAAAGGGAATAAAGTCTTCCCCTAATTGGGCGCTTTTAGAGGATGAACAAAAACAGGAATTCTCGCTTCGTTTAGATAAGTCTCTGATTCTAGAAAAAGCTGGAACGAAAGGTATTAGGGAGATAATCAATGAGGCATACGTCTTTAATAACCTGACTAAGGAAATTGAAAAAGAAATTGAAGAACTCACTAAAGCTGAGGAACCTGCTCCAGGAACCAAGAAAGTAAAAAAGGTGACCCTTTCTCATTTACCGAAGCGGTTCGAGAAAAAAGAAGATGTTGATCCTATCATTGAAGAGTTTACCAAGATAAGAGAACAGCTTATTGAAGATGAAATTGTAGATATAAGCTGGTAATTATCAAATCTGTTATTCTCGATTATGGCTATTACTAAAGCAGCCCGAAAAAAAATATTAGACCTTGTACAGCAGGCTAAAGCTCTGCTTATGGATGAGGTTGAATCTCAACTGCAACAATTTTATGGGATTCGTCCTGATGGAATAGTTGTATTAATTGAGCAGTTAACCACAGAAGATTCAGAAGTAGTATATACAGCAAGGCTTTTACGACAGCGATTAGAGTACATTAAGTCTAACCTTCCTTCAGCTAGTAATAAGGAGGCCGAGGCGGTACGACAGTTGGTCAGAGAGCAGGCTTTTACTATACTCAACCGCATTGCCAGCCTCCGTATGGCAGAAGAGAGAGGCATCATTAGCGAGAGTATCCGTAATGAGTATAATAGTGAGGGCTTCCAAATATTTGATGATATTACTGGAAAAGGTAAAACCGCTGAGCAATTCATAAGGTACAAGTGGTACATCCATGCTATTTTTGATGAGCTAGCTCTAGATTTACCGTCAATCTTCGACCGTTTCTCTCCTTATGCTCTGATTTTTCCATCTGAAAGAGCATTACGTGCATTACTAGCTATCATTAATGATGATCAAGTAGCAATGCATAGGGAAGAGGGGATGCAGCCAGTTAACCTATGGAAAGAAGATGAGACCATAGGATGGATATATCAATACTATAATTCTAGTAAAGAGATAAAGCAGATGCGTGATGCATCTGACCTTCCTCGTAATAGTCGGGAGCTGGCTGTCAGGAATCAGTTCTTTACACCAAGATATGTTGTTCAGTTTTTAACTGATAACTCTTTAGGTAGAATGTGGTTTGAAATGACAAAGGGTAATACCAGTCTCCACTCTATCTGTAAGTATCTGATTGTTCATCCAAATGAGGTATATCTTCAAAAGGGTAAGATTATACCTACCAATGAAGATGAACATAAACTCTACATCGAGCATCGCGAGCTAAAAGATCCCCGTGAAATTAGTCTTTTAGATCCTGCATGTGGTTCTATGCATTTTGGCTTGTATGCTTTTGATGTGTTAGAGCATATTTACATTGAAGCATGGGACAACCAGCCATCTCTACTAACAGATTTAAGGAATAGCATTACCCGACAGGAATTCATTAATAATGTACCTGAATACATAATTCGCTTCAACATACATGGAGTGGATATTGACCCAAGGGCTTTGCAGATAGCCGCACTAAGCTTATGGTTAAGAGCGCAAAAGAGTTTTGATAAGTTAGGTCTCGCGCCAGAACAAAGGCCACAAATAACCAAGAGTAATCTTGTGCTGGCTGAGCCAATGCCTGGGAATGCTGATGTTTTAAGCGAGTTAGTCAAGCCTCTAGACGCCCCTATGCGAAAGTTGATGCTTTCTATTTGGGATCTAATGGAAATGGCTGGGGAAACAGGCTTATTGCTAAGAGTTGAAGAAGAGATTGATCGTAAGATTAAAGAGATTGTAGGCGAGTTAGTTAAGGAATCAAAAAATACTCAGCTCTCCTTAGGCAGTAACAACGAAGACTTACAAGCCGCAGAGCAAGCAGCTCTGTATGCTTCTAAATCTTATCGTGATAACTTCCTCGAAACATCTGAGATTAAGGTTATAGAGCTGTTGCAGGGGTTAGCCGAAACAGCCACTAATGGAGATGCTTATCAGAAACTACTGTTTGTAGATGATACTGCAAGAGGCTTTGCTTTTATTGAGTTATGTCGTAAGAACTATGATGTAATTTTGATGAACCCACCTTTTGGTGCAGCATCTAAGGATACAATTAACTACTTAAGAAGCTCTTATGATAGTTTTTGTGATAATTTATATGTTGGATTTACACTAAGAATGACTGAGCTTTTAAACAGTAATGGTATAATTGGCTCAATAACAGACAGAGGATTTATTAATAAGCAATCATTTGAAAAGTTTAGAAGGGGAATTATTACTCAAAATAGTCTTGCATGTTTAATTGATTTAGGTGGAGAGGTACTGGATGGAGCTAACGTAGATGTAAGTGCACAAATACTAGCAGGAAAGTCTGTAAGACAATCCATTTTTATAGATGTTAAAAACTATAAAGACAAAGAACACCAAATTCTTCTAAACCTAAAGAACATTAGTGATACGGCCTTCCTAAACATAGGTTCTTTTTTATATTTTCCTTATGCTTCTTTTGTCTATAATATGCCTAAAAGCTTGTTGGAAAGTTATGAAAAAGGAGAAATAGTAGGAGAAAGCTTGTTTAATTCTCAAAGAGGGCTAGCATCTAGTGATTCAAAAAGGATGTTTAGGCTCTTTTGGGAGCCTAAAGTAAATAGTATTAAAGAACGTTGGGACTATTTTCAAAATGGTAGTCCATTTAGTCCTTATTACTACCCTACCTTCCTCGTAGTAATCTCTGATAACTTTACATTTAGAACAGTATTGTCACTAGATTCTGGGAGAGTTACAGGACAAGAATTTTATGCAAAACCAGGTATTGCATATGGGAAAAGAACAGATATAATGTATGGGTACAAAATGAGGTCTGGGCATGTATTTTCCGTAGAAGGTCATGCAGTCTTCCCTGTTCAGTTTAACGATATTTGGTTCTCCTTATTAGTAATCAATTCAAGTCCTTATCAAGAAATAATTAACCACTTATGTGGCCAACATAAATTCTCTGGCTACATAAATCCTGCTCAGATTGAATCAAGTAAGTTTATCGATAAAGGGAATGATCTTAGAGAAGTAACCAAAACACTAGAATTCTTAGATTCTGGAAATGAAACTTCATCAATCTTTTGCTATCCCCATGTATTCGATTTTAAAGAACTAGATTTTAAAGGAGCACTATCTGCAAGTATTAAGCAAAATGCTGAAATAACAAGCACTGCAAATAAATTCAGATTTAATTATAACGAGTTAGTTGAAAATAATTTTGAATGGAAAAGCTTAGGTAGATTTGATAAGTTTGTTGATTACACAAAGCTGTATTATGGTGTTGAGAATAGCTTAAATAATGAATGCCTAAAAGTTGTCTCGTACTTAGTAGGGGGCATCTTTGGCCGATGGGACCTAACTGCAGCAAAAGTATCAGGAAGATCAATTGATTTAGGTATGTTCAATGAACTACCTAAATATCAGCCAGGGAGACTGCTCAATGAGTCCAATGAGATGCCAAGTAGCATTACAAGTAACAAATATACCTCGCCTAAAGACAAATGTTTAGAGACGTCTCAGAACAGATACATAACCTTAAAGGATATAATAGTAAGGGACGGTATAGTTACAGAGGAAGAGTTAGTTAAGAAACTAGAGTTATTGACTAATACACTACTACCAGTTAACTCTATTGATGACATATTATCTGTTCTTGAGGAACGTAGTCTTAATCAAGTAATAAGTAAATTAAATGTCTTTTTTGATTTTCATTTTAATACTTACTCTAGGTTTAGACGAGAAGCTCCAATTTACTGGCCTATATCAACAATTTCAGGGAGTTATACAATATGGGTGTACTATCCAGAGCTTACGAATCAAACACTATTCACTGTTGTAAATAACTACCTGCAGCCAAAGATTGATGAGGTAGCAGACGATGTAGCAAAGCTTCAAAGCAATTCGATAATTGATAATAATGGTCTAAAGCAGCTTAATTATCAGCGTGATTTCCTTCATGAGTTAGAAGAAATGAAGAAAGAAGTATTGCGTGTTGCTAATCTTCCTTATAAGCCTAATCATGATGATGGGGTGCTTATAACAGCTTCTCCACTTCATAAGCTGTTTAGACACAACAAATGGTCAAAAAGCACAGAGGAATGCTGGAAAGGATTAGAAAAAGGGGATTATGACTGGGCGCATTTAGCATATTCAATATGGCCAGGAAGGGTAGCTAATAAATGCAAGAAGAACTTGAGCTTAGCAGTTACACATGGGTTAGAAAGTATATGTGAAATAAAGCCTAAGGCAAAAAAAGAAAAGAAGGCTAAAGCTACTATAGCAAGGAAACCAAAGCAGTTGACCATAGGCTCAGAAAATGATTAGGGAATACATCATTTCGCATATAAAATCTAAACTGGTTGATCATCCATCTCTGGTGATTTATGATTCGGAACAGCGTTATCAAGAATTATTAACTGGTTTAGCAAATGATCATATCAAGATTTTCGACACATCTGATTCTGTTCTATCAGTTAGGGAAGATGCTCTAGATTTCTATACAAATACTATTCCTTCAGGTAAGGACAAGAAGATGGTACTCTATGTACCTTTCCCAGCTCCTCAGTCTAAGCAGGATAAAATATTAGATCCCTTTTACATATTTTCTTTCGGAGGCGTAGTCTTTCCATACGATGCAGGTGATAAGTATGAGTCACTGTGCAAAGCATGTTTCAAAGATAAAGAGCAACAGATAAATCAGCTGTTTCAGGAGGAAATTCCTGATTTTGATACGATAGATGCTTTAGGTGGAGGTTATACCTGGGCCAAGCTACAAACATTAACGGGAGGGAAGTCTGAAAAAGAAATTTTAGTTGAGTTACTAGCGCCAGGTCCTACACGCTTGGAAGCACTTAAGAAGGATAAAACATGGTTGAAAGAGTACAAAGAGCTGTCAAAACAAATAGGGCTCACTACAAAAGAGAAATCATTTGATGCTGTTAATGATGAACTTTGGAGATTCATACTATTTAGTGAGTTTGTTTTTGATTTGCCTATACCGCTACCAACTAACTTAGCCAGCATTTCCATAGCTAAAAACTCATCGAAGAATTTGATTTTAGATATTTGCCAAACAATTCGTAATAATAAGGTTTGTGAGGATTTGTATATAGAAAAGGCAGATCAGATAGCTGAGCAGCTTTCATTACCTGAGCTTTTCAAAAATGAGAATAACTTAGGTGACATTATTACTTTTTCCTTTGAGGATAATACTTACTACTACCACTTGGTAGACTTGATAAAAGAGGGTAAGGGAGAAGAAGCCAGTAAGATAATTGCAAAGAGCAAAAATAATATCTGGTACCATCACGATGAAGAAAGAAGAAGATATTGGAAGCTTGCAGAAGTTGGGTTACAATTAATACAGCTTACAAATGACAAAGCACCTACTGCTTCATCTCTTCATATATTGATTGATAACTATACTACTGTAGGGTATAAGGTTGATCAACTACAGCGGAAATTTGAAAAGCTGGTAGTTGAGGTAATACAATCGAATACGGCAGTATCTACATTAGTTGAGCTTGTAAGAAAGCAATACAGAAAGTTTACAGAAAAACTCCAGAAGAACTACCAACTACTTTTCAAAGACGAGCATTGGCCTGTTGATGGAGTAGTACATAATAATCAGGTCTTCAATAAGTTTATACAGCCTCTGTTAAACTCTAATACTAAAATTGCCTATATTCTGGTTGATGCATTAAGGTTTGAGCTTGCCAAGGAGTTAGAGGGTTTAATAGAAAAGCATTTCTCTGTTGAATTGTATGCAAGCTGCGCCTTCTTGCCTACTGTTACGAAATATGGTATGGCTGCTCTCTTACCGAATGCTGAGAAGGAACTGCACCTGGATGAGCATAAGGGGACTTTGGAAGCGTTTATGGGTACAAAGCCTTTACTAACACTGGCAAACAGGAAAGAGTACCTAAAAGAGAAGCTAGGAGACCGATGTGACATCATATCATTAGATAACTTAATATCCTCATTAAAAGTCAAAGCTATTGACTTATTGGTAATCACAACCAATGAAATAGATGCAGCAGGTGAAAATTTAGCCTCAAATGCGTTGGTTATGATGCATCAGGCTATTCAAAACCTGGTTAAAGGAATCTTTCTTTTAAAGCAGAGTGGCTTTAACAAAATTGTTATCGCTACAGATCACGGTTTCGTATTGCATCCATCATTTTTAGCGGGAGATAATGTTTCGAAGCCAAAAGGAGAATGGCTGATGGCTAAATCCAGATCCTTAGCAGGAAAAGGAGCCGCATCAGATTATACATTAAGTTTCTTGCCAGAACAGATAGGGACAAAGTCTACTGTTGAATTCTTTTCCTTTTTAAGAGATTTTGCAGTTTTCGAGAAGAATACTACATACTTTCATGAGGGAGTTTCTCTTCAGGAGAACGTTGTACCTGTTATGGTCTTAACTAATCAAAAGGCCAGAAAGCAGAAGAAAGTTGAGGTTAACGTTACCTATAAAGGAAAGTCTGGTGGCTTTATTACGACCAGAAGGCCTCTTATTGAAATCTCTTCCTTTATTGAAGGTGAGCTGGGGCTTGAGCCTGTTGTTATTCGAGTAGAGGCTTTGGCAAATGGCCAAATAGTAGGTGTAGCTGCATCTGATGAAAAAGTGAATGAGACCACCAATTTAGTGGAGATCATGCCTGGCCAAGCCTGTAAGATTCCGATTGATATGCAACCAGAATTTGAGGGTGAGTTCGAAATTAAGCTTACGGATCCTGTAACAAGCCTTACATTAGCATCTATTACTTTAGAAACCGATTACATTTCCTAATGGATAGTTTAGATAAGAAGCTCAATGAAGTTTTCACGGGTAAAGTAGTCAGGAAAGATTTAGTGCATCATATCAAGAAGGCAGCAAATGTGCCTTCATTTGTACTAGAGTTCTTGCTATCCAAATACTGTGCGACTGATGATCCTGCAGAGATTGAAGCAGGTAAAAGAGCCGTATTAGAAGTAGTAGAATCTAACTATGTAAGACCTGATGAATCAAACCGCGCTCAATCCAAAGTTCAGCAGCAGGGGAGGCATAAGTTTATTGATAAGATACATGTAAAGTATTACGAGCGAGAACGTCGTCATTGGGCTGAGATGGAGAATTTTGGCTCAAAGCGTATTGCAATAAATGAGAAGTTCTATAAGGAAAACGAGAAGCTATTAGAAGGAGGTATGTGGGCAGAAGTAACAATCGCTCACAATGACATTGAAGAAGATAACTATGCTTTTTATATAGAAGATCTTAGACCTATTCAGCTTTCAAGGTTCAATGAATCAATATATTTTGAGGGAAGAGAGCAGTTTACAAGGGATGAATGGATTGATGTAATCTTACGTAGTGTAGGTTTGAATCCTGAAATCATGGATAATCCTCCTGCAGAGATAAAAGATAGATTTCCAAGTGGCTTAAGATTAAAGCTACACTTTATATCCCGATTGATACCTTTAGTTCAAAACAACTTTAACTTCATTGAACTAGGACCAAGAGGTACAGGCAAATCATACTTTTATTCAGAGTTTTCTCCTTTTTCAACACTATTGAGTGGTGGGCAAGCAAGTACAGCAACCCTATTATATAATAATGCTCGCAGGAAAGTTGGAGCTGTCGGCTTTTGGGACAATATCGCCTTTGATGAGGTAGGTAACATGAAAATCAAAGATTCTGATACCATCCAAATCATGAAAGACTATATGGCTAATGGTCGCTTTTCCAGAGGTCAGGAAGTAATAGCGAATGCAAGTTTCTCCTTTGTTGGTAACATAGACCAATCAGTTGACCAACTTGTAAATTCATACGAGCATGATTTGTTTGTTACGCTACCCAAAGCTTTTGACCTGGCTATACAAGACAGATTTTTCTTCTTTTTACCAGGATGGGAAATACCCAAAATGGACAACAAGTTTTTTACTGAAAGCTTTGGACTGATTACAGATTATATGGCAGAGGCTTTTCATTATATGTTCAAACATAATAAAGATTATGTTGATGTAGTGAATAAGCGGCTAAAACTCGGTGCCAGTGTTCAAGGTAGAGATGAACTAGCAATAAAGAAGACTGTCACCGCTTTGGTAAAAATTATTCATCCTTCTGGCGATCCTTCTGAAGAAGAATTCAATGAGATTGTAGAGTATGCTATTGAAGGTAGACGTAGAGTAAAAGAGCAAATGAATAAGCGAAAGCCTGACGATGAATTTGCGCTAATCAATCTATCATACTTTACTTCTGATGGAGAAGAAAGAGTCGTCTATTGTCCTGAAAGTAGATACGCTCAGGCTACTCAAAACCCACGAAAAACAGAAGAAAATTCTGCTGCGTTCAAGCATTCAGATACTTCCCCTATAGATAAAAAAGAAGTATCAATAAACACTATTCAAGAAAAGAAAGTATCGTTAGAGGAAAAACGTTTCAAAGTTTACTATGGTGATACAGGCTATAGTTATGAAACTGTATTCAAAGACTATTTGGTTGGTGCAAGCGAAGTGGTTTTAGAAGATGCTTATGTACGCCAAAGACATCAAATTTTGAATTTTTTACGCTTTTGCGAGATACTGGTTCGTGTAGGTGACTGTAAAAAGATAAAGCTAATTACCTGTGCAGATGACGATGTGCAGCAAAAGGATAATACATTAGCCTTTGATCAGATAGCTGACAATTTGTTTGATCATGGCATTGAGTTTCGTTTTGAATTCAGTAAAACTCTTCATGATCGTGAGCTCAAGTTGAGCAATGGCTGGAACATAAAAATGGGAAGAGGCTTAGATTACTTTCAATCTCTTGGGGGAAATTATCTACAGATTGGAATTAGCGACTACGATTTAAGACCTTGTCTGGAAACCAGTTTTGATATATATAAGGTGAGGTAACATATATTTCATCATTTCTTTGTTGACCTTGTCACTATCTGGACCTGCACATCGATTGCTTACCTCACCATCACACCAGACAAGCTGATTTTTCTTTCGCAACCCCACATTATAAGGTGAGAAGGGTTGCGAAAGAAAAAATGTCAGGTTTTATTAAGTCTGCTGAAGCTGCACTGTAAGGCTATATTATTTTTATCACAGTTTTCTAAGAATCTTTAGTTGTTCAAGATATAGATTAATTTCATTCATAACTTGCTGTATTTGTGTATAGTCAAACCAGCATGTGTTCTCTTCCAGAGAGAGAATAAAATAGGCTAATGAGTCCGATCCAGGTTTGAAATACTTATTAGCTTTCTCATAAGTACAAATACTTTCATTTACAGTTTCATAATGGAACAGAATGAATAAATCAGCTTCCTGTTCAGGAGGAAGACCATCATAATCTAACCATTCGGAACAATCTTTTTCGCTATTTTGTAGGATATTGTGTATCATTTTATTGCTTTTTTAATTTTATTGAATTCCTTCAACCAACTATTATGGAATCAGAAATGGTTAATGCTTTAAATTTTTAGTATCTAATTTCAATTCTACATAGCCTCTGATAGCAGTATTTTGTTTTTGGGATAGCATGTCATACTAGTCGTGAATCAGGAAATCACCGATGATGAATTTACGTTTAGCAATCTTATATTCGTTATATTGGATTGCGAATCCAATATCAATCAACTCCTTATCGCTCTTCTGATCAACATAAACCTCAAGCTTAGTGGGGTTGCTAGTAAATGCCCTTTCGCCTGCTGAAAGCCTATCAATCAGGTTCTTGACGTGGAAAGTTGTGTTTAGGCAGTACATTGCTCCATTTCCCAAATGCCTGTATATCTTTTGCTTGCTAATCTTACTGAAGGTCGTCAGACTGAAAGTTCGGCTTGCATATAGTACCAGTTCACTCATTGGAATGCTATCACTTCCTGCTATTTCGAGTACATCTGTAGGCAATGGCACATAATCATCATCTGTATATTTTAAGTTTTGGCTGTTGCGTGCGTAGATAGCATCTATTTTAGATTGAGATTTCTTTGCTATGAGTAACAGAGTTTTAATTATCTTGAACTGCTTGTTATTGCCAGCTTCATTCTGTTCTCCGATCAAATAGTGCAGTTCACAATCTGGTGCTTGCCTCATAAACCTTAATGCTTTTACATAGTCATCCTTCATCCAAATAGGCTCCTGCTTATGAAAAAGACTATCTTCACACTTTGCTATAAGCAGGATGTGATATTGTGGATTTTGGGCTGCTAATGCTTCTAATGCCTCTTTAAGTTGTTTTTTTGTCATTTCTATAAATTGTTAATTGTTATTAATGATCATTATAGAAATGACAAAGGGGTTTGTTTTATATATTTTTGCTTTGAATGAAGAAAAGTTAAAAGTTGGCAGACATAGTATACATGCTTGCCTGGACGCGGGAAAATATTTTTTCAGGTTGGCACATTACCACTCTTTTGTGATTTGCTACGGCTTGTAACTGGACTTACGACTACTAGTTGGTTGCATAAAAATCGAAAAGACCTACTAGATATCCAGCAGGTCTTTTACCATAAAAAACTAACCTTAGTATATTATTTACATTCTACTACTGGTGCTGGTAGGCCTAGATCAGCGAACGTAGTAGCAATTAAGCTCCTGAAAATTTGTTCGTCTGCTGCCGCAATGATGAAAGAATCATGTACAGAAGTAAACTCATGGCATGCCTGAAGGCTTGCATTTCGATTAGCTAAACCTGATGCTTTTAAGGCTATGATATCAATCATGATTCTGCTTTCAAGCCTCTGTAGCAACTGAGGTACAGAGTAAATAGGAGCATCGGCTTTACCATTTAGAACATTCTGCTTCTCTTCTTTCCTTGCCCTGTTGTTGATGATTTCACACAACCTGATTACGTTGGGGTAGTGGGCTTTCAGCAGGTCCTTTTCCTCCTTGCTCTGCCCAGACCTGGAAAAGAAAGCCCTGAAACATAGGTCCTTCACATAGGTCTTCCCGTACTGACCATTGAATTTGCTCATGATAGTTTGATAAATACTGTTGGTAAGGGATACATCCACAAACTCTTTCACATCTTCATAGGAGTCGTAATAGTGCTTCATAGTATGCATAATTTCATTCAGACGAACTTGCTTCATCTCTTTTTTCAGCACTTCCAGACACTGATCTGGGTGCAGCACCATACAGGCGAAGAAAAAGAACTGTGACGCCTTCAAGTCTATTTCCTTAGCGGTAGTGCCATTGATATTTATGTACTTTCTGAGGTGCCTGGAAGTGTTTGTAAATACACTGTGAAATCTCTCTCCGTACAAATCAGAAGCCGTAATATATATATCACCATTTTTAATGGAGTTAACGTTGACTATAACATTGTTAAGTGCTTCTTTATCATTGAACTCACCAGGATTTGCCAACGCCCAGCTAGTGAAACCATCTACGTCAATATTCGGAGCCATTTTGAATACATTGGCAATCAGGTGATGTCGGAGTGTCTGCTTTAGAATTTGCTGTCTCTTCTCTTCCTTTATTTCAAACAGCCTTAGTAACAGCCTTTGTGAGCTATATTCTACACGTTGATACATTCTCAGGTCACCAGGTTTATTAAGGTGCCTTTGGTGCCACTTATACATTTTTGCAAACGCATTAGGACAGTAGCTTTCCTCTTTCTTTTCGAAGCCTGTATAGAAGCCCCTGATGTATTCAGCATCTTTGAAGAAGGTGATATACTTTTTGTAGTTTCGGCCAACATAGTACTTCAAGTCCTTATTGTGCAGGTTCACATAGCCCTCCGAATAGACAGACTTTCTTTTCTGTATATCGTCCATTTTGCAGCGCATAATGATGAGCAGAGATGATAGTGCTAATGCTCTGTCTATTTCGAACTTCGTCTTCTTGTCTTTCCAGTGTATAACTGCATCAGCTTTTATAACCTCTATTGATAAGTTAATCGGCAGCCATCCGTGACTCTTCCAACTCCCAGGATGGCTAGCCTTAATTTTCTCTAGTTTCTTATTATAAACAAGCCATTTTGCCTTACCTACAGCTTTTCCGACAGCTAATCCTTTTGCCTTGCCTTTAGCTTTACCTATATGCTGGCCTTTCGTGCTGTCTCTGACTGGCTTCTTCAGCCATTTTTTTGTTAATCCATTCCAATATTTACCAGTGGCTGGGTCTTTTTGTCCGTGTTCCATCTCTATAATTATTTTAGTATTATAGTCTGGAAAAAGGCTTTGTTTTATGTCTCCCAAAAAAATATATGATTCGTCTTTATTGATAGGAAAGAGGGAGGAAATATTAATATAATTTAATGGGTTTTATAGTAAATAGATATTATAATAATCTATAACTAATATAAAATTCATATAGGCTTAGATAACAGACTTATAAATATTGAACTATCAGTAAGGGTTGATAATCAATGATTAATCTAAACAATAGCAAAAAAAACTCTTATCACAGATTCAATACTTAACTACTTAAAGAAGACTAATTCATATAGAATATAATAACTACAAAAGTCAACACCTATATCATCTTCAAAAAGCATATCCTGTATCATTAAAAACTGATGTATCTGATTAGCTTAACAAAAAAAAGAGATGGTACTGAGCTATCCCAGTACCATCTACATCTAATTATTGATTAATAAAAGTATCTACTCTAAAGCTAACCTGATTTTCAGCTTACGTGTTAAGTGTAGTAAATCAGCCTTCATCTCCTTCGCCTTTCTTAGTGCAAACTTATTATCTAAGCCTTCTCCTAATATGACGATGTCTTTTATATAAGGATAGGTACCTTTCTTTAAATAACTAATCCAGTAGGTGAAAGGTGATTCGGTATAGCCAACGTGAATACACTGATATCTAGAATCCATTATTGCTACCAGATAGTTCATGTCTTTAACCTTCTGCATTGGCTTTAGCTTGTTGTAGAGGCTGCTTCCATATAAACCATTTTCTACTGCTAAAGCATCATAATAAGGCTCTATGTAGTTGTCTCCATGCTTTTCTTTTATCTGCATGTACCTTTTTAAGCCAATATCTTTAAATAAATTATTTTTCATGTGATTGATTCTGATTTTAAAATATGATTGGTTTTACTTACACATGTTATAATCAGAAAAAAGTAAAAGTTTTATAGTGAATGTTGGTTTATCCCATGTAGCAGGAGGGAAGCATTAAATCTTGTATGTAGTCTGCATATTACACTTTGTTGCTAATCCACGATATGTAGTTATAAATATGATTAAATAGAAATTCCAGCACTGGCTCAGAAGCCTGAACCTGGTGCTGGAATATGCATGGATGAAGGAATCATCAGTTTCGAATGGATGAGGTTTGTTCTAAATTATCCACCATTCATCTTCTTGTTCATCGCTGATTATTGTAGCAATCTTCTTGTTGCGAATTATGACCTGGGTTCTTTCTTTGAAAATTTCTTCGTAAATACCCAGAACCACATCACATCGATGTACCATTTTGTAGTCTCCATCACACCTAAAATCGCTCCTGCAATCATAGCCAGTATCTATCTGACTCTCTAACTCATCCATCGTATATTCATATGCATCTTTCCTACATTCATTTACCAGGTCATTGTACTCCTGGTCTGTCATGTACCTATTATTGTTTTTCATGCTACTAATTATTTTTTATCTAATTACTGAACAGGCTGTGTATGTCTAAGCTGTCTATAAAATCCGTGTCCTTGATATCACTTACTATTTCATCAATCTTGTCTTTACGAATCTTGGTAGCAACTCTCTCTTCGTAAACATTGACAGCAACTTTATACTGTACCCAATAGCTAAAAGCTTCTGTGTGGTTGCCGTACTTTTTCATGTGGAAAGAAAGACTGTCTAAAGCCTGTATATCATAGGGAAGGTGATCTAAATCTATATTGTATGCAATATCACGGCTTTCTTGCACTAACCTGCTGAATTCTTCGTCTGTCATGTAAGTTGTATTTTTCTTTATCATCTGTTTTAAAATCTGTTTATGCACTTTATAGTATCTATAATGCATTAGTTTTGAAATCAGATGGACTATATTTTCTGAAGCTGAAACAAGAGATGAGAGGCAGGGTAATACTCAATTTTGATATTTGGTAGGTGATATCCTGATGTAGTAGGTCAGAAGTAGGTTCCTACTATAACAAAGTGTGCAATTACAGCCATAAGACTGGGTTCTTGTATGATGTAGTAGTGAAGCCTGTAACTTAAACTAAACATAAAAAAACTGGTAAGGAGAACAGCGAATTATGCCATTCTCCTTACCAGTTTAACTAAGCTAAGTCACACCCGCTTTACTTATTCAGAAAATGCGGTTCTTATCTTGTACTTCCTCCTTCTAGATAAGAAGTCCTGGGTATTGTATAGTGCCATATCGTCATTTTCTTCGCTCATCTCCAGAAGTTCCTGTTCAGTAAAGTCTACCTTGTAGGCAAAGTATAGCAGCGAATCCTCACACATATATTCCTCTGCTATATACATAGTTAAGTATTCGTAGCTTATAGAGTAGAACTCTCCAGTTATAACACTCCTAAATAGAATAGAGAAATACTTATTAGTAGCACCCCTGCCAAGCACACCATGAGTGATTGCACAAATTATAAGGTCATTGAAGTTTATCTCCTTTCCTTCTATGTCGGAAACGCTTTCTCTGTAGCAAAGTACGTCTGATGGCCTGATAAAACCTTCCTGATACCAGCAGCGGTCTTTTTCTACCACTAAGCCTCCTTGTTTGTACCCCATATATGTTACATTACCTTCTTTATATTCCTCGCATAAAGTATAGTCTCTGATGTACTTTTCATTTCCCCTTCTGATCTTGTTGCATGCGAAGATATCTTGGTCGTCCCAGTAGGAGCTGTCGAACAGTAAATGCGTCTCATCCTGTATTGTTTTCATATATTCATTTTTAAAATTTTGTTTAACACTTATTATAGAATCGGCAAAAGGGAAAGTTTGATTTATTTTTTATATGGAGAGAAGTATTTGAAGAAGCTACAGCTAAGTGGAGCCTGTATGTAGGTATGTAGAAGATTACACCATGTGTGCCTAATCACGTAAGAAGACATGAACTAGCATTCTAAAAGCTTGTAAGCTAGCAATTCCAACCTTCATGTTTGTTGCTACTCCTGATTCTATGTAGCTGACATATAGTAAAGCCTTTTACCCATGACTCCGATATACAGGTAGATTCCGCATGGCAGGTATGGTTGTGCAGACATGTAGCACCATCACTACAAATCGGCAATTAAACTTCCCAGTTTTTCTTTTTTAATATCTTCTAGCTCCTTCAGCACGTCATCTGCAAAGAATAAATCGTCTCGATTAAACAATTGTACAGGGAGCTGATCCTTTGTCGATTCTGATATAGTTAGAGGTGTAACGAAGCTGGCTGTAAGCCTACAGTAGTCAAATTCGTTAAATATTGCACGTAGCACCTCTGGCTGAAGGCTTAAATATTCCTCTATGTCGACAGCAAGAATGCTCTTGTTGTTGAAGACTATTTCGTCTGTCCTGTCGTCCAAGTAGAGTTCGATATACAAACCATCCACTGTGGTAACTTTATGGTTCACGCAATAGTAAGTCTTAGCATATGCGATACCCAAGTTGTTAAAATGTACCAGGTACTCCTTATAACGCTGCACAAGGCGTATGAAATCGTTAATGCTGTTTATTGTCACTGGCCGCTGCAGCGCAGCCTCCATTTTTCTTAGTTCTTGTACCTCTATGGTCATAACTTTAAAGTTTAAATCCGACCATTACTGTATCTCGAATCTCTTTGTTCTATAAGTAGCATAATTTAGAACAGATACAAACAAGCTGCTTTAAATACAGACTACCTGATATGCTTTTTTGCTCAATGAAAGTCTTTTGGGTGGTCAAAGTTGGTGCAATAGTTCTTTTTGATTAAGATAATCTGCACCATTCAAAACCACATAGTAGAAGGCTGGCTGCAGCAAAGAGAGGTAGGCGGTGTGTATTATGCTCTTCTAAATGATTTTTGCAACGATGAAATTGCTAATCCCATGGAGGATGTAAAGTTGCTGATTGAGCAGGCTGAAGGATCTATGTTGATTAGAATAAACGATTCTATTTAGCTTCTTCTTTCAGCTTCTTAGCCGCAGCTTCTTCCTTATCACGTTTTTCTAAGTACAGCTTTCGGCTCTTCGTTTTAAAGTCGCCAACACCTTTTATGAAGTCTGATATTGCGGCTATCAACTCTTTCTTTTCGTTTACACGCAGGTTATCCAGAAAGGTGTTGGATAGTCTCACTTTAGAATAACCACCAATCATGTTATGGTAGCCGTTGCCGCCTTGAACAAACTGATATTCAAAATAGCCAGGCCTCAGATGGTTGTGTGCCTCTGTATGGTAGAAGCCTGCATCATCTTGTGATAGAACAGCATCAATATATACCTTGTTCTCAACCTTATCTATTGACAGAGTGAATTTGGTTGAGCATCCACTTATTATTAACACACCGTTGCTGAAATAAGCTCTGGCACTACTGCCTACGTTGTGGTAAATATAGTTCTGCAGCACCACGGTGAATTTCTCCTTACTTACATATAAATCTTCATCATTGGGCTTCTCCTTAATTTCATTAGTGGTAATGAAATCCTTCACAAACCTTTTCAATTCATCCAGTTCTTCGTTGTTTTCCAACTTACAACCAATCTCAATAGAGTTGCTGTTAGAACTGGATAAAAGGTTCATAGATGATATCACACCATTCTTTTCATTGAAATAGAACTTTGCATGCAGATTGTTCACTAATCGTGGAGTAATGCCTAAAGCCTCAACCTGCTCCCAACTGGCCGCGTTTTCTGGTTCATTTCTAACAAAGAAGTCTATTCTAACACCACGGTTCTTGGCATTAACCAGTTCACTAGCCAGCCTTTCCCAGTACTTAAAGTTGACATAGGGTGATACAATAATCAGGTATTGTTTGGCTTCATATATTAAGTCAAGTATTTCAGTGCTTATTTTATGTGGCTGTAGAATTTTCATGCTTTAATATAAAGGTGAGTAAAACATCTAAGTTTTGCTTCTATGCTACTATTGATTTCAATTCAGCGTGAACTTTATCTTCGAAGTTAAAAAGCACGCCTATACGTAATATGTCGTACCACTCTGTATAAATATTACAAAGCCGATTTATAATTGCGGATAAATGCACAGCTACCATTTCCGTGTTGTTATGATTTATTCTTCTTTCGATTTTCAACCAATATGCCCAATCATTGCTTTTGACAAAGCTATCCTCACGCACATCAATCTCTTTTTCTACATCAACTAACCTAAGTTTGGGTGCAAGATGATTGCTCTCACTTCTGTTATCTTCTAATGCCATAGCCCGAAGGTTGCCGATGGTGTTAGTCCAGAACTTTGTGTTCGCATGGATATACCACTTACCATTTGCCCAACTGCCAGGATAAATATGGTCCCAATCCCATGGGGTGTTTGTGTCTTCCAGGTTCTCCATCTGATTGAAGTCTCCAAAATTATTATTTATATATCTTCTTTGGGCGAAGAGTAGCAGGTATCTGTTTCTGATTACTTCTTTGATGAAAACATTCCAGATACTGTTAGCAAGACGATTGTCTTCTTCAGGCGAGTTTTCGTGCTTTAGAACATACTTATATTGATTGGCAATATCACTATTAGAATCTGGATATAATTTATCCCGCAGTGTACTACCTTTAACTACGTTTTCTATCAGAAACTCCTTTAAAGCTGATGGTGAAATCAAGGGGTACATCAAATAGTCATTACTTCCATAAAATGGTTTTTGCAGAACATCTCTCACCCAAAACTCTTCGTGAGTTATATGGCTCCATATCGCACGGACATACTTTCTTTCATCTTTGCAAAACCAGCTTAGAGCAGTTATTGATGCTAAGGCTCGTTTCTTCTCATTTATAGTTATCTGGCAATCCTTTAACCTAATCCAATGTAAAAGCATCAGGAACAATTCAGGAGACTTTCTAATGATGCTCTTTACTAATACTGGTGGTATGGTTACATCATCTTCCGATAGAAGTATACTGATAGCGCAGTCAAAAATCTGCTTCGCTTTCCCAGGTATTTCTTGAGAGGCAGATAAATCGCCAATATACTCTTTGAGAATGCTCTTAAACTCGTTATCCTGTATCCTTTTTCTGAAGTCATTGACATTCATAGGAGATGGATAAGTGCTTTGCCGTTCCGCATAGTTGCTTTGTAACTCCGCATATGCTAACCTCGAAACTAAAGAGATAACCAAAGAAGGTGCAACATAGCTTGCAGCGATACCTTCAACCAGCCCTTTGGCTTCAGGAAATGATGCTTTGTAGATGGAGTATATTAATTCTTCGCCTGCGATTCTTGTTCCCGAAGAATTTAATCTCACAAACAACGTAGAGTCTTCTTCATCTTTTCTTTCTCCTGTTCTTTCATCTTCTGCCTTTAGTACTTGCTGGTCAACCACTATACCTGGTATAAGCACTTGTTGTATATGCTTAATAGCATTGTAGATGTCTTCATCGAACTCTTCACTATAAAGCACTTCCTTTAAGATTTCAAGATAGCCAAGTTCTGAGTTCAAGTACTTAGTCCTGATGTGTTTACAAGGAAGATATTTCTCACACATTGCTAATAGCCTATCTTTCCAAAAAGCATTTTTTCTGTCATTGGCATCATCACAGGCTGAAATTGACTCAATTAAAAATGACAACGGAACAGGAAGGTTTGCATCATAGGGAAAAGTTATCTTATTAGATAAGTTAATGTACCTTTCTGTTTTGTTGTCTGAGCTAACTTTGAATAAGTCCAAAGCATTTCTTCTGTCAGACACGCTTAACGGTTTGCTATGGTCTATCCGTTGGTATCCCCAAGGGTGGGATTGTGTGACTACTCGTAGCACAAATTTCTGCGTGTTTGTCTTATCTTTAGGTGCCAAATCAATCCAGACAACAGGCGTGTTAGCCTTCTTTAATGACCAGAACTTAGTGTCTGATGATGTCCAGGGGTTATAATGTCCTAATGCTATGGATGTAGCACGCTGCTGACCATCGAGCAAAAACAACTTTTCATCCTCGCTTTTCGACAGCAGGAATGCACCCACAGGAAAGCCCCTCAGCAAAGAATCCCATACTGCTTCTATCTGACTCACCTTCCACACAAAGCTTCTTTGCAATGGAGGCAAGTCAACAGGTGATTTATCAGAATTGAGTTGCCAGGAAGCTATATCACTTAGTTTGAAAGATTCAGGTTTGTGGATGACACCTTCTGGTTTGGTTGCTGTGATTGTCATGTTTGCTTTCTTTAGTTCTGTATAGTGCCGTAGATGTTCAGCTTGAAAATATGAATAAATAAATGCGACCGACAATATCACAAACTTTATTTAATATTCCATATATAATATGTCTATAGAAGTATGCGTGAGTGAGGTGAAACTTACGCATGTATAGGGAAAGACTCAGTTAGAATTTTACGCTTTCATGCCTGTAAATACCTGCCAGTCGTATTGCTTTTCTAAACTGAGGCATTTGAAAATATGAAAGCCATATTCGGCTACGAGAATAATTTGCCTTTCAGACTCTTTCTTAGTCATTCTTAGGTTATAAGAATGGCTATCTTCATCAAAAGTGAAGTAGTGTTCAAATAACTCCTTTTGAAAGTCTGTGAACCTTGCTCGGTTCTTATTCATCTTAAACAGAGAGTGTACAACAGCATGCCTGACATGGCTTATCACCTGATACCACTCCGAAATATTGTGCCTTCTTGGCTTTTCTGACTCGTTTAATTTTACTGATAGATGCCTGAGTAACTTTATAATTTCAGCGTTATTTTGACCACGATATTTTCTGACCTTCTCCTTATACTCTTCCAAAGAAGAGCATTCTTGTGATGCTATTTTAGCTGCTTTAGATTGTTCTTCTGGATTATTATATAGGTATGACGCAGTAATGTCAAACAGGAAGGATTCAAGTATTTCGTAGCAATTCGCTGTGCTTCTCATACCCTCTCTGCTAATTAATTTTTCTACACTTTCTTCTATATCTTTTACTTTGACTTTGTCGACTTTTCCTGTGTGATAGTAGATCTTGAAACCTTTGTCTGTTGGACCAGTTAAATCGCCAATGACTAAAGAAGTACCCATGATACCTTTCTCTGGCTCATGACCTTCGAATTGTTTTAATAAGCTTTCTTTTTGATTCTTCAGATGAGTGGAAGTCTGGTAGAACATTAAATTCGTGAGAGAGATATTATGGAGAAATATATCCAGTTCTGCCTTTAGTGGGTTCGCCATTCAAGTCTTCTGATTTCTGATTGCTACTAAGATTTACTCTGTAAAAACCTCTTTAACTGGCTCGTATTAGGTATACCAGTTAACTTTTCTGTACCTATAGTGTGTGCGTAATAACCTGTTACTACTTTGGGATTATGCATATTATGTAGAATATATACATGATATTTATCTGTAACAGTATGCGTTTTAGCTTGCCCCCAGTAAATCATTTCATTTATGTCTTCGAGTGTATATTTAGGTAATGACATAGCAGTTTGTGCAGTTAGATTCAGTTAATCAATTCATTATATCTTTAGCAGAGTTAAAGCACTTTAGCGTTCCACGATATACAATTTAATATACCCCCTTCATTAGCAATATCACTGCAATCAATTGTGGCTATTCTACTTCCCGAAAATAACCTCTCAAACTGTTTCACAACCGCATCATCTTCTTTCATGTTGGAGACTGGAACAACGACCACATCTTTCATTTGAAGGTAGTTAATGTATATGCCGCTAGCCTGGATAGGCTTTTGGTTGCTATAAGGGTTGTAAGGTATTTCAACCCATTCCAGACCAGCATTGTGCAAAGCCATTCTGAAAGTGCGTTGAAACTGCGGCTTCTCCCTTGAATAGTCGTTTATCAGCACCGTTCTATCATCCAGGAAACGCACCATACCATCGGCATGACCTATTATGTCTGATGGGTCTGTAGGTATAAATATTATCTGGTCTACTTCTAAATGCTGCTGTAACTCAGTTATCAGAAATTTCTCGGTTAGGTAATGGTGTTCACTGAACACCTTGTCGCACATTATCACCTTATCAGATGCGCGAACCACATTACCGCCATCTACTTTGAGAGGTGTATATTTAGGGTTAATGCCTAAATATACGATAATGGCATTTGTGTCAGTGATGGTCTTGTGCCACTTCTTACTCTGAAGGTAGTCTGGGTTGTATACAAACTTAACGAACTTGTCAACAGCTAACTGTATGGGCATATAGTCTCTTGCCCAGATATCCTTTGTGCCAGGTAGCAGTTCATAGCTGATTCCGCAGTCGTTCAGTACGGCTTCGAACCATTGGTGGAACTTAGGGTACTTCTTCGGGAGAGTGTCAGCCAAGTAAAGAAAATTGGTTTGGTCGTCTGTTATCATTTCGCCATTCGTCGCTTCCAAATTGTTTTTATAACCTTGCCTACTTCTTTAAACTCACTATATGTGAATGTATCTGTTTTGGCGTTATTGCACCAATAGCAGCATAAAACAATGTTGTCTATATTGTCATAGGTGAGGTTCGGCTCCTTACGGTCATATTCGAGTTTCTTGCCTCTTGTAGCTATGCGTTTGGTCTCAAGTTTACCGCTGTTAAGGAGTTCTGCAATCTCTTCCTCGGTTATTTCGCAGTAATGGCACTTCCTGTCCAATTTTTCATACCAGTTATAAAAGTCTTCGAAAATAGGGGTGAACTTCTTCGTTGTCCATACTTGCCTGATTTTAGCTATTCTTTCCCTCTCAAATCGCAGTTCCTCATACCAAAGTGTAAGTGTTGGTCTGGGAACAGAAAGCTTTTGCTCTACTGCTGCGTAATTCTCACCGCAGATAACGTGTAGCCTTAAAAATTCTTTTTGCTTGTCATTCATGTTTTTGATAGTCATCAAAGACTTGTTTACTTTGAAAGAGTATGAGATTGATAGAATATCTTGTAAGCATAATATACTAACATAACTATGACAACTGCTAAACTTGCAGAGAATCTATTGAGCAGTATTTCTTGAAGTCCATTATAATTTGCCGTAGGTAATAAATGCCTACTCACTTTGGATTAGGTAACCTGCCACAGAAGAGTTCTTATGCAGTACAAAAACATAATTATGAGAAATCGTTTATACATAATTTTATTTATTTTTTTAGGCTTACAGGCTTGTTCGGAAACTGAGGTTGCTCCTAAAGACACTTTTGATACACCCGTAAGTGAGCATGTTGCATTAGGAAATCCGAGTAATGCCACTGCCGAAGTCTCAGATTTCAACAACTTCCTGATGGTAAAACCGCAGTATGTGCTTTCGTACAGCAGAGACAAAGGAACGCCTAATTGGGTAAGCTGGCACCTGAACAAAGATTGGTTGGGTTCTGCTCCACGACAGGATGATTTCAGAGCGGATATGACTTTGCCAGCAGACTGGTACAGGGTAGGAGCATCTGCTTATACAGGAAGTGGTTTCGACAGAGGACATAACATCCCAAGTGCCGACCGAACCAGAACAGTAGAGGATAACTCTGCCACCTTCCTTATGACTAACATTATACCGCAGGCTCCCAATAACAACAGAAATACGTGGGCAAACCTTGAGGACTACACAAGAGACCTTGTTGATGATGGTATGGAAGCATATGTGGTTATGGGTAGCTATGGCGTTGGTGGTGTAGGTAGTGAAGGTGCTGCCAACACGATTGACAATGGCAGAGTTACTGTTCCCAGAAATATCTGGAAAGTGATAGTAATCTTGCCTGAGGGTGAAAATGACATCAGCCGTATCGACACAAGTACAAGAGTGATAGCGGTAAACACGCCTAATATTAATACTGTTGATTCAAACTGGGGAATTTACAGAACCTCTGTGGATGCAATAGAGCAGGCCACTGGCTATGACTTGCTTTCCGCTTTGCCAGACCAGGTTGAAAATGCTCTTGAGTCAAAAGTGGATACAGGTCCGACCAGATAACTTTTTAAACACTTTTCTATGACTAACGAAGCTATACTGCAAAAACTGCAAGAGCTAACGCAAGGCTTATACTATATCAGTGAGAGCGACTATCCAATGGAAGTTGTTCATTTCGATGATGTCGAAGCTGATAATCTTTCTGATGAAGCCATTTCTCAGCTTGCTGGACAACCAACCGATGCAAAAGTAGAAACAGTTGACTTAGCTTACTTCCTGCGGAACATGACGAGAACAGAGCCTGAGGCAGATGAAGCGGAAGGGCAAAATGCTGAGCGATTCCAGGCGTTGCAGGCTCTCATGGAGCAGCAACTATCAGGTGTCAAGGTGTACAGGATAGGCAGAAGAGAGATAACGGCATTGGCATTAGGCGCACTGCCAGAAGGAGGGTATGGTGGCTTCAAAACTATCCTCATCGAAACCTAACAACCTCGCTTAAATTCTTCTTTTTTTCATCCTCCAATTAATACGAGCAATATTATATTGTTAATAATACTGCAAGGCGATATGAAACATAAGTTGTCACTCTAAGAATATCGCTCAGAAGGTAAGCTGTATGATATATAAGAAAAAGTTTGATAGACATGCTTATACTAAAATACAGCTACCTGAACAGGAATATGAATCTGGTGAAGGTTCTCCATAATGAGAAGTATGGAATCTACGACCTTGCCAAAAGTGAAGTGCTGACTGAGCCACAGTATGACGTTTTGCAGTACCTTCCCGAATTAGATGCCATTGTTGCCAAGAAAGATGGCTACTACTTCTACATAGACGTTTATGGAAATTTGATGGATACAGTGATGGTTGCGGAACAAGACTGGGGTATTATTGACAAAAACGATACATGTCCTGCCTGCTTCGGGCATTGTTGTTCTGACTGCCACGGGTTTGGTATCGTGTCAATCAGTGGTAGCTATGATGAGTTATTCAACAGTGATATGTAGTGCTGTAATATGAAAACAGGTATAGCTGTATTTGGCCATACCTGTTCTTATATGTTTAAAATAAGTCTAAGTAGATTTTATCATCATTTAAAGTGGCAGAGATAGAAGTGTCTGTTCTGCTTATCTTAACCAGGTATCCTGTTAGCCAGTTTCCTTCTTCCCCTTCCTCACTGATGTATTCATATACACAGATGTCAATAATCTTGTCACTATAAGCTCCTGGCTCTGTTGTCTCTAAATCGTCTACAAGTTCCTGTAGATTATCTTCCAAATCGCATATACGCCACAGGTGTTCATATCTAATTCTAACACCTTCCACTTCCAGTAGGGTGATTTTGTAGTTAGCAAGTGAAGTCCTGTACTCATAAGTTGTAAGGTGTGCCTCACCTTCGACCTTTTTAAAATTTACAGAAGAGCGTATAATTCCTTTCCTACAAACTTTGCATTCGTTTGACGTGCCATTGCAGTTGCAGCGTGAATTCTCCTGATAGAAGCTGTCAATTATCTCTTCATCGAGCGCAGATATAGTAGTTAGATTTAAATTTGTGTCAACCCATAAGTATTTGTCTTCTGTTGTTACTACTATTCCTTTTCCACTTTCAAAAAAAGGGAAGACGTGCTTGTAAATAGCCTTGCTTTCTTTCTTGCCTTCCTTTGTCTGTAAGACTAAGCCGAATAGAGCCTTATTTGGACAGTAGCCTTTATAGATTTCAACGTCTTTTTTCTTGTATAGCTGTTCGTTTATTAGTGTTATCATTCATATCTCTTTGTTTTTATTATATATCATAATTTAATACTGAAAAGCGGTCAATATTTACACTTGTGTAAAAGTGGTAAAAGTGAGTTTAGAAAGTTGATATATAGTAAAAAGAATAAAAGCATAAATGAGAAGTTTAAAAATAACGGATGATACTGATTATCAGTTAGAAACATTGAAGTTGTTAACGCTGAAAAAATATAAGCTAAGACTGAGCAAGGGTGGAGTAGTTCGATACGCTTTGCGTGCGTTAGCTGAAAAAATGGAGATAATAGTGGAGGCGAAGAAAGATGGCGAAGAATAAAAAGCAAAATGAAAATGAGCAGGGTATTTGGCTTGATGATTTACCTGCGATACCTGGCGTACATCAGCAGGAAGGGTTTCTATTAGCTATTCCTGCTGACTTCCAGGTAACTACAGATGAAGGTGTTATCTATAATATTGAAGTTGCTCAGGTACTCCCCAGGGATTCAGCCACTTTCAATCTCGTAACGACTGTGGATGAGTTCCAGGCCACCCTCACACGATTTGTTAACACAGATAAAAAGAAATTAACTCCAAGTATAGCAGTCCTTGTAACTTACTATGATGAACAATTGGGTCTTTATTCCACTTTAGACCTTTGGGTTAATCTAACAGAAGTTGTTGCGGATTATACCCCTTCTTTCGAGCCAGTTAGTGGA
Source organism: Pontibacter toksunensis (assembly GCF_042686245.1). NCBI lineage: Bacteria > Pseudomonadati > Bacteroidota > Cytophagia > Cytophagales > Hymenobacteraceae > Pontibacter > Pontibacter toksunensis. The sequence goes on along the minus strand of NZ_JBHUOX010000005.1, from coordinate 127,699 downwards.
GAGTTAGATACAGAGCGTATGGTGATGGCATTTAGAAATTTTGTCGAATACCTCAACACAGGTAAGTATAGGTTAGAATAAAACAGCAACGGCTACTATTATAAGTAGCCGTTGCTGTTTTATAAGGAGTCTTAGCTCAGAACATGCTGAATCTTCGTCTTTCGCTCTAGTCTTTTCCATCCTTGTGGAAGAATATTGAAGTAAACCTCACCAATATAAAAGCTGAATAATTCAAAATATTTCCTGAAGGCTTCTTCAATAACTGCTTCATCATATTCCATTTCTTCTAACATACCTGTGTCTGGTACTGAATGCAGAGTATATTAGCTAGATCGGCAGCAAAGAGTGTAGCCATAGCCTGTCTCTTCCTCTAATTTATGTACCGTTTTCCAGCATACTCTATCTATTACTATTGTGTTCATTTCTTCCTGCCTATTTCTCTGTTATACTCAGGGAAAGAGAAATTTTAAATGTGATTAAACTATCATCACTGATGGGGTTCTCTATTGTATTACAATGTAGTAGTAGGGAGGTGACAAATAACTACTAAAATAAATATTCAAAAATAAATATGTTATATGTGTTGACTTTCATTTTTTTAATTATTAACTTTGTGTAGTTATTAAACAATTGTATAATAATGAAAATTGAGATAGACCTAGATAAAGAAACAACACCAGCAAAATATGCTGAGCGGAAAGGAGTGACTGTAGGAGCAGTAACAAATTGGATAGCTAGAGACCAGATTAAATATAGGGTTATTGAGGAACTGAATCTGACTCTCGTGGAAATTGATAGTGAAGATGAAAAGATAAAAGAAAGAAGGAGAAGAATTATTGAAGCATTTTTACGAGAAGAAGGGAAAGGTGAAGAGTAATAGAAGAAATACACTGATAATAACTAATAGAGTTTTTACAATTTTACATAAGAGCAAAATATAATAGAAACCTTAATAATTGATGAAAGAAGAAGCAATAGTAACAGGTATAGATCACATTACTTACAGCGATATAGGTAAGGTCATGACGAATCATGATATAGTAATTCAATACAATCATACCCAAAGTAGCATAGATCGGGACGGCAAGTCATTGGAACATGGTTATGTGTCGATTACGGGGGATAAACTTGTACTTAATGATATTGAATTTGGTGATGAGGATTCTGATGATGAAGAGGAATACCATTACTACAGCTTTAAGATAGAGGACGATTCAGAGGCAACAATTGAGGTCTATGACTTTTTCAATAAAGATGAGATTCACGCCTGGAGAGACATAATGTTGAGCTCAAGAGAAATTTCTTATAGCCTTTAATCTATTATCATAGCTCTCGCTCTTAACCAAGTTTATGGGAATGATATAAAGTGAATTATGGTAAATTTAAGTTGTTTGGCAGAACGATAATTTTTCAACTATCATGAAAGATCGGTATAAATAGTGATTAATAGATGCGGTAGAGTTACAAATCACAATGTAAAAAGCACAAAGACTTAACAAAATGATAACTGTAGAAAGACTGCTAAAGAAGCATATTTATAAAGCATTACAGCAACAGGCTTTCTACAGTTATCATTATTAAATAATAACTGGGGAGGTAGATGTTATTTAGAGATGCGTAAGAAGAGGAGTATTTTGTGTAGAACGAGTTATGCAAGTACAGTAAACATATCATACTCACTACATAGCAAACTAAACCAATTAATTACTAAGGGTGATATTATATACCCTTTAGTGCCTTATACCCGCAAAGTTAAACTATCAAAAATTTTTTTGAAGAGACAGAGCAGGTTTAAGCTAGCTTAAACCTGCTCTGTCTCTTTTAGATAGCTATGAAGGGTTGGTTATGAAATACCTATCATACGCCAAACAGCATCGATTAAATGCTGCTTCTCTTCACAAAAGCGGACGTCAAGTTTTCTTTTATTTTGATTCATTTTTTTCGGACGACCTCCGACATGACCTTTGGCTCTGGCCCCCAGGCCACTTGTCGTAGTTTTCATGATTGTTTAGGTTACGGTAGTTCAAAATATAGGTATCAGCAAAATGCTTCGTTTTTGAGCAATAGCAATTAAATAATTTGTGAGTAAAATAGTTCACGATATAGTTTTAATATAGAGACTTAATAATAAGTACAACCCATGGGTTTTTAGTATTACTTAGGCATTAACGTAGGTTTATAATATTATGTACTATTAGTTCCCTGGGTTCTCTACCTTAAGATTACAGTCACGACAGAAATAATTTCACCCAATAAAAATATGGTATACAAAACAGAAAGAGGTTTAAGGAATAAGATCAGGAGTGTGATCGAGTCAGAAGAAGCAGTCACTTGGCGAATTGAGAAAATAATAGATAAATTTCATCTACTTATACAAAACAATTTAGTAGAGCTTACAGAGGACCAGTACAAAAATTTATATCCTTATTTTCTTAAGGTTGAAGAGTTTTATAGTATAACATTGCTCTGTAAAAATATTAAAGGTTTCCCCACTAAATTGCTCTTGGATTATACCAATGATTTGCCACCTGGTGTAGTGCCGAGTGAGGCGATAGAAGGTGAACTCCTTGAAAGGTTAAGAATAAATACTTCAGATATTAGTGCCCTAAAAATAATGATTTTTGAAGTAAGAGAATTCTATGATGGTGTGCACGATATACACAGATGGGCAAGTATGACTGAAATGAAAACTTTTAGGGTTATATTAAAAAAACTTTCAAAGCAAGCACGAGAGATTTCTTCAGTATTCACTCTCGGGCCGCAAAATAAATTGGCTTCATCAAATTATTTGATAGATTTGAATCTAAATCGAATGGAGTTATTTTTTTTATACAACTATTTAGGGAACCACAGTATGCTGGATGAAGACTTTTTAAGAAGTTTATTACATTCGTATATTAGGAAACATAAAATAACTGAGGTCTTAAATAGCTAACCTTCAAAAGCCTTGACATAACTATATAGAGTAGGCTTGGAGATTCCCATCATCTGGCAAATCTCATCTACTGAGTGTTGCTTTTCATTATAAAGACGAACAGTAAGCTTTCTCTTTTCCTGGTTCATTTTCTTCGGGCGACCTCCGACACGGCCTCTGGCTCTGGCTGCAGACAGACCAGCAACCGTGCGTTCCTTAATCAGATTCCGCTCGAACTCAGCCATAGAAGCAAAAATATGGAAGATAAGTCTACCAGTTGCAGTACTGGTATCAATATTCTCTTGCAAACTTTTCAGAGCAATACCTTCACTTTCCAAGTAGTTCATCCACTCGATAAGGTCTTTCAAAGATCTGCCCAAGCGATCCAGCCTCCACACCACCAGAGTGTCTCCTTTCCTCAGTATCTCCTTTACCTTTGTCAGTGCTGGTCTCTCGAATACAGTGCCACTAATTTTGTCGGTGAAGATTTTCTCGCATCCTGCCAGAGCAAGAGCGTCATGCTGCAAATCCTCTTTCTGTAAAATTTTAGAGACCCTAGAATACCCTATCAACATATAGCTGTTACTTAGTTAAATATCTCGTTATACAAATATATTAATTTACTTTGAATATTTAACTAAGTTTCTTTACTTTTTGATGTGCCTGTACGCTCAACCAGGCGAAGTTTGGAATGAAGGGTAGGGGAGTAAAGAAAACAGTCGTTTATTTTATAGAAGGTTAAGTATATGCTATATTAGTTGTACACTTCCTATGTTTAGCCTTATCTAAGTGGCTATTCTTATTTTTAAGCCTATGCCGTAGTTAATATGTATTGAATTTCGTGATATGGGAAGGTCTTCTTCAAATGAGCAAACATTAAAGCTTGCTATAGACACATTAACATTCGAAATAAAGCAGCTAAAACATCAAGTAGAACAGCAAGAAAAAGCAGTTCAAAATGAAAAGTTAAAGGATAAAGAGTCTACTCCTACCAAAGTAGAGAGCTGGATTAAGAATTTGGTTATGGTACTTGGAATTCCTGGAATTTTCGCTGCTCTATTTTTACAGTTTAGCCTGACAAGAAATACAGATGCGCAAGTCGAAAAGACAAGAGCTGAAACTGAACAAATCCAGGTAAATACGCTGAAGCAGAAAACAGATATACTAATTGATACACTTCTCAGTCAAAAAACAAAAAATTTAGAAGAATACAAGTCTCTGATAAATAATGAACTACCAAAATTAAAGGAAGCCGTTAAGCAGTTTGAGGAAGCGACTGTAGTAAGGCAAAATCAAAACACTCTTTTAAAGTACGTAATACTATGGATTGTTTTTATTGCTATAGGGTTCTTTTTTAACCTTATTTCTACTTTTTGGAGTAGCCTTTTAAACCTATCTATGCGCATTATTTATAAGAAAACACAGGACAGCTACAACAATAAAAGGCAAGAAAAACTAAGGCATATATCAGAAGTTCTACTACACTTACTTATCCCTTTGCCGAGCATCTTAGACTTGGTTGTAAGACTTTCAATATTTATAGTTCTAATTATTCCTTTATTCAAAGAAACTGCCCTGCTTCTCGGTTCTAATATTGAATTTCATAACATTCTTGGAAATGTTAGAGAGTGGGAGTTCTCAGCAGCCCTTAAAAGCCTTAAGAACATCTTGTTTCCAGAATGACCTAGAGCCCCTTTTTTGTGATGCTATTTTAGAGGTGTTGTCGGGGGTGCTAAATTCGTTTCTTATACTAAGCATATCTAAAGGCCCTAAAGAAGAACTCTTTAAAAGAAATCTGATTATAAACTTAATATAAACAACTTTCTTGTACACCCCTTTCAACATCTCATGCACGATGTAGTACGGTCTCTCATACTAGGTAATCCTGCTTGTCAGGTGCTGCCAAATGATACTCCCCAAGCAATTCGGTTTCGCCCAAACCACGTTATTCCGCTTCTGCTGCTACTTAACCTTCCCAGTAAAAATCAACTAAACATTCGAGCGTTTGTTTGCTGGTGAATTCACACTAGGCAGAACAACTTACTCATTCAAAGAATCGGAAGTCAAAAAATCAAAATTATACAAAAGTTTAATTCTCAGCTTCAAATAAAGGGATAAGGAATGTATAAATTGGTACAATCAGCGTAGCATAAATAGGGTTTAAATTATACCAATCTAGCTGTGCAAAAGGCCCTCCAATAGCAAAGACCCATACGCAGAAGGCAAATGTAGATATTAACAACTGTGACTTTTTATTTACTTTCTGTTTCTTCCATAAATATAATGGAGTGACAACAACACCAAAGGCAAAAATTAACCAGTGGATTATATTGTATTGATTGTTACCTGAAGATAGTAAAGGCCTACAAGTTAGATATAAAGCAATGATTTCTGTTGGAATGTATTTAAGAAGCCTGGATAAGTAGTTATCAGGTTGTGTTGGCATTTGCTTCTCTATTTCCTCTAATTGTTCAAAAGATATATCATGGTTTGAGGCTTTCACCAATCCTACCTTTTTGAAAGTATTGTAATCTACTTCTAGAAGGCCCTTCTGTAGTGATGTGATGTCGAGTTGACTCAGGGTCTTGATATCTTTTTCAGTAACAACAGTTCTTATCATGGTTTTATATATTTCTCTTATGGCTGTAAGCTATAGGTTTGTCTGCCTAAGATGCTTTTAGTAAATAATTGATTCTTCTAGAGAATATTAATTACAATAATCAGTAAGCTCTATAGCCTCGAAAAAGTATTTATTCTAAAGTTTTGGATGTGTAACCCTTTTTAGCTACTAGCTCTTCTACTCTGTTCTCTCAGCTGATGCTGTATTGAAAACCACAAAAGTTTTAGATAATTTATCATGAAAAGATTGTCTCTTTCTATCAAATAAAATTAAAATAAACCCTATAAAGAATAATTTTGATAAGTTTCTTAAAAATGACTGTGATGGTTTTAATTGTTGATTCTGATAGTCTACTACCATTATACCCATTTGTTTCTTTCCTATGGTTCCATGTATATATGAAGCTTCATAAATTGTAAAATAGGAAGTCCAAATAATAATGAATATTACTAAAGAATTAATCCCGCTAAAGGTATCTGGATAAGCTAGAATAACTGAAATTATAATAATCAATGATGCTACCACTCCAATTATAACAAAGTCTATAAAAAATGCGACAGAACGTAACCATAATCCAACATACTTTTCTTTTTTATATAGCTTATTTTGCTGTTCAATTTTGACAGAATCACTATATAATGTGATTTTATTTTTAAGATCTAAAATTTTCAAATACCTTTTACTTAACTCTTCTTCATAAGAATCAATATAGGTAATTAAATCTCTTGCGCTTCTATCGGTAGCTTCTTTATCTGAAATCAAAGAAATGCTCTTCAATCTTTCAGATAAGGAAGGATATAAATCTCCTACAAGAGTACTTTTTTTGAGTTCATCATTGATGGCTTCATTAGCAATATCCTTATAATTATTGAAGTTTATTTTAAGGTTTTGATAAATATTGTTCGTTTTGTTTAAACTCAGACCTATGTAACTATGGATAATTTTATTGAAAACAGGTAGGGAACCTATTACATTTGTCAGCCCTGTCGTAAACACGTTTCTTCCGCAAATACTGCTAGCTATATAATCTGCTCGGATTTCTCTTAGGCGAGATATCTTCGCATGTATTTTTTTAAAAAGCTCAAGATACCAACATATGAAATAGAACTGTGGCATCATGACTAATGAAACTAATTCATTAATATTTTTCGCAATCATCTGAGCATAAATTTTTTTTCCCGTAGAGAGACTAAAATATGCTGGAGTAACAAACGAGCTATATAATGTATCAAAACCTGTAAAGTGTGCTAACTCATGAGCGAGTATAGCTCTAAGTTGATCAACAGTCAAGTAATGAAGGAGCGGTACACCTATAACTAATATTCTACCTTTCGCTAATTTGCCATTCATCAATTTTATTTTCCCTTGTACAACATAAAGAGTAGGCTCTGCATGTAGCACAATAGAGTTTGGCAATCGAGTGTTTAGTAAATTACATAGGTTTACCAGAAACAACTTCAATTCGTATTCTTCATCTAAAGAAACAAGTAAGCCTATCTCCTTAGGAGTTTTTGTGGAAAAAACAGAAAGTAACGCCCCTAACAATGTGTAAAAGCTAATTGCTAATCCCAGATAAAGTAAAAAGAAAATAAATACTTGAAAACTTAAAACTTTTTTAAGTGAAAGAATAAACTCAAGCAATAACGAAGAAATAAGGTAAACGAGAAACAGTGAAAATATCAGAAATACAAAAGTTAAAAGTGTGAGTGTTATAGATTTGATTATCAACACCTTAACTTTCAGGGGTAATATATAATTAGGTTGATGCAATTTGCAAACTTAGATTTCATTAATATAAATTTATACTCATAAAATCTAAATTAGTTACTATATTGAAGGAACGTTGTGCCAAATAGAAATTCAGAATTTTTCAACCCTTTGAATTGTCTTTAATTCTGTGATTCTATATGAAAGAAGTAAGTTTGGAATTATTAGCATAAGTATCATCAAGCTGAATCTATTTATAGTTATGAGTATTAGTAGACAACAAAATGCAAAATATCTACTAATCATCTATAGAGGCCTTTTCTTGGAATCATGTACACTTTTGATTGAGGCTTTCTCCTTAAAGAATGATTCTAAAACTTGAAACCTTTTGATAGTTGAGGTATTTTTTCAAGTGGCGATTTACTCAAAAATATATTTAGTGTTGGTGAATAAGAAAAATATTGTAAAATTATGATTAAATTTTTAATATACTAGATGTTATTAATAATTTAGATTTGTAATATAAAATTATCAATATTATTTTGCTTGATCTTAGATTAAAATGCTCCTATTGTCAAAATTATATTTTTTATTTAAAACTATAGACAGCCTAAACAATAAAGCCAAATACTCTTCATCAAATAACTCCTGTCGCAGTACTTAATTTAAAGTTTAGAAGAATTGCACAGTCTTATAATATTAAAATTGCGTTGCAAACATGTTTGCTTTACTATAGGGGAAGTATTTTCTTAAATTATTATAATATTTAATTCAAATATATTATGAAATATTTATTTACTATTCTGTTGTTGACTACTTCTATTATTTCATATGGAAATGATGTTAGTCTTTATAGCCAAAGTCAAAACTCCTTTTTGATTGGTGGTAAAGCGACTATTATCACCAAACACAGCAAAGAATATTTTGAATACTTGAAAAAAAACGAAGTTAAACTTTCTATCGCTGGAATTAGGATCCCTTACGAATTAAGCATCTATCAAGATAGCTTACTTAAATGGGAGCTAAATATTCCTGCTTTAAATAAGCTCGTTGGAAAAGATAAAGAACTTTATTTTGATGATGGTACGAATAAGAAGAATTCTGTCAAAATTAATTTATTTTCAGAAAAACCTGATGTTCAAAGTTTCAGCATAAATAATGGTGAAAATGTAGTCTATACTGATATGTTAGAACCTCAAAATATTAAATTAACTCTTAATAATGCGGCTTATATTAATAAACTTGTTTTCATAGATAAAAACATACGAATCAAAGGAACAAATACAAATACTATATCTTCATCTAGTATTTATTTCAAAACTGATAAGAATAATACCTTATCATTAAATTTTGTGCCTAAGGACTTTAAGTCACTTGACTTTCTGCTTTATTACACAAATAATAAGTTTAATTCAGTTTCTACCGATACTATAAAATTAGATATTTCAAAAGATAAAAGATTCAATGAGCAAAGGTTTAATACATCAACAGATGCAAATTTGTACATAGATGATTTTGACAGAACTAACTCCATGCCTAAGATTTATTTTGAATTTGGAAATAATACTATAATAGGTAAAAACTTCAAGATTCTGAATGAAAATCCTAACATAAAAATATCAACTTTAACAGGTGACGAATTTGATATGCCTAAAGACAAAAAGGTTCAAGTTTTAATAAGTAACATTAAAACTCACGGATCTTATGAAGTTAAAGTTACTAGTAATAGTGGTGAATCTTTTTCTTCCTTATTAAATGTGCTTCCTAAACCAGAAATTAAAGAATTCACCATTTCTAATAGTGTTAATAATGAAATAAAGAGAGATTTCACAAAAATCTACTCGGTGATAGTGAAGGGAAGTCAATTGCACCAAATGAATGAAGTTCAACTTGAGCTTGTAAGTACTACTTCGTCCAACGCCTATCCTTTAAAGAAACTTTCAAATATTGATGCTGACAAAATTGATGCTCAGCTTGATTTTACATTAAATCAAAACCAAAAATTGCCAGTTGGTAAATACTATTTGCAACTAATAAGATCACCCAACTTTATAGAAGGTAGAAAAATTTATCCTTTACATGCTAAGCAAATAACTGTTACTTATCCTAATAGAATATTTACAGACCAGGTAAATTTAGTTAGTTTAAAAGATCCTCAACTATTCTACAAAGAAAGCATACCGAAGAAGTACAATGCCTTGAAGCAGCATCTCTTAGCTGAAGGCAGCAATATAAGTCTGATTATATCTCCAAATATGAAATCATATAATGAATATGGTCCTCAATACTTAAAAGTAACAGCAACACATATAAAATCGGATGGAAATGAGGTTTTACTAAATATAAAAGAAAAAGAGAAAGATTTCATTACAGTATTGGATAGTGCAAAACATATCGATTTAAAAAAAGAATTTGGAATAGAAAGTCTGAATGTTAATGAAAAGATAAAAATAGTTCTGAGCCATTCACCAGATAAATATGGCTCAACTATGTTGTCATCAGCTAATGAAATAACTTACCATCGTGGTGTCAGCTTTTTAGATAAAATGGGTGTAACCTTATCAATACCGCCATACCTAGCTTCATTTAGAAACGTTAGAAGGAAAGCCATAACAAAAGACGAAGATGGAAATTCAAACGTTGAATATAGTGGTGAAAAAGAGATAGAATTCCAATCATTAACTATTAATGCTGGACTAGGTATTAAGTTCAGAGATAAAGATAAGTTGTACAAGCCTTCGAGATTTGCTTTAGGAATGTACTTAATGAGTTTAGATTTAGCTGACAATAGTAGTAAAAAAGAGCAAAAAGCTGACACGGATAATCATAACTTCATTGCGAGAGGAAGTATCAACCTAATGCTATTAGGAGAAGTATTGTTTTTAAATTTAGATAAATCTAATGCATATATACCTGGATATTTGGGAATAGTATACATTTTTGATCCTATAGATAGAGGTTCAAAATTCGCTCCAGTTTTAGGTGTAGGTATTGATATCAAATTGTTTGGTTCACATTTGTAGTTAATTGAAACAATTCATAAGGACTTAAATAGAGTACAGATATAAATTAATTGCTTCTTTGATTAGCTTAATATCTCCATACTTAGCCAATTTTTGTTTTTCTTGTAATTATAAGTGCTAGAATAATTATTCATTTTGCGGTATTTCACAGATATGAAGGCAGATGAATATATAGAAAGCCTAAAAATTGAGGAATTAGAAAGAATTAAACTAATAGAAGAAATTAATGAAATAAGAAAACCTACATGAAAGAAAATTTCATTTATATCTGTTGTAGGTACTCTTACGCTCACTTTTACTGCTATTAATGTGTCAATATGGCAAATACAAGGAGATAAAATCAAAGCATTAGAAAGTGAAAAAGCTGCTCTTGAACCAAGAACTAAAGAAATTGAACGGAGGACTAAAGAAGTAGAAAAAAAATAGTCTGATGTTAATACTCTTTACAATTTGGCTGTTGCAGAGAGAGCCGTAGCTCAAAGCGAAAAAGCTCAAGCAGTATCTGAAAGAACTACAGCAGTACAAGAACTTAAGAACTTTGAATTACTAAAAAGAGAAGAAGGGTTGAAAGCAAATATTAAAATATTTAATACTACTAACGAAGAACTTAAAATGCAGTCTCGCGCATATAAAAAGGGATTTGTTGATAGTTATGTGAATAATAATAAATCAGTTAGGATTGATTTTGAAAGATTTTCAACTGAAGGTAATGAAGATGAATTAGAAAAACGGTTAAAAGAGCAATTTCTTTGGACTGCTTTAACTAGATATGAAGAATACATTTTGACTCAAAAAATAAACACAAACCAAAAAATATCTTCTACCATACAAGAGTTGTAGCTTAGCAAATCTGAAAGTCATTGAACAGCATATGTGTCGACTACATAAATGCTACAAAGGTGAAAGACCAAGAAAACTATCGAGCTATTTTCGTTACTGTATATGCTATGTTTGATTTCAGTTCAGATGGCTCTACTAAGAAATTACCCCAAGTTGCGTCTATCCAGAACTCATAACCGCTGAGATTTACATGTGTCCAAGCATGCAAGTCTCTGTTAGGGTCACCATAGTTAGATCACCTATTACAAGCTTAGCCTTTATTCCAGCATAAGAGAACATTTTATGAATCAAGATAGAGTATCCAGCACAGATGCCTTTCCTGCTCTTAAAGGTTCTGTAATAAGTATATGACCTGTAAGTGTGGTCGTATGAGATGTTGTGTTGTATCCATAAAAAGATAGCTCTCATCTTTTCATGGTCATACTCATATTTGTGAGTCAATAGCCACACAAGTGCTTCCAAATCATCGCTTTGAACAGATACAGCGTGTTGATAGATTTGGCTATCAGCATACTCCCTGAAAAAACTTTTTGCCTCTGACCTACTGCAAAAATTTAAAGTCTTTGGTTTTTGATATAGAGCCTAATATGCCTCAGTTGTATCGCCCCATCGTGCTAATGCATTTACGTATCTCTTAGCTTCCCTGTAGTTCAAGCTGTTTACCATCTCTACACACTTCTCTGTAAGCTTATCTTTTATATACTGGTACTGCTCCTGATGCACAAAACGCTCTTCTGTATCCAGTTGAAGCAGCCTACCATACATCCGAACTATCTCCTTGGTATCATCAAGACCATTTACATAGATGAAGGATGAAAGCTTGTAGTGGTAAAACTCAGCAGATGATTTATGAGTCTCTTTGATGTAGTTTGCTCCAACAAGTTCACCAGCAATTTTAGGTTTATCTACAGACTTAGCTAAATTGAGAACACGGCTATATTCGTGGTTTTTATATAGCTTTCTAATCCTTTTCAACTCTTCAAAACCGTTTGCAAGAAGTAGGTTTGAAATTAATAGCGTTAGTAGCAGCAAGCCAAATCTATTCATAGTTACGTTAGTCAATTTCATTTAAACTCTTAATCCTTAAGCCTGTTTAATTTCTTAAGTGAGGTAGCTTGCTTATATTAATATACTCTCACTGTAATCAATTTATCTTTAGGGTTGAACGCCTTTGATTTTTCTTGATTCAATTTATGCCTGTACACATTCCATATCCGAAATGGTTATAGTGTACTATATTTTTATATGCTAATAAGTTTATGAAGTTGTTAAATATGTATATGTTACTTTTTAAATAAAAAATAAGCAGGAAAAGATAATCAGCAGTCTTGGAAAGGTTTATTACTAGGTAAATTTTTGATATTAATTTATACTTTATGGTGTTACTTATGTAGGAGAACATTCCTTTTACTACGTCTTCTACCACAATAACTTTATTTTATTAGCAGAAGGTGTAACATCCATTATGATATAGTTTGTGGTAATCTTTTGAATAAATAAATATGGCTTCTGGAATTTCTTTACACATAGGACTTAATGCTGTAGATCCGTCTCATTATAGCGGTTGGAATGAAATTTTAAATGCAGCTGAGTATGATGCACATGATATGTATTTGATTGCTTCTGCTTATGGTTATCATGCATCTAAACTTTTAGGAAGTAATGCTACCAGAAATAATGTGATTCATGCAATACAGCAAGCATCAGCAACTTTAAGAAGTGGCGACATCTTCCTTCTCACATATTCTGGTCATGGTGGTCAACTACCAGATTTTAATTCGGAAGAAAATGATGGTTTAGATGAAACGTGGTGCTTATATGATGGGGAGTTCCTAGATGATGAGTTATATTATCTTTGGTACCATTTTAAGGATAATGTAAGAATATTAGTAATATCAGATAGCTGTCATAGTGGGTCTGTAGTAAAAGCAAGAGGTCTAGTTAATGGAGATATTAACATTCCTTACAAATCAAAATCTTTGCCAAGTGAAATAGCTGCATCTACATATTTTAATAATAAGGCCTTCTATGATAACTTAATTTCAAATTTAGAAATCGTCAAATCACACCAAATAGCTGCCAATGTAAAATTGTTATCGGCTTGCCAAGATAATCAAGAATCTAAGGATGGCGCTTTCAATGGAAGATTTACTGGAATTTTAAAACTTGTTTTAAATGGTGGAAAATTTAGAGGTAATTATGCAATGCTGCATAAAACATTGTTGATGAGGTTTTCTTCGTTCCCAGATCAGTCACCTAATCTAATGAATATAGGCAAACAGAATTTTAGTTTTGATAACCAAATGCCTTTTACCATATAACAGATTATTATATGAAACAATTATTAGTAGTCATAATTCTTAGCTTGTTATGTTATGAAGGTTTTGCTCAAAGGGTAATACCATCACAAGGAAATAAGGTTGATAAAAAGAGATTATACTTCTTAGTTCATGATGAAAAACTAAAATATTTTACACTTGAAGATGGAGAAGATGATAAAGAACCAGTAGGTGAGGAACGTTCTTTTGCTCTTAAAAAAAGATACAATAATCTTTACTTTAAATGGTTGAATCCTATCAAATATACTTATGAATGGAAAGATACAACCTATAATGATGAGAGAGACGAAGCTGTTAAGGAGTTTGTTAACATATTAACAAGTCCATTTAGATCAGCAGGTTTAAATATGGATATAGCAGAAAGTTCAAAAGCTTTATCTAAATCTAATCCTGCCGCTGCTCCCGCTGGTTCTACTGGTATTTACGTGCCTTCACCGAGTGGTTTCAACAATGTAGATTTAACTTTGTTGTTTATACTTCTAAGGGATAAGCAAAATACACTTACTCCAAAAGAGATAGAAGAAATTAGTAATTTATCTAAAGAATTAGAAAAATTAGATAAAAAAATTACAAATTCTATATCTGATGAAATAGGTAAACATTTCCAAACTTTAATTGGCATTAAAGATCCAGATCAAGTAGAACTAGCAGTACAACTAGTAAATAGTGATTTGAGTAAATATGAAACATCTTTCAATGAGATTGAAAAATTGAGATCTACTATATCTCAGTCAAACACAGCTTTGTCAATATCTGATGTTCTCTTAAATAGCTACACTAAAAAGATTGTTTCAGATTTTCTTGATGAAGTGTCAAAAGGTGTAAATACGGACAGAGATTTAGTGACTAAGATAAAACCTGTTTTAAATCTACTTCAGGAGTCTATTGAAGATGAGTCAGAAGATCAAGAAGGTTATTTTGGAATAAGAGAAGTTAGTTTTGATGAAGGCAAGGTTTTGAAAACAACTGTGTCTATTACAGAATTCGAATATAAGGCAACTACTAATGAGCTAGAAAAAAAAGATGTAGTTATAAAAAATGAATTATCATTTCGAGAATATGATTTCATTAACGTTTCCGTAAGTACAGGACTTTTCTATGCTAATACAGAACTTACAAATTACGGATTATCTAATAGCGATGATAGCTTTGTAGTAAAACAAGATACTATAGAGAGAAGTACAGCTGTAACTGCGCTTTTTTTGAACTTTGGCATCGAAGAAGGTTCAAGAATGATTTCACCACTAGCTCAAATTGGCGTAGATCCTACTAAAACGAGACCCTTTATCTTGATCGGTGGAGGTCTTTCTATCCCTTTAGCTAAATTTGCTATCACTGCTGGTGGCATTTGGACATGGAATCAAACTTTGGATAAGTTGCAACCAGGGCAAAAGGTGTCTGCAACTACGGATTTAGAAAAAGATATTAAATATAATTTTGAAATGGAGCCGAAGGGTTGGTATATAGGAGTACAGTATATGTTCTAGAAATTGATTGTCAGGTTTGTGGTGGTTGTAAAAGTTTTTGTGCAGCTTATGTAGTAGTAAAACAAAGCTTACCCCTTATACTATGAAGTTGCTGTTCTTTCAACCTCACTTCTAATATGAATAATTTTTACAGATTTATATTTACTAAACTCTGCCAGACTAACACTACCCATCATTTCCATTAGAGAACTATCTGAAATACCTCGTGCGCTCATGTTTGTAACCCAACTTCTTCTACAACAATGAGAGGTAAACAGCTTATGCCTGTATTCTAAGTTGTTCCCATCTCTTACAAGTTTGCCCCAACAGTTTGTATGCACAAGAGGTAGAAATGCTAGATCAGGTTTTTACCTATGGTCGCCCTTTAGAATAGACACGGTTGAAAGAAATGTAAACTGATACAACGCCTATGGAAAAGGATTTTATTTTGAGCAGCCCATTTTACATAATGAATTGTCTGGTTTTGTGTGATTTAAAACTGCATGTGCCAACTTCATTTCCTTTCAGAATATTTCTAAGCATCAGTTCTGTAACATTCATGCTGAGTTTGCAGAAAACGCCATTTCAGCTTATGCCAACGCCTCTTTAACCAGTACGTTTCTACAACAATAGTGGAGCGACTTCAAATAATTATTGTTCCTTTAGAGGTTTGGCAGTATTAAGAATTTGTCTCTAAAAAGATATTAATTGAAGTTGTATACAATAAATGTATTTTTATGTTTACAATATAAAATCTTTAACTAAAACATTATGAAAGTAGATCTTTACACAAAAACAGTTTTGACAGTCATTGCTGCATGCTTAACAGTACTTGTGTTAAAAGAAGTGGAGGTATTACCAAAGGCACATGCAGACTCATCAGTCTCATATACAAAAGGCAATGTGAACTATGGTCTTGTTCCAGTCAATGCAGATGGTACTATAAACGTAAAGTTGTCAACTACTGACGTGGTTAAGGTTGCAGTTGAAGAAGTTGATAGATATGCCTTTAGATATTGTACAGTACCAGTAGAGGTTCAATAGTAGAACATACACCCTTTGGTTTATTATAGCCAAATCTATCTAAGATGGGTTTGGCTTTTCTTTTTTGATAAAATAGGTTCTTCAAGCAATTCCACTCCTAAGCAACGCTTTTCATCAGACCAGCAGTCACGCCAGCAACGGCACGTTCACCAGTGTGCTTGGTGGAGATGGTACAACACTGCTGACGATAACCTAAAAATAAACCAAGAGTTAGGTGCAACTGCTCCATATGTTACCTCTAAGAATAACATCCACTTTAACGCTACTATTTCAGAAAATCATCAGTCTTTGAAACATATGTTCTATCTAAAGTAGTGGTAGACCATTCCAGTGTCTTCAGCTAAGGAAATCAACCTTGATTTGTACTCTTTCTGCATCAGCAGGTGAGAGCAGCATTACCTCCACCTTATCGTTTTCGTTAAAGTACCTGGCAATCCCTTTGACAATGCCCACCGCAACGCCAGCCATTCTGCGTTTGGACGAATACTCTATCATAAGCTGGTCAACGCCCTTTTTTGTTACCAGTAGCTTTGGTGAATTAGTTCTGTTGTCCTCCCTTCTCACAGCACCGTGCATCGCTTCCTCTGTATTGATTA
The DNA here is from genome assembly GCF_042686245.1 of Pontibacter toksunensis. Lineage (NCBI taxonomy): Bacteria > Pseudomonadati > Bacteroidota > Cytophagia > Cytophagales > Hymenobacteraceae > Pontibacter > Pontibacter toksunensis. Next base: position 111,150 of record NZ_JBHUOX010000005.1, on the reverse strand, counting down.
GCATCTCATAAGTACGCCACTCTGGTCGGACATACCTGCTGTACAGCAGCATCAGGTCTGGCACAATGAACTCCCCGAACTGCTCCATCAAATCAAAAATAGACTGTCCTGTGGTCTCGCTCAGACAACCGACAATGGCAAAAATCTCATGAGTAGGATACATCTCCTGCATGTGAAATGACATATGTTCAACGCCTGCCTCTTTAAGTATTTTTACCCAGGTGCTGTGGTCGTAGGTGTTTTCAACGAAGTGTTCGAGCAGCACAAACATGGAGCCGTGCATCAGGTGTAATGCATCGCCTTGTTTTTCCATACAGAAACATTTTATGTCTGTACAATATAGCAAAATAATCCTGTTAAACCTTTTATAAAGCAAATTTATTGCACGAATTTTTTTAAGACAGCCAAGCTTTATAAAAATTGGTTCTTTGTTGCTTCTGTTCTCTATAAGTTACATTCCCCAAACTATTCATCCACTCCAAAACATTCCTTTTCTGCTCCTGGTGCTGCTCAACTTCATTCTGCAATGTATGCCTAAGCAAACTAAGAAGAACCCTAAAATTTGTATAACTTATTATATTAATATAAGTATATTAGCTACTTTACGAATCTTTATGTATCAAAATAAAACAACTACCTGAGTACTAAAACTGGATTCTGCAAAAGGTGTAGTAAGAAGTTGAGAGGCGACACTTCATTGCTCCTTGCTACGCATGTTGGGAAAGTAAATAATTTAAACTGTTCTATCAGTAAGTTTCTTTCTTTTCATTGTTTAATCAATAATTCATGCAAATAGAAACAATATTGACCATAGCAGTTACATCTTTAATATGGGTGTGCGTGCTTGCCTTCTTATATTATAAATTTAACTATAAAACAGAAAGAACAATCAGGGATAGTAAAGATGAGTTGAAGAAGGTAGTTGCCGACTATCAGTCAATGTACGAACTCATTATGAGTAGTAAGAATAATGAAATAAAGAACAGCTATGATAAAGGTTTCTTAGATGCAGAGACTAATAAAGGTTTAACAGTTATAGTTGCTCCATGGAAAGAAGAAATTGAAAATAATACATTTTGGAAAAACAAAAAATCATTGAAAGTCGGCTATAAATATCAACTTTTCTCTAATGGAATCCCTTGCTTTGAACCACATATTACGGTTGTTGAAGAGATTTCTTTAGACAATATAAATAACGAAAATGTCAGTAGAGCATTTGAAAATCTTGAGTCGATTTTAGCCAAGATTCCAAATGTAAGTAGCCCATCTGTGAAAGTATTAGGTGATGCTATGGGTTTAATCAGTTCATCTTTGACTCGAACAAAAATAAATGCTAATTAACACTTGAAAGTAATTATGCCTACTAATTTAAGTACGAAAGCCTACGATACATCGACTTATCAACCAGTGCCAGAGGATAATAAAAACACGGCTGTTTCTGCCATTGATGTTATTTTAAATGCAATGCCAAGTGTGTCTGATAAAATCAAAAAGCAACATCTGTTAAATGGAATGCTGTGGCTTTATACTGAAGGAGCAGGGCAGAGGCAAAAGTGGAAATGCAGGTACAGAAGTGAGCAAGTGTTAAACCGTGACAAGGAGGTAGACATTCAGCATGAACACCTACACACTCGCAGTTATATTAAAGAAGAACTCTTAAGTGGTCGGGTAACTGATATAAAATCTTTTTTAGAAGAAAATTGTATAGGGTGCCTGGTCTCAAAAGAGGAACATAAAAAGTTTGGTAGCAGAGAAAGTGGGTGGGGAAAGTATGCGAGGAATGGAATAAGGATTTTTGACATTGTTGAAAAAAAGTGGCTTGATGGAAGTTCCTTAGCTGTTAATAGTTCAGGAGATTTTACGTCTGATGTAGCTGAACAGCCAGTTACAAAGAAAACACTCTTTCCTAATACTTATATTTTAAGAAATTATCTGACACAAGAAGTAGAGCAACTTCTTGTTCGAAGTGAAATGGAGCAGATAGTGTCCATTTTACCCAAGAAGAAAAAGATTGGCAGCAAGTGCCATGCGCAGTTAATGATTTCCAAAGGAAGACCAGAACTAAAAAGATTTGATAGACCACCAAACATCCAAATCTTCAACAATGGTCGCAATGACTTTGGTAACATGATTCATGACTTTGATGAAGACTACTACAGCGAAGTCGTGGGTGAAAATGAAAACCAGATTATTGTAGAGAACCTGAAGTATGCAGAATCTCAGATTCGCTATTTACGAGAATTGTTAGATTAACTAAATTACAGTTTTACAATCAGAATAATAATGAGTCGGTTTACTATAAGAAGGCTACAGATTGAAGATGTACTTGACTTTGGAAAGGTTGATAAAGGGTACAAGTTCACCGACATATTCGTCTATGACAACGACTACCTGGTGAACTATATCATACCGAGAACAGGAGTTTGTTTCAGAAGCTTAGATGATTTCTTGAAGGTGGGGAATCCTAAGCGTATAAATTTCGACACCTTGAATGAATTTGCTTTAGACTCAGTATTGAACTATTTGGCAAAAAACGAGACATATGTATCTGGTGCAATCCCATGGAGTTTAGATAATATCACATACAATAAAAATATTGGGCATATGTGTGAGGCTAACTTTGAAGAGTTTGAATTTAAGTTTTCCGAAGAACTCATAAGAATCAATAATGAAAAGCTTTTGCAGTTAGAACTAAAAGGCGATAAAGCTTATTGGGAATAGGTGTAGGTGAAAGATTCACCAATTCACATATTTCCAAGCTTACGAGTAGAGCAAAGTAATACATGAGACGAATTTTTGAAGTTGAGCCACCTCAATGGGGGTTAAGGGGAGACCCATATTTATGGAATGCTTTACGAGAATATATGTCTTCTGAAAAGCAGCCTAAAAATGAAGAAGAGTTTGTAATACTATTTCGTAAAGCCTTCGAAATCTTAGCTGGTGAAGATTTAGCACCAGGTAAAGAGATTTTTATTGAAAGCTTCGACAAAGGGGGGATGTCGAGCGGATATGTCTGTGCTGACTGGTGGTTAAGCGATGGGCTTCCGTTATTAAGAAAAAGATTTTCTGAAGTCTTTCTTTAGAAGCTATAATTGAGGCTTTATTTGCTAATGCAGTGCATAAGTTAGTTCATGCCTATTTAACTGATTGACTTACCATAGTTTGTTATACTTTAACTGAATCTATAAGGATGGTGCAGTACTATATGCAGTATCATAATGCAGACAAGATGGGGTACTTCCCTGACTCGGACAGCAAAGATTTTGATAGCATAAAGTTTGAACCTGCCATTCGTAATAACTTATACTTCTTCACAAAAAGACAAATGGTAGAAGAAGCAATCGAAGACAATTGCTTTCTCATCGTAGGTACAAGAGGTAGAAAGAAAAAGGTAGATTTCTATTTATGGTCGTCCTTCAGAATAGACACTGTTAAGAAAGATGAAAATCGCTACAACGCCTATGGAACTGGATTTAATTTTGAGCAGCCCATCTTGCTAAATGAATTGCCTGGATTCAACGAGTTCAAAAGTGCTTGCGCCAATTTTGTTACTTTTCAGAATGTATCTAAGCATCAGTTTAGTAAGCTTCTTATTAAGTTTGCCGAAAACGCCAGTTCAGCTTATGCCAAAAGGTCTTAGCCCTGTGCGTTTGGTGGATTGGTGTCCAAGCCAATGCTCTTGGATAGGTCGAAACCTATTGTTATGGATTTAACATTTAGACAAAAGCCTTTACCATTTTAGGCTGGGAAGATATCATGGGCTAAACCTTGCCATACCCTCTGAATCATCTTACTTTATAAATTACTGATTTTTCAGTATTTACTTAGTTTCGTGCCTTGGTTACCTTTCTTTTATGTGTTCAGGTGTGGAATCAACAACTTGCTGTTCCTATACTATTGACCCAGCAACATAACATCAGACAAGGCTGTATTTCCTAAACTACAAGTGTTAATTCATGAAGATATAGAGAGGTGAAAATTATGTGAGCAAAGGCATATGGAGCAAGATGAGATTAACCAGACAAGTGAAAGAAAGGTTTACACAACCAATTCTATTTGGTATGCGACCTTTTTAGGTGGACCCCTAACAGCAGGTTACCTGATAGCTGAAAACTTCAAGACTTTAGGGCAGAGAAACAAGGTATTAGCCACATGGGTGATAACCATACTGGCAACTATCATAATTTTCAAGTTATCTGAATACGTAACCTCTCACAGATATGCTTTGCCACTCTTCTGTGCAGGAGTTGCTTGGTTGATTGCTATGAATGTACAAGGCAAGAAAATCAAATCATACGTTTCTGCGGAAGGGAGAACATTCTCAGTTATCCATTGTATTGGGGTAGGTGTGGTATGGTGTGCGCTTACAGTTCTCCCTTTGATTGGATACGCATATTTTGCAGACCCTTTCTATAATACCGCAACCGCATATTATGGTCAGCTACGGCATGAGGTCTACTATACTAAAAACATTTATTATGGTGAGGTTGACAAGGTTGTAGATGCTCTTACTCAATCTGGTTACTTCGGTGAGGATTACCAAAGATTTATCTTCTTAGAGAAGAAAGATGATAAATACATTGTTTCAATTTTTATAGAGGAAGATTGCTTGAATGACCAGGAAACAGTTGACTATTTAGAAGAGGTCAGGCTTTATGCGCAATATCATTTGATAGATAATAGGCTTGTGTTTAACCTTTGTGAAGAAGAAGTAACAGAAGTTAGAAAAGTTTTGGAGTAATGAGTTAGCGACTATCACCCTTTTAAAGCTGATGATTTTATGCTGCCCGAGGATGTAGTGGTGAAAGAATAACTATGAGTTAGCCCACACTAATGGATTTCAGCCTTAGACCTTGGATATCGGATGACGTAGAGAGCCTGGTGAAGTACGCCAACAACTACAATGTTGCCAAGAACATGTCTGACGTCTTTCCCCATCCTTACAGTATCGAAAATGGCAAATCCTTCATTGCGTTTGCCACAAAGGATTCGCCTCCAAACATTATGGCGATAGAGATTAATGGAGAGGCTGCGGGAGGCATCGGCATTCACCCGCAAAGCGACATATACAGAAAAAATGCGGAGTTAGGCTATTGGCTGGCTGAGCCGTATTGGGGCATGGGAATCGTCTCTAAAGCCATTATCCAGATGGTGGACTATGGTTTCAGGCACTGGGACATCACCCGAATTTATGCGAGACCTTTTGGTACAAATCTCGGCTCCCAGAAAGTACTTGAAAAAGCAGGATTCACTTTAGAGGCACGACTGAGCCAGACGTTCTTTAAGAATGGTGAGTACATGGATGAACTGATATATGCTGTCAGACGCCCAATGTGATGGTTTATATTTACGTATCGTATTTCCGATAGTAACAGAATAGTGATTGTTGGTAGCTGTGAACCTGTATCAGTAGTGGGCAATGAAATAGCCACTTACCCTCGAACAATTAGTATTAAAACACAACGCTTTTGCAAAGTTGGGTACCGTTACCTGAAGCATAACCACAAAAAAAATAAAGCAATATGAAATTAGGAGCATTTTCTATAAGTCTCAATGTCAGGAATCTTGAGACGTCAAAGCAATTCTATGAGAATATAGGCTTCAAAGTTTTTGCTGGCAGTATGAGTCACAATTATCTCATAATGAAAAATAACAATGCTCTTATCGGAATCTTCCAGGGAATGTTTGAAGGCAATATTTTGACTTTTAATCCAGGTTGGGATGAAAATGCCAGTAATATTGAAGAGTTTGATGATGTTAGAGAAATTCAGCGACAACTGAAAAACAAAGGCATTGAATTAATGAGCGAGGCTGATGGAGAAACTTCTGGACCTGCAAGTATCATGGTAACGGACCCAGATGGGAATACCATCTTAATTGACCAACACCGTTGAGCAAATTAAAACCAACAGTTCTTCTGCTGAAATGAGAATAATGCCTGCAATGTTTTAATGCCTGGCTCGGCTGATAGTCTCATATACCTTATGCACAAATCCGTTAGCATTCACAAGAAATATAAAATGGAACATTTAGTCGGAGATACATACGGGTTTATCCATTTGATTTCATCAATAGTCGCTTTGGTTGCAGGGACATCAGTGCTATTCATGAAAAAAGGAACACTCCGACATAAGCAAGTAGGGTATGTTTATGTAATAAGTATGTTCTTCTTGTTACTAACTTCATTTATGATTTACAGGCTGTTTAACGGATGGGGAGTTTTTCATTATGCAACTATCTTCAGCCTGATAACAATTAGCTTGGGAATGATACCCATATGGACCAAAAAACCATCTAATAAGTGGAAATACATGCATTTCTCATTTATGTATTGGTCCGTAATAGGATTGTATTCAGCATTTGCAGCAGAAGTATTAACAAGGATACCCGACTCACCATTCTTCGGAATGGTTGGAATTTCGTTTGTAATAATAATGCTTGTAGCTGCGGTATCCTTTGGAGCTAATAAATCAAAATGGTCAAGACTTTAGCAGCATCATGAAGAGAATTTTCACAATACATATTATAGTTTTTGGGTTTCTGATTTCGTGCTCAAATCCCATTTCTAAGTGAGTAATTAAATTACACATTTCTTAAGGTACTTATTTAATACTGCTAACTTTAGTAACCTGTATAGCTATAAGTATATCATTACATGCCTCTTTTACAACATTTATCAATCCTAAGGTAACGCCTGCAATTGCACGCTCACCAGTATGTTAGATTGAGATTATGTTATGGTCTATGCTTCTGGATAAGTCGAAGCTCACTTCTACTGGTACGCTGATGGTTGTTTCGAGGCTTATAATAAACATACAAACTTAAATTAGTGTAGAAGTAGCTGTCAAGTAGAAGATGCCTCAAAACAGCTAAAATCGCTTCCATTTGTCCACTCAAGTTTCAGTTAAGTGTACACACATCTACCAGTGTGGTTAATTATCCTGAGTGTTACCTTCAAGAAAAGATTAGGGAAAGATAATCAAAAGAATATTCTGTGAAAGTGGCTTTATGATATAGAAAATGTAGACTGGAAGGGCATTTAAAGGGAGATTTAACAGAATTTCAGATATAACAATTCGAATTACCAGCCATCAAACTTTAATCAAACACAAGAGTCTTTTAATCAAACAAATGCTGAAAATGTTTGATTAAAAGACTCTGATGTAAACATAAAACGCTGACCCTCATTTAGATAGTCAGCGTTCATGTTTGATTAAAAGTGCACCCGAGAGGATTCGAACCCCTAACCCTCGGAGCCGAAATCCGATATTCTATCCAGTTGAACTACGGGTGCAGTGATGCAAAAATAGAAACTAAGCTGGTAAAAGAAAATATTCATCAGCAAATTTTATGCTTGCTTTTTCATTTGTGCCACAGGCTGCTCACGCACAGCCCTTTGCTTCTTTCTTAAAACATTCCGCTTTGCTCTTTAGTTAGATAGAAAATACTAAAACAAACTTAAGAATTATGGAGAAAGTATATACGGCAGAGGTAACTGCCACAGGCGGCCGTAAAGGTCATGTAAAATCATCAGACGGCGTTATTGATATGGCCTTAACTGTGCCGGTAGGTATGAGCAGCGGGGGGAAAACGAATCCGGAGCAGCTGTTTGCTGCGGGGTATGCCGCCTGCTTTCAAAGTGCTTTACTGGTGGTTTCCGCAAAGCATCACGAACAGCTAGATCCGCAGTCTACTGTTACAGCACATGTTGATCTCTTAAAGAAAGAGGATGGAGGATATGCCTTGGGAGTAAAACTGGAAGTAGACCTGAAAGGCGTTGACAAAGACAAGGCCCAGAAAATGGTAGATGAGGCGCACCAAATCTGCCCATACTCTGTGGGTACACGCGGCAACATTGAGGTGGACCTGCAAGTGGTTTAAGTTTGAAAGACGAAAAAGGGGGTGAAGTAGCAGTGCCTTCACAGAGTGCGCTGGTATAGCGAAGAGTTGTCTAAGGGAAAATTAGGTTTCTGTATAATGATGAAGACAAACTAAAAGCTTTATAACTTATAATTTCTCAGCTTTTCGTTAGCATATAAAACAGAGAAGGCTGCCACAATTGGCAGCCTTCTCTGTTTTATGGTTGAACTGAAATCAAAAGAGAGTGCTTATCTGCAATAGCTTACTTTCCAAAAGCCCAAAACAGAAACTCAGGCATCATTCTACCCCAGGTTGGCACGTCGTGCTTTCCTCCTACAAGTTCAATATAGGTAACATCCTTGTTGCGCTCGTAGCCCTTTTTATACAGCTCCAGGATAAGGCTGGTGGTATCGTCTATGGAGTCAATAATGCCGTTCTGGTTCCGGTCCGATTTCTCGTCCTGGGTGCCGGCCTCAAACCAGAATTTCAGGTCTGGCTTTTCTTTACTGCTGCTCACCATTTTGTGGGTAATGCGGTGGTCGTCCGGAAAACCTTTCATAGAAGGCTTGCTTCGCCACCAGAACGAACCTGAGAAGGCACCCATCTTTGAAAAGATATCTGGGTGGCTCCAGGCAATATCAAAGGCAGAGACAGCGCCCAAGGAAAAGCCCTTGATAACACAGCTTGCAAATTCTGCTATATTGGTTTTTTCCTGAATAGCTGGCAAGAGTTCTTCTATTACAAAGAGCCGGTAGTTTTCTGCATCGGTCCCTCTTCCTTTATAATCCGGGTTGCCGGATATTCCAAACTCCCGTAAGCGGTCACCTGCTTTTATGCCTACCGTTAGTACCGGAGCAATCCGGTTCTTCATGTACAAAGGCTGCAGTATCTGGTCGTACTGCATTGATTCAAGGTCCTGACCGTCATTTACCAGAAGCAGGTGCAGGGGCTCTGCCAATCCGTCCACTTCTGGTATGTAAAGCACACACTCTACCTCGCGGTTTAATTTTTCCGAAGGTATCGTCAGGTTCTCCACCTTGATGTTGACCTCAGACATTGTATATTCTAAAAACATTGTAAATCAAATTGTAAATCAAAATAAGAAATAATAATAAATATGGTTTTTTAAGGCTGCTGTTTTATAACATAAAACCCTAACTTATTGTTTTTTAACTCTATCCTGAGATTTTCTCCCGTCTCCTGCAAACATCCTATTAGGAATTTGCCTCGTACCCTTTAAAATACCAATTAAATACTACATGAAAGAGCAGTACCATAAGTGGTATTCCCAGCAGCTCAGTTCAGAAATAGAGATGTTGGTCTACGGCGAACGTGGATATCCAGTTATTCTTTTCCCATCCTCTATGGGAAGGTACTACGAAAGCAAAGATTTCCAACTGACAGACAGCGTATCCTGGTTCATTGAACAGGGACTGGTAAAGCTCTTTTGCATAGACTCTATTGATACGCAAAGCTGGTACAACAAGCAAGCACATCCTGCAGAGCGGGTAAAAAACCACATCTGGTATGATCAAATGTTGTACCACGAGTTAGCACCCTGGGCCATGCATGAAACCGGTCAGGGTAAGGTGTGCGTGGCCGGATGTAGTTTTGGTGGATACCACGCCGCCAACTTTGCCTTTAAACACCCCGACAGGGTAAGCCATATGTACAGCATGAGTGGCGCCTTTGACATCAGAGGCCAACTGGACGGTTTCTATAATGAGGATGCCTATTTCAATAATCCCGTTGATTTCCTGCGCAACGCGAACGACCCGGCATTATGGCAGATGAAAATCATACTGGGTACGTCTGACCACGACATCTGCAAAGAATCGAACCTGGCTCTCTCCGGTATACTAAACGAAAAAGGTATTTCGCACTGGCTGGACATCCGGCCGGACGCAGTCCATGACTGGCCTGTATGGCGCGAGATGTTCCCGCATTACTTATCACTACTTTAAAGCAAACACATTATATATGAAGAAAATTGGAATACTATTCGGACAGGAAAACACGTTTCCGCAAGCCTTTGTTGATCGCATCAACCAAAAAGGAGAGCAGGATATTACTGCAGAAATTGTGCGCATCGATAAGGTGATGCAGGCGGTGGGACCTGGGTATGATGTAATTGTAGACAGAATATCGCAAAGCGTCCCTTTTTACAGAGGAATGCTTCGAAATGCGGCGATCTGTGGTACAGCCGTTATCAATAATCCTTTCTGGTGGAGCGCCGATGAGAAGTTCTTCAATAATGCCCTGGCTGTAAAGCTAGGGGTGCCGGTGCCGAAAACAGTTTTGCTGCCTTCCCGCGACATGCCCGAAGACACTACCAGCAACTCATTCAGAAACCTCAGCTTCCCGCTCGATTGGAATGCCATTTTTGAATATGTTGGCTTTCCGACTTACATGAAGCCATTTGACGGAGGCGGCTGGAAAGACGTATATAAACTGCACGACCCACAGGACTTTTTCGATAAGTATAATAAAACCGGACAGCTTGTCATGATGCTGCAGGAAGAAATTATTTTCGATGATTATTTCAGGTGCTACTGCATTGGTGGAGAACATGTCCGCATCATGCAATATGAACCCCGCAACCCGCATCATCTACGGTATGAGCACGGTAAAGCACCGGCTGCCAAAGAGCTCCTGGACAAAATTGAAGATTACGTTAAAAAGCTGAATCAGTACCTGGGCTATGACTTTAATACTGTGGAGTTTGCCATTAGAGATGGCGTGCCTTATGCCATCGACTTCTGTAACCCTGCGCCAGATGCAGAACTGACAAGTGTAGGCCAGGAAAATTTTGAATGGGTGGTAGAGACAGCGGCCTCCTATGCCATTGAGCGGGCCAAAAATCACAAACCTGATTCAGATAACCTGACCTGGGGAAAATTTGTGAAAACCGGCAGTGCCAAAACCTCCTTGCTGGGCTAGCAATAGCCAGCTAAAAGAGCAAAGCACAAAGGAAATTGGAATGATGTAAAACTTAAACTTACGTTTTATGAATGATTTCACCCTAGGTGTAGAAGAGGAGTTCATGGTGGTAGACCCCGTCACCCGGGAGCTTACCTCGCATGATCAGAAGATTGTGGATGCTGCCGAAAAGATATATGAGGACCAGGTGAAAGCAGAGATGCACCAGGCCGTAGTGGAGGTGGGCACCAGCATCTGCAAAAACACCGATGAGGCACGCGCGGAGGTAACCAAGCTACGCAAAACGGTGGCAACCCTAGCCGGCGAGTTGGGGCTGCGCATTGGAGCCGCTGGCACGCACCCTTTTTCGCACTGGCAACATCAACTGATAACAGACCACCCGCGGTACAGCGACATAGTGAATGAACTTCAGGAGGCGGCCCGCTCAAACCTGATTTTCGGCCTGCATGTGCACGTAGGCTTCCAGAGTAGAGATATCGCCTTGCATATTGCAAATGAGGTTAGGTATTTCCTGCCGCACGTATATGCCCTTTCCACTAATTCTCCTTTCTGGGAAGGTAGGAATACAGGCTATAAGTCCTTCAGGACAAAGGTGTTTGATAAATTTCCCAGAACAGGTATCCCTGACCTCTTCCAAAGTATAGAGGAATACGACAGCTATATAAAACTGTTGGTGAAAACCAATTGTATAGACAATGCCAAAAAGATTTGGTGGGACGTAAGGGTGCATCCTTTCTTTGATACCATAGAGTTCCGGATCTGCGACTGTCCGATGCTGGTAAATGAAACCATGGCGTTTACGGCTCTTTTCCAGGCGCTTTGTGCCAAATTGTACAAGCTCCGGATGCAGAATATGAAGTACATCACCTACACCCGCGCTTTTATAAATGAAAACAAATGGCGCGCTGCCAGGTATGGCATAGACGGCAAAATGATAGACTTTGGCCGGGAGATAGAAGTAAACACCAGGGCACTTATTCTGGAGCTGCTGGACTTTGTGGACGACGTGGTAGATGAGTTAGGAAGCCGCAAAGAGTTGAATTATGTGCACCATATTCTGGAGCACGGCACGGGGGCAGACCGTCAGTTGGAAGTATACAACAAGAACCAGAGTTTTACGGATGTAGTAGATTACATTACCTCGCAAACTTTAGTAGGAGTTGACGTATAAAGTGTCAAATTTAACTAGCACAGTATTTGTACAATTGATAAAAAAGTGCAATTTGTAGCTTTAGTTTTAAAAGGAGAGTTAGATTATATGTCAATAAAGGTTGCTATCCTGGATATGTATGATGGGTACCCGAATCAGGGAATGAAGGGCATACAGGATATTTTAAATAAGTACCGCACAAATAACAAGCTTGATTTAGATTATCAGGTCTTTGATGTAAGAGGCAAGAACGAGGTTCCGGACACCAGCTATGATATTTATATATCAACCGGCGGCCCCGGAAGCCCTGTGGATAGTGAAGGGTCGGAGTGGGAGAATAACTTTTTTGACCTGATTGATAAGCTGGATGCTATCAACAATGACCCTACTATAGCTGCTAAAAAGCATGGTTTCTTTATCTGCCATTCGTTCCAGTTACTGTGCCGCAAGTACAAGCTGGGCAATGTAGTAAAAAGACGTTCTCCCTCTTTTGGTATCTTTCCGGTTTATAAAACAGACCAGTGGGACCAGGAAGAGATTTTTAGCGGGGTAGATGAATCGTTCTTCGCTATGGACTCCCGAGAGTGGCAGGTGATAGAGCCGGATTTCAATCAATTTGAGAAAATAGGAGCGAAGCTTTTAGCCATTGAAAAGGAGCGGGCGCATGTAAACTTGGAGCGCTGCATAATGGCGATTCGGTTTAACGACTACTTCTTCGGAACGCAGTTTCATCCAGAGGCGGACCCAGTGACCCTGAAGGACTTCATGTTACAAGAAACCACTATGGAGCAAATTGTAAGTACCCATGGTGGTGAGAAATACTTTGAAATACTTCGGCTACTCGAGGACCCTACAGAACTGGAACTGACGCGCAAAGAGATTATTCCATCATTTCTTAACAAAGCGATCGGCGCTGTGCTGGTTGGGTAAGCTTTATTTTTAACTGATTTAGATAATAGAGCTTTATACCGGCAAGGCAGATTCTGAAATCCTGTCTTGCCGGCGTGGTTTATTTCTTTGAAGAGAGGGTGGGGGAGACTTAAAGTTTTTGTTGCTGCGGCAGGAAAATTGCGCGTTAGCAATAGAGAAATATTATAATAAGGTCATCGTATGGTAAAGGAAATACGGGAAAAGTATAATGCCGCGTTTACTCAGGAAGCATACCAGGAACTCTTAGCAGACCTTAACCGGCAGTTGGAGGAACCTATTAGTTTTAGAGTAGCGGAAACGCCGGTTTTCTTAACCCAGGACTTCAAAGATAAGCTAATAGCTGCAGGCGATGACCTGGTGAACGCTGTTCTCAGTAAAGACTTCAAGGAACTAACTGAAAAATCGATTCCGGTCGAGTGGAACACATCCCACGAAAACGAACGCCCTCATTTTCTTACGTTTGATTTTGCTGTTTGTCAGAATGAAAGTGGCGAAATGGTGCCCCAACTAATAGAACTGCAGGGCTTCCCGTCGCTTTATGGTTTCCAGTCTGAACTGGCAGAAAAGTATAAAAAGCATTTCCAGGTAACAAGTCATCTCACGCCCTACTTCCAGTCGCAGGACCAGAAAGAATACTTTGACTTGCTTCGCCGCACCATTGTTGGCCATCATCAACCGCACGAAGTCGTCCTGCTGGACATAAACGCCAGGGAGCAGAAAACAGCAGTAGACTTTTATATCACCGCCCGGCACATCGGTATAGAAATCGTTTCTCTTGATGAATTAAGACAGAAAGGGGACCAGATATACTTTATAAAAGATGGGGAGGAGAAGCCGGTGAAGAGAATCTACAACCGGTTAATTTTCGATGAAATAGAGAACAAGGAGGAGGCTTTAAAACATGTGCCAGACCTGCTGCGCACGGATACCATAGAGTGGGTCACGCATCCAAACTGGTTTTACCGCATCAGTAAGTATACCATGCCTTTCTTGGAGAGTGAGTTCGTGCCCGAGACCCGCTTCTTATCCGAAATAGAGACTTTACCAACTGATCTCACTGATTACGTGTTAAAGCCTCTCTTCTCTTTTGCCGGTCAGGGAGTTATTATCGATGTAACAGAGGAAGACATACAGGCCGTGAAAGACCCGGAGAACTGGGTGCTGCAGAAAAAAGTAGATTACGAACCTATTATTCAGTCACCAGACGGCTTAGTAAAGTGCGAGGTAAGACTCATGTACCTGTGGCCTGAGGAAGATAAAACGCCTACTTTGGCTATTAATCTGGCCAGGCTGAGCAGAGGCAAAATGATAGGCGTGCGCTACAACTGTAATTTCGACTGGGTGGGCGGTTCTGTTTGCCTTTTTGAGTCTTAAGGGAGTCAATAATTTATTTGACGTCTGAAGAGACAAAATAAAAAGCCTTCCCGTTTGCACAGGAAGGCTTTTCTATGATAAAAGCGATACTTAAAATTAAGCTTCTGCTAATACTTGCTTCACTTTTTCAGCTGCTTCTTTCAATACTACAGCGGAGTATACTTTCAGGCCAGACTCATCGATGATGCGCGCGCCTTCTTCAGCGTTTGTTCCCTGCAGACGAACGATGATTGGAACACGGATATCGCCGATGTTCTTGTAAGCTTCCACTACACCGTTGGCTACACGGTCGCAACGTACGATACCGCCAAAGATGTTAATCAGGATAGCTTTCACGTTCGGGTCTTTCAGGATGATGCGGAAACCAGCCTCAACTGTCTGCGCATTTGCCCCACCACCTACGTCAAGGAAGTTAGCAGGCTCACCGCCGGAAAGCTTGATGATGTCCATTGTTGCCATCGCCAGACCTGCACCGTTCACCATACAGCCCACGTTACCGTCCAGCTTTACATAGTTCAGGTTGTGCTCGCCAGCTTCAACTTCCAATGGATCTTCCTCTGTGATATCACGCAGCGCAGCCAGCTCTTTGTGGCGGAACAGGGCGTTATCGTCTAAGTCAACTTTAGCATCAACAGCTAATATTTTATTGTCTGATGTTTTCAGTACAGGGTTGATTTCGAACATAGAAGAGTCCGTATCAACATAAGCCTTGTAGAGGTTGGTAACAAACTTTACCATCTCCTTAAAAGCCGTTCCTTCCAAACCGAAAGCAAACGCCACTTTACGGGCCTGGAAGCCCTGCAGCCCTACAGCAGGGTCAATCCACTCTTTAATGATTTTCTCAGGAGTCTTTTCAGCTACCTCCTCAATGTCCATACCTCCTTCGGTAGAGGCCATGATCACATTCATGCCTTTCGCGCGGTCCAGCAGGATGCTCAGGTAATATTCTTTTGGCTCAGACTCGCCTGGGTAGTAAACATCCTGTGCAATCAACACCTTGTTTACTTTCTTTCCTTCAGGGCCAGTCTGGTGCGTAACTAGTTGCATGCCAATAATCTGCTCAGAAATCTCTTTCACCTGCTCCAGGTTCTTGGCCAGCTTTACACCGCCACCTTTACCACGGCCACCCGCATGGATTTGTGCCTTGATAACGTGCCAGCTGGTGCCAGTTTCTTCTGTCAGTTTTTTTGCAGCCTCTACAGCTTGCTCTGGCGTTTCAGCCACGATTCCTTCCTGGATGCGTACGCCGTAACCTTTTAAAATCTCTTTAGCCTGATATTCGTGTATGTTCATGCTTTCAGTTTTAATGGACGCCACGAAATTAAGCCTTTATTAGGTGAGATTCAAGAAAAGCTTTTTTTAAATATACCCTTAACGGTTGCGCAGAGGGCGCCTGCAATCACAATTTTTCTATTTTAAGAAATAGCTATTGTAACGAGGGCGGTCCTGAAAGAGTAAGTAGGGGAGAATAAAGATACTAACAACTGAAAATATTCGCTGCTTATGCCTGATGTTTACACCTACTCCAAACGCGTTGCCATTGCTACATTGATTGTACTGCTGATAATAGCAGGCTTTTACATGCTGGGCTGGCACGGTTACTTCTTCCTGCTCGTTTTTGCAGCTATTCTCATGGCTGTCCTCTTCTGCGGTATGACAGATTGGATTGTAAATAAACTGCACCTGAAACGGGGGCTGAGCCTGCTGCTGGCTGTGCTCTTTTTTTTCGGGATAATCATCCTGGCATTCTGGCTGGTGGCGCCTACTGTAAGCAAACAAATACAGGAAATGAAGCAGACAATTCCACAGGCCCTGAACCAGGTGCAGGATTGGCTGGCGCAATACGGATGGGGGCAGCGGCTCATTGAAAGAGTGCCCAACGATATAACCAAGGTGCTGCCTAAGCAAGATGCACTGCTCTCCAACCTGTCTGGAGCCTTTTCCACTACCTTAAGTTTCCTGGCTGACTTCGTGATTGTAATTATCACAGCCTTGTTTCTGGCTTCCAACCCTAAAATTTATACTGTTGGGCTGACCAAGCTTTTCCCGATACGGAACCGGTCACGCATCATGGAGGTGCTCGGCAAATGCTACGATATACTAAAGTCGTGGCTGGTAGGCATGCTGTCTGCGATGGCGATCATAGGGGTAAGTTCAGCTATAGGCTACAGCCTGATTGGCTTGCCCATGGCTTTTGCTTTGGCACTCATCGCTTTTTTCCTGGCCTTCATTCCCAACGTGGGCCCCTGGATTGCCGGAGTGCCCGCTGTGCTGGTGGGCTTAACAGTCAGCCCGCAGATGGCCCTCTACACCATCCTGGTGTATGGCGGCATTCAGTTAATAGAAACATACCTTATCACGCCCATCATCTTCCAGAAAACAGTAGATCTTCCGCCAGCCTTGCTGTTGTTCTTCCAGGTGCTGCTGGGCATCCTGCAGGGTGCGCTTGGGCTGCTGCTGGCTGCCCCTATACTTGCCGTGCTGATTGTGCTCATCAATGAGTTGTATGTAAAAGATGTATTGGAAGCCAAGCCCGTAGACGCCAGCGCGTCAGATGTGCCGGGAGCATCCGGGCTGGAGGCAAAAGGCTGATGGACTTGCTATTGGCCTGCCTGATACAAAAACAAAGTGCCGTTGCTAAAGTATTCCCTTTGTTTTGTAGCTTTGGCAGCATAATTGCCAATACAAATTGCCAACAAATCAATAACAAGAAGTGCTGCAGGTAACAAACATTCATAAAAAATACGGTTCGCTGGAGGTGCTCAAGGGCATCGATTTGTTTATTGCCGCTGGGGAGGTAGTGTCTATTGTGGGAGCTTCAGGAGCAGGTAAAAGTACCTTGCTGCACATACTTGGTACACTCGACACAACAGACAAAGGCGAAGTGATGTTTGATGGCAAGAATATCGCGAAGATGAATGCAACGGAAATGGCCCGTTTCCGGAACAGGCACGTTGGCTTTATCTTTCAGTTCCACAACCTGTTGCCAGAGTTCACAGCCTTAGAGAATGCCTGCCTGCCGGGCTTTCTGGCTGGAAGGCCTGAAAAGGAGGTGCGGGAGCAGGCAGCGCAACTCCTGCAGATGCTTGGCCTGTCGCACCGCATGAAACACAAGCCCTCCGAAATGTCGGGCGGTGAGCAGCAGCGCACAGCGGTGGCCAGGGCGCTTATTAATTCTCCCCGTATTATCTTTGCCGATGAGCCAAGCGGCAACCTCGACTCACAGAATGCGCAGGAGCTGCATGAGATTTTCTTCCGGCTGCGGAGTGAGTTTAACCAGACATTTGTCATCGTGACGCACAATGAGCAGTTAGCCGGCATGGCCGATCGCACACTGGTCATGAAAGACGGACTGATTGTGCAGGAGTCTCCGGTTCTCTGATTTTTGTACCCTTCTTTTCTGTATATTTTTAAGCCTTTCGTATACTTCTGGCTCTGAATCTCGTATCAATATTCCACCCTTTTCTCAACTTTTAGCTACAGCCAAGCCTCAGCGCAGTAGGCAGAAAATATTTTGAAAAATAATTGTAACTACTTGATTATCAGGTAATTTAGTTACAATATTTTTCTTATTTTTTGCACTATTTATTCATCTGCTCTGTTTAATATATGTACAAAGAAAAGAAGCTAAATGAGTATGAATCAAGATAATAAAGAGACAAAGGTGCAGAAAAAACCAAAGGTTGAAAGCTATGATATTTCTAAGTCAGATGAAACGCTGCACTTGGCCATAGACCTGGCAAAGTTTATCAAGGAGAACCGTCTTTATCAGAATATACAGGGCAAAGAATACGTGAACGTGGAAGGCTGGCAGTATGCTGGTTCCCGCCTCGGTATTCTGCCGGTGGTAGAGCATGTGGTAAACATCAGCACCGACGATGAAATCAAATACCAGGCAAAGGTAAACTTGCTTGACCTGCGCAGCCAACAGGTGGTAGGTGCTGGTTTTGCTATCTGCTCTAACCGTGAGCAGGGTAAGAAGTACTACCAGGAGTTCGCGATTGCCTCTATGGCGCAGACGCGGGCTATTGGTAAAGCTTACCGTAACATTCTCGCCTGGATTATCAGGGCGGCCGGTTACGAGCCAACACCTGCCGAGGAAATGGATTACAGCGGCAACGACCAGGCTGCCAAACCAGCGGTGCCAACTGAGAAGAAGGCAACAATGAAATCTTCGACCAACAGTGAGCCGGTAGTGGCGCAGGAAGAGCAACAGACAACCAGCGTGCGGTATGCGTCGGCAAAGCAGAAAGAGGAAATCATCAGCCTGCTGAATAACCCGACTATTACGCGCCAGGAGAAAACTAAAATGTTGCTCAACATCAACCGCTTTGATGAAGAACGCGCTGCACAAGCTATTGAGAAACTGAAAAAAGTAATCGAAGACCGCGAAGACGGTCAGTCAGCTGCAGCATAATTAAGTTTAATTTTACACTTCTGAGACCTGCTCCTGTATAGGGGCAGGTCTTTTCCTTTTTAAGCCTCTTCCCGGGCAAGTGTGCCGGTGCAGTATTTTATCGTCGTATACTATGCCTTGTGCAGCAGCAGCCGTATAAAGTTTCTTTGGCACTACATACTAAACTATGAAGAGAACCTATACAAAGCAATTATGGCAACTTAAATGGCTCCTGGTCCTGCTGCTCTTTTTCGGTGTTATACTACAGGGGCAGTGCCAGGAGGAGGTGCCGGAACAGTATGAGTTGCCGGAAATGGAAACAGACAGACCAGATCAAACGGAGGCAGCATCTCTTGTGCCCCGGAAGACCGTACAGTTGGAGACGGGGTTTTATTTTCAGGAGGATACGGAAAGTGGAGTGGAACAGAAAATAAGAGCTTATCCTACCGCACTGCTTCGCATTGGGGTGCTGGGCTGGCTGGAGCTACGGGTGCAGTCTGCTTTGAGAGATTCTGTGGCTGAAAGTCGCCGCCGCTTCAGAACAAGTGGTTTTGCTCCTTTAACAGTAGGTGCCAAGATAAAGCTGTGGGAAGAACAGGGCCTGAGGCCACAGGCAGCCTTCATGACAATGGTCGTCTTGCCTGTAGGAAGCCGGCAGTTTCGGCCTGAAAACCCTAATCCTACTTTTAGGCTTATGTTGAAGAATTCTCTGGCTGAAAAGCTGGACCTTAGCTATAACCTGATGTATGGTTGGGTGGAGGGAGAATCAATCAAAGGCTATGCAGTTAGTTTAGGGTATGATATAAGTGACAAATTTACGGTATACGGGGAAGCGTTCGGAGATAAGCAGACTGGAGACAAGGCAGAGCACTCTGTAGATGGCGGCATCCTGTTCATGCTGTTCCCAAACCTTCAGTTGGATGTAGCGGCAGGTAGAGCTTTAAACAAAGCGGCAACCGATTATTTTGTCACGGCAGGTGTTTCTGTAAGGCTACCCCGTTGAAAGATAGGCTCCAGCATTATTTGCTACCATTTATTCCTGCAAGGCCTAAGGTTTAAAACTTATGATGCTTTTTTTTGCTGGAAGGTTCATAAATGAGGCGCACAAAAGAACTGAGCCTTTCAGTTTCTTTGGAAATAGGTATACCTGTCACAATACCAACCATCATTCCTTCGTGTACCACCAGCCGCATCTGCGGCCTGATGATCATGTCAAAATGCCCTCCTTCAAACTCCTTGTTTAACTCCACTCCCACAAAGTTTCTGGTATGAGGTATCATGTAATGGAAACTGGTGTTTACCTCATAGTCGGCACTTATGCCTCTATGTCCGAAATGCCTCGTTAAGCGGGGGCCGGTATAAATAAGTGAATGGAAATCGTTTCCCCAGCGTTTTGCCGCCACAAAAAAAGGGTTGAGCAACACCCCCTGGAGAAGGTTTTCTTTTCCGAACCTGTCTAAGTCAGTAAACTCAAACTCTGTAATGTTTCCCAAAGCCAGGGAAGTATTCTATTTCTCCGAAACCAGGAAAGTATATTGTGCTGCCAGCTTTAAAGATTCGATACGGTCAGAAGGACGGTACATTTCAGGACGGAGGTCTCTGCTGTTCTGAGTAAAAACAGTCACCGGCACCTCTACTTCCAGTCCCAGCCTATCTGCAGGCGCCCATTCGTATTCAACAAGGAACTCATACCGGTCATACGCCAGGTTATCTGTCATTCCTGCACCGATGTTCCACTCCTTTTCACCCTTGTGCGCCCCTAGGTCCCGCATCAGGTCAATGTACAGCGGCTCCGCATGCTCTAACTTCAAAGGCTTTTTTACTGTTGAATCTGGCAAAACATGATGCTGCGCCTTTGTAAGTGAAGTGATCAAAAGAAGGCAGGCAAAAAAGTACAATCGCATAGAATATTTTAATTTGCCGCAAGAACCATCGGTAAGATTAAAAGGGGATTAAGGCGAACTTAAAATCAAATTAAAACGGCAGCCAAAGTTTGCCAATGTTCTGACTTCTCTGCTTTTCTTTTTCTTTGCATGCCTGCTTTTATTAATAGAGCCTGTACTGCTTTAGAAATATAGCAACGTGCTCAGGCTTCTCAGATTACTGTGAATCAGTGTACTGCTGTAGAGAAGCCTCCAGCTTACCTCTTTTTATACTTGTGTCTGATTTCTTATGTCCTATCTTCGCTGCATAAAACATCAGGCTTTGCAGGACATCCACCACATACTAAAAACCTACTGGGGCTATGCGCAATTCAGGCCGCTGCAGGAGGAGATCATCCGCTCGGTGCTGGCAGGGGAGGATGCCCTGGCGCTGCTCCCGACAGGTGGTGGTAAATCCATCTGCTTCCAGGTGCCTGCTTTGGCAATGGAGGGGCTGTGCCTCGTGATTACGCCGCTGATTGCCCTGATGAAGGATCAGGTAGAGCAGTTGAACAAAAGGGGAGTAAATGCGATTGCCGTTTATTCGGGCATGAACCGCCGCGAAATTGACATTGCCCTGGATAACTGCGTGTATGGGGAAGTGAAATTTCTGTACCTCTCTCCGGAGCGGCTCCTCACAGAGTTATTCCAGGAGCGGGTAAAGCGGATGAGGGTAAATCTGATAGCAGTAGATGAAGCACACTGTATATCTCAGTGGGGCTACGACTTCAGGCCACCTTACCTGCAACTGGTGGAATTGCGGGAAGTGCTACCCAAAGTGCCCGTTATCGCGCTGACCGCCACCGCCACCGAACAGGTGAAGGAGGATATACAGGAGAAACTGGCTTTCCCGAGGCCGAACGTCTTTCAGAAGAGTTTCTCGAGATTAAACCTCTCTTATTCCTGCCTCCATACAGAAGATAAAACAAACCGTCTGCTGGAGATACTGCAGCGCATGACCGGGCAGAGCATTGTGTATGTGCGGAGCCGCCGCCAAACCGTGGAGATAGCCAAATTGCTCCAGAGCCGCCGTATACCGGCCGCTGCATACCATGCCGGGCTTAAGTTCGAGCAGCGCAACGCGGTGCAGCAAAGCTGGATACAGGACAAGGTGCGGGTGATGGTAGCCACCAATGCCTTTGGTATGGGTATCGATAAGCCGGATGTACGGTTGGTTGTGCACCTCGACCTGCCGGAGAGCCTGGAGGCGTATTACCAGGAGGCCGGGCGTGCCGGGCGTGATGAGAAGTATGCTTATGCCGTTATCCTGAACGGGCCGAACGACATAGCCGAACTGCAGCGCAAAGTGCAGGAGGCGCATCCATCTATAGCCATGATTCGGCGGGTGTACCAGTGCCTGGCCAACTATTACCAACTGGCTGTGGGCAGCGGCCTGATGAGCAGCTTCGATTTTGACCTGGCCGACTTCTCCAAAAACTATAAACTGCAGCCGCTGGAGGTGCACCATACCATCAAGCGGCTGGAGACAGAAGGCTACCTGCAGCTGAACGAGGGCTATTATATGCCCTCACGGTTGATGCTTCTGTTAGACAACCTGGCGCTTTACGAGTTTCAACTGGCCAACCCGGATCACGATCAGTTCATCCGGGTAATTCTCCGAATCTATGGAGGCGAGGTATTTACAAATTTTGTAAAGCTGTCGGAGCGGAGGCTGGCGCAGCAACTGAACATGCCGGAACCGGAGGTGCGACGTAAGCTGGAGTACCTGCATAAGCTACAGGTAATTGCGTATGAGCCGCAGCACGATTCGCCGCAGCTGGTGTTTACGAAGCCCCGCGAAGATGCGAACGGCCTGCCCCTGGACACCAAAAGGCTGGCTGCCCTGCGGGAGCGAGCACTGCTGCAGGCCAAAGAGATGGGGCGCTATGTAGAGGCTAGCCACCGCTGCCGGACACAGCTGCTTTTAGAATACTTTGGAGAGATAACAGACGCCCGCTGCCGCATCTGCGATTACTGCCTGGCAGAGCGCAAAAAAGAGCGGGAAAGGCCGGAACAGGAAGCCCTTCGGGAAAAGCTGCTGACACTGGTGAAAGCGCAGGCCTGGCTACCAAAAGAACTGGTGCAACAGTTCGAGCCCAAACACGCTGAAACAGTGACTTCACTTGTGCGTGAACTGGTAGAAGTAGGCCGATTGAAGTACAGGGAAAGCGGGAAACTGGAAGCGGCAGAGTAGGAGAGCTTTTTTGAGAGTAACACTACTGGTTTGCAACCAGTTTCTTGCCTCTTTGTCTCAACGTTTCCACGTTATCCTGTATTTCCGGGTTAGGTGCTTTCAAATAAACAGCTGATTTTCCCCTTGTGTCTTCTTTCAAAATAATGTCAACAAGCACTGGTGCAACACTCCACAACCTAATCCTTCCCTTATGTGGCGGCCATGCTTACCCATCATAAGCCTGCTTTACCGATAATATAACAGTCTTTTAAAGTTATAACATAACTGCCTTGCAACGCTTCCGCTATTTTCAGACTCTTCTTTTTGAACTATGGATAAACCAAAGTAAAACATGAAAAAGTACCTTTTGTCGAAATCAGGTAAAGCTGTTCAGTGGCCGCTGGTAGTATGTGGCATGTTATTTTTCAGTGCCTGTGATGATGTGCAGTGTATCAAAGGAAACGGAAACGAAGAGCGCCGTACCCTGACCCTGCAGCCGTTTAGCGAACTGGAAGCCAATGGTGACTTCAAGGTATACATCACCCAGGGCGAACCGCAGAAGGTAGAAGTGGTAGGTGAATCCAACATCTTGAGTGACCTGAGCACACAGGTGCGTAACGGAAAGTGGGAGATTGAGCATGAGAGCTGTGTACGGAGGGCTGAGCCGGTAGAGGTTTACATCACCATGCCTGAAGTGAAGGCGCTGTACCTGAACGGCTCTGGCCTTATAAACAGCGAAAATAAGCTGGATGTAGAGGAGTTGCCTGTGCAGGTAAATGGCTCAGGTAAAATTGATTTGGAGCTGGACGCATCAAAAGTAATCACTCGCGTGACCGGTTCCGGAGAGGTGTGGCTAAGTGGCAGAACAGCAATGCAAAAAATAAATATGTCTGGTTCTGGAAGGGCAGCTACAGCAGACCTGGCAGCTGAAGATGTGACGGTAAATTTATCCGGATCTGGTGAAGCTGAAGTAAGGGCCAGCAAATCACTCACTGCAGATGTCTCCGGAAGTGGAAAGGTCTACTACTACGGTAACCCGGCAGTAGTAAGCACGAATATCAGTGGCTTCGGTAAAGTGGTGAAAAGATAAATATAGCTACATCACGTTTCTTTCGATGTCTTACATAACATGTTAGAGAGAACCCTAAACGGCAGCAGGCAGGCTGCTTCAGAATTATAGTAACCCGATCCTATTGCTTTAACCCTTAAAGTAAGCCCGGATTAGGTGCGTGCCCAGTCCGGGCTTTGTTGTGTAAGATGGGATTGGAAACTAAGGCCATCCAACCTATAGCGTTACAGTTGTCTGAGCAATTAAAGAATAATCGAGCAGTATATATAGTTGTTCATCAGGAAAGATTAACCCTGATTTTATGCATTTTTTAGATAGTGGATACGAGCTGATTTCATAAGCTTTGTAGTAAATGCGTATAGTCAGTTTTTTATACAGCATCCGTCATGTTTGCTGAGATGGTTGCTGTATAACTTGCACTAAAGCGAGGCGAATATGCTTTTGCAATTGTAAACCTAAAGCTGTGATACGTCGCCTCCTGCTTGTATCTTTTTATAAATATTTATACCTGCTCCCATGAAAGTAGCTTTCTTCAGCACCAGGAAATATGATAGCCAGTATTTTTCCCAATACAATGCGGCGTATAATCACGAACTAAATTTTCTGGAGGTGCCGCTTAACAGTCACACAGCACCGCTGGCCAAAGGGCACGATGCTGTGTGCATTTTTGTGAATGACCAGGCGAATGAGGAGGTGCTGCAGGAACTGGCAAGGCAGGAAATAAAGCTTATTGCCCTGCGCTGTGCCGGCTTTAATAATGTCGACCTGAAAGCTGCCGCGGCATTGGGTATAAAAGTAGTAAGGGTACCAGCCTATTCCCCCTACTCGGTGGCCGAGCACACTCTGGCACTTATACTCACCCTGAACCGGAAAACACACCGCGCCTACAACCGTGTAAAAGAAGGTAACTTCGCCTTGAATGGATTAATGGGTTTCGACCTCCACGGCAGAACCATTGGTTTAATAGGATTGGGAAAAATAGGGCTGGTAACGGCTGGTATTCTGAAAGGCTTTGGCTGCAAAGTGGTGGGGTATGATATTGCAAGACCAGCGGAGGCAGACTCCTTGGGGATAGATTTTGTTGACCTGGACACGCTGTACGCCCAGTCTGACATAATTTCTCTGCACTGTCCGCTTACGCCGGATACGTATCATATCATCAACTCAAAATCGCTCGCCAAAATGAAGAAAGGAGTGATGCTGATTAACACCAGCCGTGGGGCACTCATCGATACAAAAGCGGTGATAAGCGCCCTAAAATCAGAAAAGGTAAGTTACCTGGGGCTGGATGTGTATGAGGAGGAAGCAGCCTTGTTTTTCGAAGATAAATCAGAAAACGTCATTCAGGACGACATCTTCATGCGACTACTCTCCTTCAACAACGTGCTCATCACAGGGCACCAGGCCTTCTTCACCAGCGATGCCATGCAGGGAATTGTATCCGTAACGCTGCAGAACATTTCTGATTTTGAGGAAGGGAAAGCCCTGAAAAATCAGGTACTGCCTTAGGTCTTAGTATAAAATACGCTCCATAAAAAGCCTATCTCTTATTATACTTGCATACATAGTATAAAGCATGATCTACATCCTTTCCCTGTTGCCAATCCTCATCCTGGTGGTGCTCTCGCTGGCAAGAGGAGTGAAAGTGGCGGTAATGGTAGGTTGGGTGGCTACAACGGTTCTCTTCTTTTACTGGGGTGCTGGCTTCAATCAATACCTGGGGGCGTTGGGAGTATCATTGCTGACTACCATCAACATACTCATGATTGTGTTGGGGGCGGTCTTCCTCTACAACATCATGTCGCATACGGAGATGATCACGCAGATCAGCCATTCCCTGGACGGGCTGCATCCTTCCAATGAGATCCGTTTTTTCCTGCTGGCGCTGGGGCTATCAGCTTTCTTTGAGGGAGTGGCGGGCTTTGGTACGCCAGGTGCTATTGTGCCGCTCATCTTGATGGCACTGGGCTTCAGTGCGGTACTTTCGGTGTCGGTGGTTTTGCTGTTTGATGGGCTGGTAGCTCTTTTTGGAGCAGTGGGTACCCCAGTCCTTATTGGCATGCAGGCACCTCTTGGTCTTTCTGCTGGTGAGGTGAATACCATTGGCATGATAGCCGCTTTCATGGTGGTGCTGGCAGGTTTACTGGTGTTGCTGCTGGTGTTCCGGATGGTTGCCAGGGAGTACGGACCGCTGGAGCATAAAAAGCAGGTGCTGTTACTCTATACTTTCTTTGCCATCCCTTTTTGTGTGTTTGCCTGGCTGGTGCCGGAGCTGGCTACTCCTTAACCATGCTGGGGCTTTCGGTGCTGTACCTGGGGCGGGGCAGAAGCAAAATCGACCTGAAGCCCTGGCTGCCCTACGCGGTGCTGGCTTTTTTGCTTTTGCTGCCAAAGCTTTGGGAACCCCTGCGGCAGTGGATAGGGTGGGAGCTGGCTTTTCCTGACATGTTTGGCACTTCCATTCGTGGAGCCATCAAGCCGCTGCAATCGCCTTTGCTGCCTTTTGTGGTGGTGGGGCTGGGAGTAGCCTACTTTAAGAAAAGCAAATCTTTGTACCTGCGCGAGCCGCTCAAGAAAATGGGGAACGTGTTTGTTGTCCTCTTTCCTTCTGTTGCCATTGCCCAGCTTATGATTTATTCAGGTGTCACGCAGCCTTCCATGGTGCGTTATATTGCGGAGATGATGAGTGCGCTGGGGCAGGCGTATGTGGTGGTATCGCCGTTTGTGGGGGTGATGGGAGCCTTTATTACCGGCAGCACAACCATCTCTAATTTAGTATTCAGCGCCTCCCAGGTTGAGACAGCCGTTTCGCTTGACATTGCTCCGACCACCATTCTTGCCTTGCAACTGTCTGGCGCTTCTATAGGAAACGCCATCTGCCTGTTCAATATCATTGCTGCAGCTTCGGTTGCCAACATCAAGGACTATCGCAGTGTGCTTTCTAATAATATGCTGCCTGCGCTGACAGCTGCTTTGGTAGTGGGATTGTTGGGGATAGGATGGATGGCGATTGGAAACTAAGTATCCTTTTTTGTGGAAAATGCGGAGGAGTAAGAGATGAATTCTCATTCAAAGAGCTGCCTGAAGAGGAGCAGCCACATTAGGAAAAACAAGGGATGTTAGCACCTATAGACTACTTTCTACACTGTCCCAGCTACGAGGAGTATTCCGCCTTATTCATGAAAGAAGAGTTTTAGCAGAAGAACAGGGTAAAACCGGTTTTTTGTTTTACAACAGTATCCTTCTTATTATATATGCTATATTACGTTTAGTGTTAAAAATTAGCAAGTGAGTAACAAGCTAAGTGTGGCCGCGGATTCTAGTAACACTCCAAATCATCAAATCTTAATTCTTATAACAATGAGTTTGAGGCATAGTGAACTTACAATAGAGCCTGGTAACCCTTTTGCTAACTGTATGCTCGACCGACAGAAATATGCAAGAGTTTTAACAGGGATAATCAATTTGCATCCTACAGGTTTTGTTTTGGCAATCAATAATAAGTGGGGAACAGGGAAAACCACATTCATAAAAATGTGGGAGCAGGAGCTAAAAGATGATGATTTCAAAACGTTGTATTTTAATGCATGGGAAAACGACTTTGAAAACAATCCTTTGACAGCTCTCATGGGAGAGTTAAAGACGCTTACAAAAGAGCCGAATGAACCTAAGTTTGGGAAAGCATTAAAAAACGCAGCAATGTTATCAAAGCATATTGCTCCAATTATGGTACAAGCAATTGTGGATAGGTATGTTATAAACACAGAGCTCTTAAAAGATGCTATTGTGGATGTATCGAGAGGGGTAAATGATATTTTCGAGAACGAAGTCAATGAGTATGCTAACAAAAAGAAGAATATTAAAGAATTTAGAAATAGCCTATCAGACTTCATCTCTAAGGTAAATAAAGCTAAACCACTTATATTTATTATAGATGAGTTAGATAGATGTCGTCCAAACTATGCTGTATCAATTTTAGAACAGATTAAGCACTTCTTCTCAGTTCCTAATATTGTGTTCGTCTTGTCTATTGATAAAGTTCAGCTTGGAAATGCTGTTCGAGGAGTTTATGGAAGTGACGCAATAGACTCTGATGAATATCTTAGAAGATTTATTGACATAGAATATTCAATCCCAGAACCAGATAAAGGATCCTATTATAATTATCTATATAATTATTTCGATTTTGACAACTTCTTTAATTCTGAAATAAGAAGAGAAAACCATGCCCTCACTTCTGATGGGAGAGAATTTTTAAATGTATCGGAAGTTTTATTCAAGGACACTTCTTTATCTCTGAGAAAGCAAGAAAAAATATTTGCTCATGCTCGACTTGCTTTACGTAGTTATAATGCAAGACAACCTGTTGTGCCCTCTGTTTTCTTACTTATGGTCTACCTTAAAGTTGTTGACGATAGTTTCTATAGTGAGATTAGAAAAAAAGCTTTAACTATAGAACAATTGCAACAGAAGTTCTTGACACTTGTACAAGGCGAAGTAACTAAAGAACGGAATAGAGAATTATTGTGGCTGGAAGGTTATCTGATACTCTTCTACAATAACTTTGTTTATACCCCACATACTAGAGAACATGTGTATAAAAGGAATACAGCCGGAGAAAAAGAACTAGTTATCAAATCAGTTACTAACCCACTTGAAGAAAAAGGTCTCCTCTCAGTATTTGATGAAATTGACAGAAAGGGAATTGGTGATTTTGAGATTGACCGCTTTTTGAAAAGGATAGATTTGACAGAGCATATTCATATATAATGTCTTTAGATTCTAATACACCTAACATCTAAGCTTTTTAGTTGCCTAATCATCAACGTTATGTGGTAATTCATCACTTGAATAGAATTTTACGACGTATTGATACTACAATTCTAAAGTGCACGCACAATAATAGCATTTCAAAATGCAAATTCCCCTCCCGGGAGGGGCTAAGGGGTGGGTTATTCTGCTACTGATTTTATATTAATGACTTAATACACAGCGCTCACTTTATGATATTATAGCCTACTTGCCTCAAGTATCTTTCAAAAGAAAACCCCATCCGCCAAAGGCGCATGGGGTTCAGGTTAGATTAGTTATATAATTTGTGTGTTAGTTTTTTATGCTGACTGTTGCTGCGGGTTGAAGGCTTTGATAACGGAATCAGAGAAGCGCTCCATTTCTTCTAATTGTGGGCTGCTCTGCAGCAGGAAGAAGTCAACGCCTACCTTTTCAAACTCTCCGATACGGTCCTGTATCATTGCCGGAGTGCCTGTCAGGCCTGTTCTCAAGCCACGGTTCGAAACAGAGTAATCCTGCAGCGACACCTGCTGTTCCAGTTGCGTGCCCGCCAGCCACTGCTGGTAGTTATCGTATCCAGCGGCAGACGCTTTCACGTCTGTAATGCGGTCCAGTTCCTCCTTAACTTCAGCTTCTGAGTTTCGCACGATGCTGTAGGCGGCCACACCATACTTCATCGGCGGAAGGCCCAGCTGCTCACGTCGGCGGCTCATGTCAGCGATGCGTTCCCCTATTTTTTCAGGAGAATCACCGTGCATCACGTAGCCGTCGCACTGCGTGCTGATCATTGTTTTGGCTGCTTCCGACTCACCGCCTGCATAAATGAAAGGCTTTTTGGCTGGCTTTGGCTGAAGAATGTTATCCTCCACCTTGTAGTACTTGCCCTCATACGTGAAGTGGTCTTTCTCCCACACATTCGTTACCACGTCCAGCCACTCTTTGGTGCGCGCGTAGCGGTCGTCGTGCTGCTCAAAGTGAATACCGTACTTGGTAGCCTCATCACGCCACCACGACGATACCACGTTCAGCGATAATCTGCCGTTGCTGATAAGGTCGATGTTTGCCGCCTGCTTGGCCAGCTGTGCCGGGTTGTGGAACGTAGGCCGCACCGCCACCATAATTTCCAGTTGCTCCGTAACAGCTGCCAGGGCCGCCGCCGTAGACCAGGCATCCAGCGAAGGAGCAGCTTGGCCTTTAATATCATTCAGGTACAGCTCCGCGATAAGGGAGAGGCTGTAGCCCCAGTCCTCACTTTTCTGCGCCAGCGTTTTGACATAGTCCCAGGAGGTATCCATGCCCTCGTCCGGAATGTTCCGGAGCCATCCTCCGAAAACAGGTAACCAATATCCGAACTCCATGCTATGCCTCCTGTAGTTTAAGTTGTGCTTTCTTCTCCAGGTAATCCACCAGGCGCTCGTGCGGGTTAAAGCCAATCACGTTCACAGCGTCTGCCACAAAGTTAGAGAGGGCATTCACATCGTAGTAGTAAATTTGGCCGTCGCGCTCATCCACCATATACTCAATACCACCCACGTCAATACCCGCTTCCTGCACAATACGCTCAATGGCATCTATTACTTCCTGCTCTGGCGTAAATGCCTCTACTTTCAAGCCGTTCTTTGGCGCATCCAGGGCGCAGGCGTTGCGAGTCAGCTCCTTACCGTTTGTGGTCTGGCAGATATCAGCAGGGCAGAGATTAAAGCTTTCGCCGTTGGTATACACCTTGATGGCATAAAGGTATTTGCCACCCAGTGTTTCTACGCGGTTAATGTGTCCGCCGCGCGCCACCACGTACTCCTGCACTAAAGCGGTATTGTCGATACCCAGTTTTACTTCTCCGGCTTTTACGGCCTGGGCAAGTTCCTCGGCAGAGTCGTAGCGCACAATGCCGGCACCACTACCACCAATGTTTGCCTTTACCACTACCGGGTAGCGCAAGCCTTCTGCCGCTTTCACTGCCTGGGAAGGGTGGTTGATAACACGGGCTTTCGGGTAAGGGAGGCCCAAACGCTCCAGCAGGGTAATCTGCAGGGCTTTTGATGTCTCGTACTGGAAAGCTTTGTAACCGTTTACCACCGGAATGCCGCGGGCCTCTAATTGTGCCAGTAGGCCAAGGGTGTAAAAAATGCCCTGCTCGTTGTTACGCAGGTAAGC
Source organism: Pontibacter toksunensis (assembly GCF_042686245.1). Lineage (NCBI taxonomy): Bacteria > Pseudomonadati > Bacteroidota > Cytophagia > Cytophagales > Hymenobacteraceae > Pontibacter > Pontibacter toksunensis. The sequence goes on along the minus strand of NZ_JBHUOX010000005.1, from coordinate 80,391 downwards.
TGAAGGGCTCATGCGGTTGAAGAACAGGCTGTAAGGCAGTTCTATCTGTGCCGGGTCGTAGGTATGCTCGGCCGCGTTCAGGCGCTCATACGGTATACCACGGGCATCCAGCTCGTTAAACAATGGGCGGAACCAGTCCGGGTGCTCGTGGAAAATGGCGATGGGTCTATCTGATGAATAAGTTGACATAGGATTTCTCTTAAGTTTATGTATAAAGCTGCAGTAGGCAGCCGGTGTTATAAATTTGAATTTCTAATTGAAACCTGCTGCATGCAAAGCGGCAGGTATAGTTCTAATGGAGTGAGGCGCTACTATGTTATGTACGGAAACACAAGCCACAGCTACTCCTGAAACTTGCTGATGCTGGCAAAAGAGAGTTATAAAGTGGCGAAATGCCAGAGCTTTACACCTACAGCCAGGGCAGCAGGACTAGCAACAACAGCAACAACAATAAGTGGAGGTAGTAAATAACGAGGTGTTACCGATGGAGTTGAACCGGTAAAAAGAGGCTACCTGGGCGGTAGAACGTGATAAAAAGGTATTCTTCATGAATGCTAATTTATATGCCCTAAATAGTTTAGGCAGGATGTAGCACCTGGTTTGTTAACTGGTTGCTAGAAGTTCACAGAGCCTGTTCTCTCCCTTCTTCTTTATAAATCAAATACTATGATGGGTAGTTGACTTTACGGATGCAAAATTGGCAGCTGATTTTTAGAATTCCAAATAATTCCAGGAAAATAATGTAGCTACATGAGTTTATTTGTCTTTCACCTCGTTTAGCAGGCGCTGCAGGTCCTGTGCTGTATACACTTTACCTCCAACAATTAGAGTGTTAATATTCTGCGTGTTGCTGATTTTCTCCAAAGGATTCTGGTTCAATATAACCAAATCAGCTACTTTACTTTGTTCTACCGTCCCATACTGCTCTGCTTTACCCATGAATTGAGCGCCGTTGATGGTAGCCGTGCGGAGAGCCTGGGCAGGAGTGAGGCCGGCTATTACCATCTGCTCGAGTTCTTTGTGCAGCGAAATGCCCGGGTACACATAGGAGTTAAAGGCGCCAGCATCGGAGCCTGCGAGTATAGTGACGCCTGCTGCCTGCATAGCTGGCACCAACGTATGGAACTTCGCATTCAGGTTATTAGAAAACTGTACGGACTCTGCTGACCGGCGTTTGGCGCTATTGATACGGCGGGCATAAGTTTGCTCAATACCATCTCCGATGTATGCGAGGTACTCATCGTTGCTGTGATCATCCTGGTGGAGGTTGTCCAGCACCTCACTGATGTGCAAGGTTGGAACCACGGCGGTATTAGCCTCGGCCATGCGCTGGAAAAAATCCCGGGCAGTACCAGCATCATAAGAGTTGTAGAGCCAGTTGAGAGTGGTATAGAAGCCAACGGGCTTATCGCTCTGGGAGCTGGTACGAACTACGGTGGTGATGCTATCTTCCTGCGGCGAACCGGACTTGAAAGCATAGTAAAGGTGCTCCGTTATATCGAGGCCACTGTCGATAGCTTCGCCCAGGGTGACGGTGAAAGGCATATGGCCCGCGGTCATCATGCCTCTTGCTTCCGCTTCTTTCACGATAGCCAGGAAAACATCCCTGGAGATGGTGCTGTCATAAATCTTCACGAAGTCTACTCCCAAACGCTGCAGTGAGTCCAGTGCGGCGGGTACTTCAGCCACTGTGGCCACCTCAATAGAACCTTCCCAAACAGGCTTCGGTCCATCCAGTTTAGGACCTGCCGTGATGATGCGGGGGCCAACCAGTTCGCCTGCTGTTATCTGGTCTCGCCACTGCCGGATAGCAGGATAGAGGTCGCCACCGGCGTCGCGTACTGTCGTTACGCCATTGGCTATAAAGAGGGGGAGCAGGTTCTTGTTTTCTTCTACCAGTGCCTCACCTCCGCGCAGGTGAATGTGGTTGTCCCAAAGACCCGGTATGACGTATTTACCCTGTGCATCAATGGTGGCGGTTGCCTTATATTTTTTTGCTGCCTCCGTACCAGAGATTTCCTGAATGATGCCTGCATCTATCACCAGTGTCTGGCCAGGACGCACGTTTCCTGCTGTTACATCCACTACATTTGCATTCGTAATAACAAGGTCGTGGGTACTTTGCTGTGTGGCGGCGCATCCTGCAAAAAGAAGGCTGCTGAAGCATAATGCTATAGAAGAAAGATATCGCATGTCAGGGAAAGTTTAAATGTGCAGTTTAGCTTTTTTTAGCCTTAGAAGAAACATCGAGTACCATGTGGTGCGTGGAAGGAGTAAAGCCCTGTACTTCCCAGAACTTTATAGCAGCTGTATTTTTTACTGATACCTGTAGCTCAATGTGGTCGGCTCCTTTATCGATTAACCAGTTTTTAGCAGCCTCGAACAGCTCATTACCAATACCTGTGCCTCTATAGTGCGCCTTCACCACTGTTTCGGCTATGTAGCCTTTTTTAGAAAGCTTGAAGCCTGGTGCCGCCTGTTTCAGACTCGCTATGATCATACCCTGCCATTCATCTTCCTGCACATACCCGAAAAACCGTGTGTCTTTATCTTTCAGCCTGACCAGTAGCTCCTTTTTTTGCTCCTGCTCGCTGTTCGGTTTGTACTTGAAGATAGGGTGGTAAGGTTGATGAAAGTCCAGCAATTCACGCCACAACTCAAAAACATCGTCAATATCGTCTGGGTCGGCTTCTTTGATCAAGGGGCAGGGTTTAAGTAGTGTATGCCACTGTTATACGACGCTTTGTATAAAAGCTTTGGATTGTGATTTCTTATATGGTCAGTCCACCACAATAGCGTGTTTTTCTAATAAACCTGGTAAGCCTGTGAGGGAGAATCTTGCTTTTCTGATTTTATTTGTTTCCGGATCGATGGAATAGTTGCTGGCCGTCCGGAGATCTACCTTTTCCAGTATCGTTTGGTCGAATATCGTTCGGCTCAGGTCACAATCGCTAAAGCAGGAGCCTGACAAATCTGTTTGCGTGAAGTTGGCTTCTTTGATGCTGCAGCCATCAAAGGTCGTTTTCCTGATTTTCCTCCTGAAGAAAGAAACAAAGTCGAGGATGCAGTTGCTGAAGCTTACTGAAAACAGGAACTCCTGGCAGGAGCTGAAATCAACGCCCATTACTTTGCAATTGTAGAAACCAACCTGCTTCAGTCCGGTATGATCTATCCGCATGTTACTCAGGTTACAACCCTCGAACCGGCAATCGATAAAGTCGTTGCCGGAAAAGTTGCTCCCGGAGAAGTCGCAGTTGGTAAAGGTGCAGGCCTCAAACTCTCTCCCGGACACGGCTTTGTTGGCGTAACTGATTTTATCAAAGGTTTTATCGCGGTGGTGTGTTTCCTTCATCTTCTGTCGCTATTGAGGTTTATCAGGAGAGATAAAGGTTACCTCCACAATCTGGTTGTCCTTCACTCTGTATACCGCAATAGCATCGAAACGGGGCTGGTCTTTGCTGCGTCTTACCTTCTCATGGTCAATCACCACATTGCCTGCTATAATCCTGTTCACCACTTCGCAGTGCAGCTCAGGCGTGTTCGCGAACATCTGGCCATACCTTTTCCGTAACTCCTCCCTGCCCTGGTAACTGAGCACACCCGGCTGCCGGTACACTTTCACCGTATCGCTGAAAGCCTTTGCAAAGGTGTCGATATCGCGGTTGTTGTAGCCTTTTAGCTGTAGCTTCACAGGAGCAAGAACAGATGCTTCATCCTGTTTTGCCTGTGCCTGTGCGGAGAAAGAAGTTACTGCCAGTAAGATAAAAATCAGGAATGGCTTGATATACATAAGCTTGATATTTATGAGTTAAGCGTCTTTTTGCTGCTGCAAATTTGGGGAAATTACTGAAGATTGCCTCTTATACCTGAAGAGTCTTTTATTTGAAGGTTGCCTTCCTTGAGACTGAAGGGTACTCTATGTTTCTTCCTAATCATTTTGGCAAAACAGTTTTGGCTGTGGAAAGATCAAGTCTTTTATACTTATCTTTTATCATTTCATCAAATTGAATTTTATCATCTGTAAAAGAGACGAGTCCGGTATCAAAATGCCATGTTCCTAAGTAGTTCACAGTGTTAGGTTCCACAGTAAAAACGTAATACTTTATTTCGTCTGGATTAATCTGTCCGGAACTAACCCTTTTATCAGAATCATCAGTTGCGTCGACACCTTTCAAAATTGGCTCGGTAAAGATTTTACCACCGTACCACTTACTTTGAGTCCACCAATAATTTAATATGGCATATGTTCCTGGTTCCAGTGCATAGGTAAATGTATTCTCTTTTGCAGATTTGAAAGTCGGTTTAACTCTGAAAGCAAACGCTTCTTTTGTTTCCACATTAACTATCCTGATATCCTGAGGAAAGCCACCGCTGCTAAAACCTAGTCTTTGTATGAAGTTGCCATATATCACGGCTTGCCCGGACGCAACGGCATCATTGCTTCCTACCTCCTTTAGCTGCTCAAAATTCTGCCCTTTAGCGACAATTGCTAGTAGTATAAAGAAGGCGGTTAGTAAGTGTTTCATTTTTACTTGTTTCTCTTAACGTGGAGTTGCTGCAGCGTTATCATATCTAAGGCTAAAGCTACTGTTTCTAAAGCGGATTTCTACTTCCAGTCTTCCAATTATCTCAGTATAAAATAAATTTATTCCATCTTTAAACTTTCATCCAATATGTAGCTTTCTCCTTTCGCTGTTTTAAGCATAAAGGCCTGATCGCCGTAGTGGATCTGGCAGGATTGCTCAGCCTTTTGAGCACCTCTACCTGCCTCTTGGGCTCCCTGTGCCATCAATATTTCAGCATACTTACCAGGTCCGCAGGCAGCATTAAGAATTTAATTCCTTTCACTTCAGGTATCAAGCTAGCATATATGTCCTATCATAATTAGGCATTGTGGGGTTTATGCTCAATCATCTGATGGTAGCTTTCTGCCATTTCTTCGTAGGCAGCTATTATTTTCTCTTCTGATCCTTCCATTTTCAATGTCATAATTATTTACCCAGGTTGTTGAATATAGAACGTTTAATAGCCGATAAACAATAACTATGTTCTTATTATCAATGAATTATTATCGATAATCAATAAAAACGTTTTGATTTACAATAAAAATTTTATTCCTTAGTGTAGTTATTCAAATATAAGGAGGTAAACACTATGAAAACATTAGGAAAATATTCCCTGGCATCCTTTATTAAATTTATTATCAGCGCTGCCTGGTACATCCAGCTCTTCTTCCTCATCTTTTTAACTTTTGCCATTTCCATTAAGTTTTTGAAAAATGGCACAACAGAACCTACTCCTGAAACAGTGGAAGTGCGCCTAACGCAAAGCCGGCAAGTAGATGTGGCTACTGCTGCTATAGCCCAAAACATCTCTGCCGCTGCTCTGCAGTTAGATTCCGGAAAGCTTACGTTCAACCATCAAAGCAGCAAGCAGATAATAGGCTTCAATTTAGTGTCGATGTGGGTGTCTTTTTCTATCTCGCTGACTATTACCTATCTCCTGCGCAGGCTTTTCAGAAGCCTGACGCAGAACGATCCTTTTATAGTCGAAAATGCTCAGCGGTTACGCCTGATAGCCTTTTTGATCATGTTAATTCCACTCACTTCTTTTGTGCACGATTTTATTGTGAACTGGTTTCTGAAGCAAAACTTTCTCATCGACGGCTCCGGCATTCGGGCTCACCTGAACATTGACTTGAAGACTTTATTTGTAGGATTAGTAGTACTGGTCATTGCCGAAATATTCAGGGTAGGAGCGCGCCTGAAAGAAGAACAAGAGTTAACCGTTTAACGCCATGCCCATACTCATCAACCTGGATTTACAGCTAGTGAAAAGAAAAATGTCGTTAACTGAGTTGTCGGAGCGCGTCGGGATTACCATGTCTAACCTGTCTATTTTAAAGCAAGGCAAGGCCAAAGCTATTCGCTTCTCTACCCTGGAAGCTATATGCCGCGAACTGGAGTGCCAGCCCGGCGATATACTGGAGTTTAAGGAATAGGATAATCCAAACCGTTTTGTTCTTAGAAAGCTAAGCCAGATTTTTTCTCAGGATAAAGAAACAGGAATGAGAGTAACGGCGCTTAAAGCTGCCTTAAATTAGCATCTAGTGTATAGCTTTTGCCTTTCTCGGTTTTCAGCGTAATTATCTGGTCGTTGTATCGGATCTGGCAGGTATTACCCAGCTTTGATATTAGCTTTACCTGCTTCAGTTTACCGGCCTCCCAGTCTATATCTACCTCAAAGCCACCACGGGCCACGATGCCGTGAATGTAGCCTTGCTGCCATGCAGAAGGCAGTGCGGGTAGTAACTGGATTTCCCCGGCGTGGCTTTGCATCAGCATCTCGGTAATGCCGGCTGTGGCACCAAAGTTACCGTCGATCTGGAAAGGAGGATGGGTATCGAAGAGGTTTGGCAGCGTGGATTTGCGTAATAGTGCCAGCAGGTTTTCGTGCGCTGCCTCCCCATCCTGCAGTCGGGCAAAGAAGTTGATGATCCAGGCGCGGCTCCAGCCGGTGTGCCCGCCTCCGTGCGACAGGCGGTAGTCAATGGTTTTACGGGCTGCCTCCATCAGCTCCGGGTGCTGCTGCTTTGTAATTTGGCGACCCGGGTGGAGGGCAAAGAGATGGGAAATGTGGCGGTGGCCAGGTTCATTTTCCTCAAACTCCTCTGTCCACTCCATAATTCGGCCATCGCTGCCGATTTTGGTAGGTGCCAGGCGCGTCAGAATTTTCTCGAGGCGGCGGCGAAAAGCGGCGTCTCTATTCAGTTCCTTGCTTGCGGCAATGGTATTTTGCAGCAAATCTCGGATAATCATGTGGTCCATTGTCGGCCCCATTACCATAGTGGCTACTTCACCTTCTTTTGTTTTAAAAGTATTTTCCGGCGAGATGGAAGGCCCTGATACCAGTTGCTTTGTTTCCGGGTTTTCTACAAGCCAGTTGACGCAGAACTCAGCGGCCTCTTTCATGACAGGGTAAGCCAGCTCTTTCAGATACCCTTTGTTTTCTGTGAACAGGTAATGCTCCCACAGGTGCTGTGCACTCCAGGCCATGCCCATCGGCCACATTGCCCAACGCGGCTCGCCATAGGTTTCAGTGAAAAGCCATGGGTCTGTCGTAAAGTGAGCCACCGTTCCTTTAACGCCATACATATCTCGGGCGGTTTTGCGGGCATCAGGGCGCAGCGCATCTAAGAAAGTCAGGAACGGCATGTGCATTTCAGATAAATTGGTGACTTCTGCCGGCCAGTAGTTCATCTGTATGTTGATATTGATGTGGTAATCGGCGCTCCAGGGAGGAGTGAGGCCATCGGCCCAGATGCCCTGCAGGTTAGCAGGCAAACCACCCGGCCGTGAACTGCTGATGAGCAGGTAGCGGCCAAACTGGTAGTACAACTCGACGAGGTGCGGATCGATGTTGCCGTTCTGCATGGCCACCAAACGGGCATCGGTTGGGAAGTAAGCTGCGTCGGTGATTCCCAGGTGCAAATCAACGCGCTTAAAGTATTTTTGGTAATCAGCTATGTGGTCCTTTTTGAGGGACTCGTAGTCTTTTTTTGCAGCGGTAGCTAACTGTGTAGCGGCTTTTGCCAGTTGGTCGCTGCCCCGGTAATCGGTAGCGGCTGTTAAAAGGAGCGTCACGGCATCTGCATTTTCTACACGGATGTTTTCTCCGGCAACTTGTAGAGTACCGCCTTCCCGCAGCACTTTTACGCGTGTCACCATTCTCACGCCCGTTCCATCGCCCACATGCTCGCTCATGATGATTTCATCTCCGGAGAGTTCCAGTTTTGCCTTGTTTCCGGGCCTGCTCAGGTTCATTCCGAAAGTTAAAGCGCCGGGCTTGCTGGCCGTAAGGCGCACCACCAAGGCTTGGTCAGGGGCACTGGAAAAAACTTCGCGAGTGAAGGTTACATCTCCTGCGCTGTAGCTCACCTTAGCTACGGCTGTTTCCAGGTCCAGCTCCCGTCGGTAGTTGGAGATGTCTTTCGCGACAGGGCCAAAATCCAGCTGCAGGTCGCCCAGCGTCTGGTAGGTGCTGTGGACTTTCTTGTCGCCCATCATTTTCTCCTGGGCCAGTTCCCGCGCTTCCGCATACTTGCCTGCAAACAGCAGGGCCCTTACTTTCGGCAGCGTTTCGCGCGCCTCCGGGTGTACAAAATCAGCGGGCTTGCCTGTCCACACAGACTCTTCATTTAGCTGAAGCCTTTCAGAAGCCACGCCACCAAATACCATGGCACCCAGTCTGCCATTGCCTACCGGCAGCGCTTCATTCCAGTCAGCAGCAGGGTGGCTGAACCATAATTTCAGATCGTCAGGCGCCTGTTGCTTTTCCTGTGCGATGGAAGGAAATACAGCTAAGAGAAGAAAGAGTAGGGGAAGGAACTGCTTGGTATAAGATGTGAACTGGTGCATGTGGTGGTTTCTAGTAATTGCTAAGATGGCGGAAATAAGAATAGACATACGTGGCCAAACAGTGTAAAAGGATGAATTTACCTTTTTGTCAACAAATCAAAAGCATTTTCGTCTGCTGCATCCTTAAGTTCTTCTAAAATGCGCAGGTTAAATGCTTCAGAGATTGGTCCACTATTTATTAGTTCCAGATTCTGTATCAATTCATCAATAAAGCTCCAATCATCACTATCGATGGTTCTCTTTTCAGCTTCATGACCACTTCTGGCAAAACCGTCCATGTCTCCATGGTACTTGTAGTAGACCTTCAGTTTATCAATTGTTATTCTTTTCATGGAAGCCTGTCTCAGGAAAGCGTTTTTGATGTGACATCGTTACCCGTAGTATTTATCAACTGAACTGTTCCTCCTCATCCAAGAAAGATAAAGCTTAACCTGATGGGGGAGGCAGTAATTATTTGCTTGCTATATGTTTACTAATAGCTGCATTGATTTTTCTAACATTGTTCTCATTGTAGCCGAGCATTTTTATGATTTCTCTGCCCGAATTATCAGTTAGAACTACAAATGGAATACCGGAAAAATGGAACTGCTGTTGAACTACATCTATCTGTTCTTTCCCTACAATATACTGTTGCCAGTCCATATCCTCCTTAGCCAGGGCTTTGCGCCAGCTAACAGAATCTCTATCTAATGAAATACTGACCAGATTTAAGCCCTTATCTTTGAATGTCTGGTGCAATTCCTTTAAAGCTGGTATTTCTTGACGACAAGGTCCACACCAACTGGCCCAGAACACCAACAAGTTTATTCGGGCATTTGGATTTAAGATTCTCTGCTTTTCATTTATAGAGTTGGTGAGGAGTAGATTGGGATAAGGCTTGTTCCGGCCCGGCCTGTTGGCTAGGTAACTGTAGAGCTCCTTCCCTGATCTTGAATCCCGGATGTCTTTATTAAAATAGGATAACAAGCTGTTAAGTTCTTCTTCTGTATAAGACACTTTGTTTTCGTAAAGTTGCGACAACAGGAAGTAAGAGCCTGAGTTTTGCCTGATTACTTTTCCGAAATAACTTAGCCTTTTTGAACGTTCGGTGGAGTCAGAACTACCGATATTTCCAAATCCCTTGTTCAGGAATTTCTGGTATAGCATGTTGTCTTTCCCACCAGTAACCAGATGAAACGTCCACATGGGAGGGGAATTGGGAGTCGCTGGATCTGCTTTTATCGTGGTGCTTTCTCTTCCCTGAAAAAAAGCGGAAATTCCAGACTTCATTTTACTGGTTGACTGTGCTGTATTAAGAAAGGATATTCCTCTTATCATGTTGTTTTCAGTAAATGTACTGTCACGATAATGAATACTTGCCAGAAACGGCACAAAGGAAGAATCCAGCTCTAACCTAAACTTGAAATGTCCATTTTCTACTTCGGTAGAATCCAGAATCATATTGGAGTCGTGAGCATGTGTGAGATATACTTTTCCATTCGGTACATGTTTTACAAACCCTTCGATAAAGATATCTCTGGGTTCCTCTTGCTTTGAACAAGCCGTTAAAATCAACACAATGGCAATTAATCTCGCTAAGTATTTCATATGATTCTTTTCTGTATGGGCTATAACGTTGTACAGGAGCGAGCGAGGTATAGCTGTACCTGAGTTTAAGTTCAGCGAGGATAATTTTAACTTTTCGTTCAGCACATCCATAGTTTGGGGATAGGAGCTACTACAAACTGAAAGCACTTATACCACAGATCAGGCCCCAGAGCTTTTCCGGTTTAAGAAGAATGATCTATAGATTGCTATTAAGGTGGCAAAGAGAAAATTGAGCAACGCGGCTATCTTGTTGAATTCTATAGCGTCGCACTAGTCTATGCCTGTTACTGTTGATATGCAATCGCCTGGAGCATCAGTCTCATATTTTAAGCTTACCATGGTATGAATGACTCCAAATACAAAGCTTATGGAGACTACAAATGAAATGATGATAAGTAGGTTAAGCTATTTTCTCATACTTTAGTTAATGCTATTAATCCCTTTTTGAAGCGCTATATAACCAATATAGCAGATTATCAGGAAAAATTTACGGCTTAAGATCAACCTTAACAAAAATCCCCTGACACTTGTGAGCGGCAGGGGATGAGAAATGTTTTTGATAATCCAGCCTTTTTACCTGCTCCGGCCTTTCGACCTGCCAGAGGCTGTTCCCGGTTTGCCAGTGGCGCCTCGGCTTCTACCAGTTCCTTCACTTGGTTTTCCAGTGCTTCGGGCTGGTTTACCGGCGGCTCCTTTCTTTCTTAAAGAAGCTGATTTTGGATTTACAAAAGGTTCTTTAGGCTTAGCACCACCACTTTTGGGTTTTGCGGAAGCAGTTCTGGGTTTGCCTGCCGTTCGTTTAGGTTTCTCGGGTGCCTCCTCAAAGTCAAAATAAGAGGCGTCTTCTGTATTCACAGATTCTGCCACCAGTTGGTGCAACGTGTCAGCTTCTTCCTGCGTCAGGTAGCGCCAGTTGCCCACGGGCTGGTTGCCAAGTTTGATGTTCATTACCCGGATGCGCTTTAGCTTTATCACCTTGTAGTCCAGCGCCTCGCACATCCTCCGTATCTGGCGGTTCAGGCCCTGTGTCAGGATAATCCTGAACACATTCTTGCCCTGCTGCTGTACAAAGCAAGGCTTGGTTACAGTTTCTAGGATGCGAACACCGCTGCTCATTTTTGTTACAAACTCCGGAGTGACGGGCTTGTCTACCGTTACAATGTATTCCTTGTCGTGGTTGTTGCCCGCTCGCAGTATCTTGTTGATGATATCACCGTTGTTGGTTAGCAGGATAAGCCCTTCCGTCGGGTTGTCCAGGCGGCCAATCGGGAAAATGCGTTTCGGGAAACCTATAAAGTCGATGATGTTGTTTTTGTCTTTTGTGTCGGTGGTGGTGGTTACACCGGCGGGCTTGTTAAAAGCAATGTAAATCGGTTTATCTGTCGGTTTTCTGGATTTTATGGCTTCGCCGTCTACAGCCACTTTATCCCCGGCTTTTACGGTAGCACCCATCTTAGCGGCTTTCCCGTTGATGGTCACACGGCTCTCTTCAATATACCTGTCGGCCTCTCTTCTGGAGCAGAAGCCGGATTCACTGATAAATTTGTTTAGTCGTGTGCTGGTATCTTCAGACATAAATGTTTCTTAAATGGTACATAGAGTGGGGCTGTAATTGAAATAGGCACTTGCTTTATAACTTACGAGACTGACAAAAGCAAGTCAGTACAATACAGCATTATCCAATGGTGTTGTTGCCTCTATTACAGTCTTTTGATTCAATGAAGCCATCTATCGGCATCTCTACTGTAAAGAAGATGTAAGGTAGATAATTGTTCAACTATCAGGATAGCATGCAGGGCTTCCTATCTTCTGCTTATCATTCTAATATATAAGTCCTCTACTTTCTGACGTGCCCAGGGGGTTTTCCGGAGGAACTTTAAGCTGGACTTGATGCTGGGATTCTTGTTAAAGCTGTTGATGTTGATTTTGTACCCCAGTTCTTCCCAGCCATAGTAATCCACTAACTGAACCAGGATCATTTCCAGGGTTCTGCCGTGCAAAGGGTTATTCTTTTGTTCTTCCATCGTATTCTGGCAAAATTAGCCAAATACAGTATATGAAACACTGCAAGCCAGTTTAATTATAGCGGAAATCAAAAAGGAAAGTTGTAAACGTGGAGACGAGTTCAAGCGCAGCAGGCCCTGCGTAGCATAGCTTCTAATACTACTTTGAGGCACTGGGATGGGTTTATTTTGGCTGCTTTCACAGTTGGCATGCCCACGGTATACCGAGCAACGAGCAATGCCATCAGACCAGTGCTTACAAAGTGCCAAAGTTCCAGATCTGTCTTGTAAGCAAATTTATTAAGCAAGAGCCTCACAAGGAGAAAGCTAATGGGCAAAGCAATCTGGCTTGAAGCAAGCAGCAGCTTTGCAAAGCCACTCGACAGCAGGTATACTATATTTAATTCGCCAGCTCCCAAATGGTCATAACAAAATGACAGCCTTCTCCCTGCGTTCAAAATGACAGGTAGTATATAGGATAAGGAGTGATGACTACAAAATTAAAACGCAGAGAACTGATCCTGTTTTATACTACCCTTCAAAGCCTTCCAGAACAATCATTTTTGTGTTAGCAGCTCTGTGGCGGATAGTTTTGGCTTCGGTATACTCCGGGGAACTCCACCACTCCTTTGCCCGCTCTACGGACGGGAACTCCAGCATCACCATACGGTTTGGTTTCCAGTCTCCTTCCAGCGTCTCGTATTGGCCGCCCCGCACGATAAACCTGCCATCGTAGGCGGCTATGGTGGCGGGAGTTAATTTTTTGTATTCTTCGTAAGTAGCCGGGTCTGTTACCTCTACTTCTACAATCACATATGCTGCCATTGTCTTTTCTGTTAATAATTTTTAAAATACAGGCAGAGCCTGTGTCAGTTAGATCTTTACCAGTTCTTCCGGAAGATATTGGGCCTTGGCAGGTAATCGCCCAAATCGTAAAGCGCTGTTTTGCCCGAGGTATTCTCTTCCTGAACACACACACCCACCGAGAACAAGTCTACTGCCTTGGAAAAGTCTTTAGTGTAAACCAGTTCCTTCCAGGCCTCATTCATGTCATCGGACCAGTAAATGTCGTCGAAAATATAGATGGCGTTGGCTGCCATAAGTGGTTTTACCCGCTCAGCATAGTGCAGGGTTGCCTCTTTTTCATGCTGCCCGTCAATAAATACACAGTCAAATTTCGCATTCTCCTGAATTAACTGATCAATGGCCTCATCAAACAGGTTGTTCATGATCCGGTACTTGGGAGATATCCTTCTCATGTTCTTATCTGCAATGTTGCACAGTGATTCGGAACCTTCTATTGTGGTCAGTTCCACACCATTCACAAAGATAAAATAGCTCCCGGAGAATCCTGTGTTTGTGCCCAGTTCCAGCACTCTTTTGGCGCCATAGCCTTCCACTATGCGTTTCAGAAGCATACCTTTCAACTTTGGGGAGCCTGTTTTTACGTGTGCTTCCACATTACTCTCCACATACTCCCCACTTAGCGCATGCCCTTGTGCATCTTTCTTAAAGGAGCCGGAATGTGGGGACGTATAGCTGGCTATTTTCTGCGCATCAGAGACTTTCGGAATCTGTGAACGGAAAGCTTCAATTTTGTTGGCGACTGCTCTTTCATCTGAACTTAAGAGCGGGACGAACTGTAGCTTCGCTGCCGGATGAAATTCCTTCGGGAGCTTCCTCAAAAAATCAGCATGAAACTGGTTATAGTTTACAGCCCTTGCTACAGCTTCTTTGAAATACTTGCTTATTTTACCCATTTTAAAATGATGTGTTAATATGAGGGGCTGATAAACAGCTGCTCAGCTTTTTAAGCTACCACTCCGCAATCGTAGTAGCTTATTTAATTTTTATATTTTTCGCACTTTTCGGTGTGTCTCCATAGAAAAGAAAGGGTGGCTTTCTGTGCCTGGTTCCTTGCTCATAGGAGTAGGTGAGTTTGATAAGGGTTGGTTCATCAAACATTCTGCCCAGGAACTGCAGGCCAGCTGGCAGATTTTCATAGGTATAGCCCATCGGTATTGTAAAAGCAGGCTGTCCCGTATGCGGGGCAATAACCTGGCTGTTGTCTCCTTTGTAACCCTTAAAATCTCCTACCCTGGCAGGTGGATTGTTCCAGGTAGGGTAAATGATGGCGTCTACTTCGTGTTTATCCATTGCCGCTACCACTGCATTTCGGAAGGCAATCCTTTTTGGATCTGTATAAGCATCTCCACAGGCATGAGTGGCTTCATCAAAGTGTTCTGCCTGCTCGTATTCATCTTCCAGAATTTCTTTAATGTAAGGCGCATACTTTCCAGAAGCAATGACCTCTTCTAGACTACTTACAGGTACTCCATCACCTAAAGAAAAGAGGTACTGGTTAATGTCCTGCTTAAACATAGAACACAACTGGTCCTTGCTCAGGCTTTCAAAGTTCTCTACCTCCACGGAATCCACCACTACAGCGCCCAGTCTCCTCAGGTCTTCAATGGCCTGCTCAAAAAGCGCCTTCACCTGCGGGTCCGGGTTCTTTTCGCTCAGGGTTCTGAAAACACCGATACGGGCGCCCTTCAGGCCATCCTTATCTAAAAACTGGCGGTAATTTTCAGGTACTTTTCCTTCGCTGTACTTGGTGAGCAGGTCATTTGGGTCATAGCCTGCAATTACCTCCAGTAACTTAGTAGCGTCAGCTACGGTGCGTGCCATCGGACCACCCACGTCATTGCGCAGGTTCAGCGGCGCAATGCCGCTTCGGCTGGTCAGGCCCAGCGTAGAACGGAAACCGACCAGGGCATTGTGCGAAGAAGGTCCTCTGATGGAGTTGCCGGTGTCGGTGCCTAAGCCTACGGTACCCAGGTTAGCCGCCACTGCCGCTGCTGTACCACCACTGGAGCCAGCCGGTACATGATCAAGGTTGTAGGGATTCAGGGTTTCGCCGGCAATAGAGCTGATAGTCACCATCGGGCTGAAGGCCCACTCGGCCATGTTGGATTTACCCAGTACAATGGCTCCGGCATCCTTCAGTGCTTTTACCTGGTACGCGTCTTCAGAAGGAGCAAAACCTTTTAAGGCCAGTGAGCCGGCTGTCGTCTGTAATCCTTTGGTATTGTAGTTGTCTTTTACAATAACCGGTATGCAATGCAGCTTCCGGAGCTGCTTTGTCTGGGCATACTCCTGGTCCAGTTCTCTTGCCCTTGCCAATGCCTCCGGGTTCGTCACCACAATGGCGTTGAGCCTGGTCGGTTGGTCGAAGGCTTTAATGCGGTTCAGGTAAGCTGTTACCAGCTGCTCACAGCTGCAGGTGCCTGTCTGAAAGGCCTCGTGTATGTCTGCGATGGTAGCCTCCTGAACATTAAATGTCTTTTTTGCAGCACTGCTCTTAACAGTAGTGCCTTTTTCAGGTTGTGGAATACAGCTGTTAAAAAAGAGAAAGCAAAACAAGCAGTATAAGACTGCCGAAAACTTTAAGCGCATGGGGCTTTTTTTAATTTTTATTGTCAGAAGTAAAGCTACAGGTAATATCCCTTTCTGGAAAGGTGTAGCCCTGAAAAATAATTATGGGAATGTTAACATAGGGCAAATTCGAACAGCATCCTTATGTTATAGTATAGGATTAATTCTCAAATAAAGCTTAACTTTATAGGGCTAACCTGCTTCCGGGCAGTTTAGCTGTTACTCTTTGTTTCAATAATCTAATACCGAATGCGAAAGCTTTACCAAGCCATTAGTTTTGCCATGCTCGTGGCTATCACCCAAACATCCTGTTCCACTACTAAAGAAGCTGCGGCGCAACAACCCACTGCCGCTGCCAAAACAGAGAACAACGATAAACCCAAACCTGCCTCCAGGAGCGGTATCAAAAACTACAGCGAGGTTATCACAAAAGACGCAGTGTCAGACAAGGGCGTTTTTACCGTGCACAAAGTAGGAGACAAGTACTACTATGAAATTCCTGATTCGCTGCTGAAGCGTGATTTCCTGTGGATTAGCCGGTTTGCAAGCCTTCCGTCCGGGTTGGGCGGCGGCTACGTGAATGCCGGTTCTTCTGTAAATGAACAGATGGTAGAGTGGCAGAAGTTTAACGACAAAATCGTGCTGAAGACGAAGTCTTATAATGCCGTTGCGGCTGATTCCCTGCCTATCAGCCTTTCGGTGCAGGCCAACAACTACCAGCCAACCATCTATGCCTTCGATATCGCTGCCTTGTCCAAAGACTCATCAGCGTATGTAATTGATGTGACCAAGTTCTTCGCCAGCGATGTGAAAGCTATCAGCGGGCTGGATGCTGATATGCGCAGGACCTATAAAGTAAATAAGCTGGATGATGCCCGCAGCTTCATCTTTAGTATGAAGAGCTTTCCGCAGAACATAGAGGTGAAGCAGGACTTCACGTATGAGGCTGCTGAGCCACCCACCAATTCTGCCACGGGTTCTATCAGTTTAATGATGAACCAGTCGATGGTCTTATTGCCGAAAGTGCCGATGCAGCCCCGTATCAACGATTACCGCGTGGGCTACTTTAACATCAAACAGATTGACTATGGATCTGAGGCCTTTAAAGCCGACGAGAAATCGTACATCCGCCGCTGGAAGTTAGTGCCCAAAGATATAGCAGCTTATAAGCGCGGCGAACTGGTTGAGCCGGTGAAGCCGATCGTCTATTACCTTGACCCAGCCACTCCTGCCAAACTGCGACCTTATATAAAAGCAGGTGTGGAGCAGTGGCAGAAAGCGTTCGAAACAGCTGGCTTCAAGAACGCCATTATCGCTAAAGACCCGCCTTCGCCGGAGGAAGACCCGGATTTCAGCCCGGAAGATGTGCGCTACTCGGTGATTAGGTATGTGGCCAGCACTACCCGCAATGCCGTTGGACCGAGTGTATCTGACCCGCGTTCCGGGGAGATTATTGAAAGTGATATTATCTGGTACCACAACCACCTGCGCTCTTACAGAAACAGGTACTTACTGGAAACCGGAGCTGCCAATCCAAAAGCCCGCACCCTCGAAACACCTATTGAAGATTTGGGGGAGATGATGCTGGAGGTGATTACGCATGAAGTAGGACACGCCCTTGGCTTGCCGCACAACATGAAAGCAAGCGCCGCCTATCCGACAGACTCGCTTCGATCAGGGGCATTCACGCAGAAGTACGGCATTGCGGCCACGATTATGGACTATGCCCGCTACAACTACATCGCGCAGCCAGGCGATGAAGATATCCGGTTTATTCGCCAGTTGGGCCCTTACGACCATTATGCCATTAACTGGGGCTACCGCTACCTGCCGGATGCCAAAAGTGCCGAAGCGGAAGTACCGACATTGAATAAATGGATAACCGAGAAAACAGGCAACCCAATGTACCAGTTCGGCAGTGGAAGCGGCGGCTACGATCCGGAAAGCCAGACAGAAGGTATAGGCGCCAATGTGATTGAGTCCAGCACCTATGGCCTGAAAAACCTGAAGCGCGTGGCCCCTAACCTGTATCAGTGGACAGCAGCCAGAACGAATGACTACAACGACCTCGAAGAGCTCTACGGCGAACTGCTCGGCGTTTGGAGCCGCTACATCGGCCACGTGGTCACCAACCTGGGTGGAGTGCACGAAAGCCGCCTGAAGCCGGAGCAGAAAGGGTACATATTCACACCTGTAACAGGCAAAACACAGGCTGAGTCGATGGACTGGCTACTGAAGAATGCCTTTACGTCGCCGGAGTGGCTGCACCAGACAAACATCAGCCGTAACATTCACCATGCCAACTATGTGGAGAGCATCCGCAACCTGCAGGAGCGCCACCTGAACAACCTGCTTTCGGCAGACAGAATGGCACGCCTGATGGAGAACGAGGTGAATGAGGTGAACTACAATGCCCTGGACATGGTGCGCCAGCTGCAGCGCGGCATCTGGAGCGAAATTTACAGCGGTGCCAAGATCGACATTTACCGCCGAAACCTGCAAAAGGCTTACCTCGACCGCATGAATTACCTGCTGAACACAGAGCCGGCCCGTAGCAACCGCAACTACGGAACGCCAGTAGAAATCAGCCAGTCCGATATCCGTTCTATTGTTAGAGGAGAGCTTGTAAAGCTGCAGCGACAGTTGAGAAGTGCCCAAAGCCGCTACAACAACGACCTCAGCCGGTATCATATAGATGACGCTATTTTCAGGATTGAGAATATCCTGAATCCGAAGAAAGCATAAGCTATACTTAAAGTGTAGAAAATGAAAAGCCCTTCCGGTTGGAGGGGCTTTTAGCTTGATAAAGGTTTTGGAAGTTGAACAGGTACTACCGCTTCTCTAATTTCTTTAACTCCTCCTCAATATAACTTTTAGGAAGCCAGCGCTTACCAACCAGTACACCCTCTATCTTCTGCGTATTCTCAATCTGTTCCAGCGGGTTGCCCGACAGCAAAACTAAATCTGCGGCGGCCCCTGATTTGATGGTGCCGATGTCCGGGCGGTTCAGGTAGCGGCCCACGTTCACGGTTCCGGTGCGCAGGGCCTCGTAAGGGGTGAGTCCTGCATCCACTAAATACTTTAACTCATGGTGCGTAGAGAAGCCCGGCACATTAAATACCTGGGGCGCATCAGAGCCAAGCAGCAGCCCAACGCCGTTCTTGTTTGCTTCATAAATCAACTTTTTCCTAAGGTCTATATAGTCTGCAATCTCCGCCGCATCATACTTTGGGTTTTGCATCAGGTTCTTTTTTGTAGATACCCAGTTATCTAATGTCTTAGGTGCCATGTATTTCATTTCCGGTGCCTTGCGCAGCATCTCCGGGTCTTTGTCGGCTGCAATCCAACGCTCTGCAAGGGCCTGCGTAGGAACCACCCAAATATTGTTTTCCCGGAGTCCATTCACCAGTTTCGGGATTCGGGTCTCATCCGCCTGGTCCGCAATGTACATGGCAAACAGACCTGCCTGTTGCTCCGGAATGGTGTCAAGGCCCGGCACCAGGCTCTCCACAAAACCATCTAGGTGGTCAATAGACGCGTAGCCACTTTCAATGGCGCGCCAGACACCCACGTTATAGGACACATGGCCGGCAAACGGGATGTTCACTTCCTTGGCTGTTTTAGAGATGGCTGCAAATGTTTTCGGTGTAAGGCCGGGGTGCAACTTCAGGAAATCGTATCCTGCCTGCTTCTGCTGGCGCACCATCTCAGCGCCTTCTTCCGGTGTCTTCACGCTGTTGCCGTTAAAGGAAGGGCCTGAGGTATAAAAGCGGGGGCTGATAAGCTGGCCACTTTGAATCTTATCGCGCAGTTCCAGGTGGCGCGGGTGGCCCAGCATACCGCGGATGGTCGTGATGCCCTTCAGTGCGAAAAGCTTCAGCACTTCCTCCATCGACTCCAGTTCATTTACGGGAGGCACATGGGCATGCATCTCCGCCAGCCCTGGCATCAGGTACTTGCCCTTGCCATCTATAACCAAGGCATCTTTGCTATACTTCACTTTACCGGGTTTGCCCATCGCGCTGATAACGCCGTCCTTCACCACCACTACCTGGTCCTGGAGCACCTGCTCCTTGTCCATCGGTATGACGTTGACACCTTGGAAAACTACTTCACGGTTCGCTGTATTTACCGGCTCCTGGGCCATAACAGAGCGGCTGGCCAGCACAAGAAAACAGGCAAATACTGTTCTCAGGATTTTATTTGTCGCAGATAGTAGCATAAGAAACAGGATTTAGGAGAAGACAAACAGCAAGAAATAACGTTGATATTCAGTACATGGGAAAGTAAATTCTCCCACGGCAGCTTTGTTACATGAAATACTTAAAAATGGGCTGAAGTGTTTACCAGGAGTGGAGTAGTTAGTTGTATTGCCTGCTTTTTTGTCTCAAATTTGTGGCATTTCATTGTGTGACGGCTCCAGTTTCTGCAAACCGCAGGCGCTGGAGCCAAGAAACTTGCTTTATGCATCCTATAACCGCTACCATCAACCACATTGCACTTTATGTGCACGACCTTAACCGAAGTGTGAATTTTTATGAGGAGGTCCTGCAATTTCGCCAGATACCGGAGCCATTCAAAGACGGCCTGCATGTTTGGTTCAGCACCGGATGGCGCAGCCAGTTGCACCTGATAGAGGGTGCCCCACAGGCAGTGGAACATGAAAAGAACACCCACTTCTGCTTCAGTGTTGCGTCTTTAAATGAGTTTATGGAAAACCTCGACGAGTTGCACATCCCTTACGGAAACTTTGCAGGAGACCCCCGAACACCGAATCATCGATCCGATGGCATCCGACAGGTGTTTTTCCAGGACCCGGACGGCTACTGGCTGGAAGTGAATGATGACCATGGGTGAGGGTACATATCTTGGAATGGCCTATACCTTAGAACTCATCCCGAAGAAAGCTCTTAGCACGAAGGCAAGCATGAATCAGCAGTAGTTGGGAGGGAAATCAGTTTTACCTGTCCCTGATTAGGAAGGATGTTAGCAGCAGGCTGAGTAACCCGGCAGAAATGAGAACCACAACCACATTCGGGAAATAGCTGAAGCTTAAGCCAGTCATGTACCTGATAGCAGTGATGAGTAAAGTAATGGTTATTAGCAGCACCCAGTACTTCAGCGTCTGATATGTATGGTTGTATGTTCTTTTTACAGGAAGAAGCAGCATAGCGTAGAGCACCGCAAGCCCACCAAGTACAGAGAAGCCAATCTGAAGCAAAAAGTACAGGGGCAGCCTGTATTCACCTAAAACCACGTCCTGTGCCAAAGCGGGGAACCACTGAAGGAATATGCCATAGTGGTGTGTGAAGTTGTCCCAGAAGAAATGTGAGAGAATGCCAATGAGTATGGAAACAACCACCACAAGGGTTTGCTGACGGAAATGTTGTGTCCAGTTAAAGCCTTTGAAACTGTTTAGCCGCTGCTTCAGGAAAAGAGGAAGGTGACTAATGAGCGGATTTCGCACTAAAAGATGAAACAGAAAGCAAAGCACAAGGGCTAAAGGCAGATTAAACCAGAAAATGCTGTGCCAGGTATGGCTGAACGTGATCAAAGCCTTCATCCGCAGGAACATCTCAAAATCCGGCACTACGCTGCCAGCAACCAGGCCTGTTAATGAGCGCCATCTCTGGGGTAGGTAACAGCATGGCAAAACAATGGCTGGATGTGAAAAAGTAAAAGGCATTGGTACTTACGCAGATTTCCTTCATAAAGGAGAATCCCCTGTCACTTAGCAGCAGCAGGGGATTCCCTAATTCTGATTATATCTTATTCGCAGAAGCTTAGTAATCGTTGCGCTCAATGGCAGCAACACCCGGAAGTGTTTTACCTTCCATGTATTCCAGCAGCGCACCACCACCAGTCGATACGTAGGACACACGGTCGGCATAGCCCAATTGGTTTACAGCGGCAGCAGAGTCTCCGCCACCTATCAATGAATATGCCCCACGACTTGTTGCTTCTACTACGGCCTCGGCCACAGCCTCAGTGCCTACAGAGAAGTTTGACATCTCGAATACACCCATCGGGCCGTTCCAAAGGATAGTTTTTGAGTTGGCGATAACGGCAGCATACTGCTCGCGGGCGCTAGGGCCTATATCCAGTCCCATCCACATTGGTTTGATGTGATGGCTCAGGCAGGTGTCGATGTTTGCGTCGTTGCTGAAGGCATCGGCAACCACAGAGTCTACCGGAATCATCAGCTGCACCCCTTTTTCACGGGCCATGGCAATTAAGCGTGCCGCCAGATCCACTTTGTCTTCTTCTACCAGCGAGGAGCCGATGGTGCCGCCATCTGCTTTTACAAAAGTATAAGACATACCGCCTCCAATAATCAGGTTGTCCACTTTGTCCAGCAGCCGCTCGATGATCAGGATTTTATCAGAGATTTTGGCACCTCCCATAATGGCGGTATAAGGCCGCTCTACATTCTCCAGCACACGGCGGGCATTTTCCAGTTCGGCCTGCATCACATAGCCCACCACCTTGTCGTTCGGGAAGTAACGCGCTACCACCGCTGTAGAGGCATGCTCACGGTGCGCAGTTCCGAAGGCATCGTTCACGTA
The DNA here is from genome assembly GCF_042686245.1 of Pontibacter toksunensis. Lineage (NCBI taxonomy): Bacteria > Pseudomonadati > Bacteroidota > Cytophagia > Cytophagales > Hymenobacteraceae > Pontibacter > Pontibacter toksunensis. The sequence goes on along the minus strand of NZ_JBHUOX010000005.1, from coordinate 58,383 downwards.
CACATCGCCTAAGGCAGCCAGCTGTTTTGCAAAATCAGGATCACCTTTCTCCTCGGCCTTGTGGAAGCGGAGGTTCTCGAGCAACAGAATTTCGCCCGGCTTCAGGGCACTCGCCAGTGTAACAGCCTCCGGACCTATACAGTCGTTGGCGAACATTACGGTGGTGTTAAATTCTTCCTTCAGGCGGCTTACCAGGTGAGTCAGCGAGTATCTGTCTTCAGGGCCGCCTTTCGGCCGGCCAAGGTGCGACATCAGTATCACGGCGCCTCCGTCATTCAGGATTTTCTGGATAGTAGGCACTGCCGCTCTGATGCGGTTATCGTCGGTTATGTGGTAGTTTTCGTCGAGAGGCACGTTAAAATCCACGCGCACCAATGCCTTCTTTCCGGCAAAGTTATACTGGTCTATGGTTTTCATGAAGTAAAATGGGTTTCGTTATCCGATACTCGTTGTTCGTTATTTAGAGATTTTTGTTGCTGTAGCAAATATAGTAAAAATAGATATTCACCATGGAAGGAAGGGGAGGTGGAGTATTCAGGAGAAGTAGTATACGCTGGAGTACTGTAAATCACCTATTCTAACATAAAACTCAAGTTGCGACTTTCTATGTGTGAAAAGAACCCACCCCTAACCTCTCCGAGGTGGGGAATCTTCGTTCTATGCTGAAATTCCCCTCTTGGGAGCTAATCTTGTAGGGGATAAACAAATGAATGAAAAAGGATAAAACAAACTGTCATTCTGAAAGAAACTTGGTAGAAGGGAGGTTAAGCTATTGCGGCTTGCCCACAAGATCCTTTGCAGGATGACAAAAGAGAGGAGTATTTGCTGAATTTACTTGTTCTTAAACCTCTTAATTGCTCAAAGAATGCTGAAAATAAACCGTTAAAACATCAAAAATCGTTAGCTTCACAAGCAACTGCGTGTTGCAGAAGTAGTGGCTAAATTTGTTACCTTTGCAGGAATGAAAGTAGGAATAATTTTCGGTGGGCCGTCGCGTGAGCGTGAGATTTCGTTTGCAGGAGGCCGTACGGTTTATGATAATTTAGATAAAGCCCTGTTTGAGGCCGTTCCCGTATTCGTGGACAGCCTCGGCAACTTTATATTACTGGATTGGCAGTATATCTACAAAGGCACTATCCGGGATTTCTACCCGCCGGTGGAGGCCCTGCCGGAGACGGAGCACGGCCTGCAGATATACATGGAGTCGCTGGGCGAACTGAGCATTGCCGAGCAGGATGCCATTATCGCCAAAGCGGGCAAGCGCCTGATGCCGCATGAGTTTAAGCAGCACTTCGAATTCGCGTTCCTGGCACTGCACGGCCCTTATGGGGAGGATGGAAGTATACAGGGACTGCTGGAGTGGTACCATATTCCGTATTCCGGCTCTGGTATTCTGCCTTCCGCGATAGGCATTGACAAGGCTGCGCAGAAAGAGATGCTGAAGCAGCACGGCTTCCCTGCGCCTGATTACAGCACAATTCAATACAGCGACTGGTCTGACAAGACAAAGCGCGGAAGAATATTCGAGCAGCTGGTAGAGAAACTGGGCCTGCCATTGGTCTTAAAGGCACCGCATCAGGGTTCTTCTATTGGTGTTTCTATTATCAAGGAAAATGATTTTGCCCTGTTTGAGGCAGGCGTAGAGCGTAGCTTCTTCACCAAAACCATACAGAAGAGCCAGTGGCTGGCGTTAGGCGAGGAGCAGCAGGTGGCCAGCATGCGCCAACTGGTGGACATCCGGGAGGGAATTGGGATGCCGGTGCTCCTGCAGGATGGTACTATCCTGTACCACCCGGAAGAACTGCTGAAGCACATAAACGAGACATTCAGTAAACCTGACACCGACAGCATCACCCTCACGAATATTGAGCACGAACAGCAGATCCTGGTAGAGGCCTTCATCAAAGGCAAGGAGTTCTCCTGTATCGTGGTACAGGATGAATCAGGGAAGGCGCTGGCCTTGCCTCCAACCGAAATTGTGAAGGGCAGCGAGGTATTCGATTACCGTTCCAAATACCTACCTGGCCTGAGCCGCAAGATTACGCCTATTAACCTACCGACAGAGCAGATCCAGGAAATCCGGCAGGCCTGCAGCAAACTCTATAAAAACTTCGGATTTAATGTGTATGCCCGTTTAGATGGCTTTATCACAGAAAGCGGCGAGATATTCCTGAACGACCCGAATACAACGTCTGGTATGTTGCCGTCGTCGTTCTTCTTCCATCAGGCAGCTGAAATCGGCCTCAACCCATCGCAGTTCCTGACTTATATTATCCGTACGTCGGTGGCTGAGCGCCTGAAGTCCGGCAAGGACACCGTGAAGCTCACGCGACTGCTACAGCAATTGGATGGCGCTATCAGAGATGAGCAGGCACATCGCCAGGATAAAGTACGGGTGGGTGTGATTATGGGTGGTTACTCCTCAGAGCGACACATCTCTGTGGAGAGCGGCCGTAACATTTATGAAAAGCTATCTTCTTCTACAAAGTATGAGCCGCTGCCTATCTTCCTGACGGGCAGCAACGAGTCGCATCGTCTGTATACTATCCCTGTAAACATCATGCTGAAGGACAATGCAGACGATATCAAGGAGAAGATACAGTACTTTGAGCAAGGTGGAAAGCCGCACCCGGTACTGGCGCAGATAATAGAAGAAGCGGAGAGCATCACGCGCAAATACACCGGACGCAGCCTGCAGGAGCCGCAGCGCATCACATATGCACAATTGAAAAACCTGGTGGATGCCGTGTTCATTGCTCTGCACGGCCGCCCCGGCGAGGATGGTGCCCTGCAGACGGAACTGGAGAAGCTGCACATCCCTTACAACGGTTCCGGCATCCGTTCCTCCCGCATCACCATCAACAAGTATGAAACCAACGAGATACTTGCCAAACATGGCGTGCCGGTGGCAAAACACCAGATGGCTTTCAAGGAAGATTGGCTGAATGACAAAGAGGCCTTTTTCCAAAGTATAGAGGCAGAGTTTCTTTATCCGTTCATTGCCAAGCCTGCGGATGATGGCTGTAGTTCTGCAGTAAAGAAAATTAAGAACCGCCGCGAGTTAGAGGCTTTCTCTACGTTGATGTTCCGTGAACTGGAGGAACTGGACACCGAATGTGCTCGCACCTTATCACTTGGTTTCAAAGAGGAGTTTCCCAACAAAGGAGGCTTTTTGGTAGAAACTCTGATTTCCAGAAATGGAGCGAAGCACTTCCTCGAGGTAACAGGTGGCCTGCTTACCAAGTATGGCGCTGATGGCACAGTAGATTATGAGGTGTTCGAGGCTTCTGAAGCGCTGGCAGAAGGGGAGGTCCTTTCTCTGGAGGAAAAGTTTCTGGCGGGCGAAGGCCAAAACATTACACCGGCACGTTATGCTGCTGACCCGGAACGCCGGCAGAAGATATCAGATAAGGTGAAGGAGGATTTGAGGCGTGTGGCGCAGATTTTGCAGATAGAAGGGTACGCCCGCATCGATGCCTTTGTACGCATTCTGGAGAACGACGAGGTGGAGACCATCATCATTGAGGTGAACTCTCTTCCAGGTATGACCCCGGCTACCTGCATCTTCCACCAGACCGCCATCAACGGCTACAAACCATACGACTTCATCAACCGGATCCTGCAGTTTGGCATAGAACGCAACCGTATGAAGGTGATGCAATAAAGTTAGAAAGTTTTGCCTATAGCTTGCCCTTGGTGGTGTTTTTACCATATCCGGCAGGCAATGTTGATTGTCATCTCGACCAAAGGGAGGAATCTGATATATAATGAAAGCATTAAGAAATTCAGGTTTCTACCTTTGGTACCAATGACAAAGTAGCTTTTTGCCTTTAATGGTGTCTTCACCACCAGGCACTGTGTCAGCGGAAGTAAAATGTAGAGTAAGAAATTCAAAAATATACAGTTGAATGTCTGGAAATAACGGTTGAAACGATTAGCAACTCAGCAACAACAATTCAACAACCAGGCAATTTAACAATCACAAAAACTCATGTTCAAAGCGAAATCTTTTTTAAGTGTTCTCATACACCTGCTGCTGATGGCAGTTGTGATGGTGGCCTTGATAATCGGCTTCTTTTATTATTACCTGCCTTCCACTACCAACCACGGTGAGAGCATTGCGGTGCCACGGATAGAGGGCATGCAACTGGCAGATGCGGAGGATCTGCTGGAAGAACACAGCCTGCGGTACTTCATCAATGACTCCAGCTATAACTCTGATTTAGCGCCTTACACCATCCTGACGCAGGACCCGGCACCGGAAGCTAGTGTGAAGGAGAACCGTAAAATTTACATCAGCGTGAACATGAAAAATCCGCCGATGATTAAAATGCCGAAGCTGATAGACGGCTCGGTAAAGAATGCGGAACTCATCCTGAAAAGCTACGACCTGAAGAAAGGAAAGATTACCCCAGTGCCTGACCTGCAGCAGAACGCGGTGCTGAAGCAATTTGTGAATGGCAAAGAAGTAAAGCCCGGCGAAATGATTCCGAAAGGCTCGATAGTAGATCTGCATGTGGGTGATGGCCTGGGAAATACAGAGTTCGAAGTGCCGGAAGTAATCGGAATGCCAGTAGACGAGGCTTCTGTGCTGCTGGTAGGGCAGGGGCTTCAAATCGGAAACATCATTTATGTGCAGGGCAGCAACGAACCGGATGGCACCGTGCTGAAACAGCGCCCTTTTGCCGAGGTAGGTGCTAAAATTCGGGTGGGTGAACTGGTAGACCTTTGGGTAGCTGGTGAGGAGCCGGTACAGGGAATCGACTAACACAAAAGAAAAAAAGAACAAGCGCCTGCCAGAAATGGCGGGCACTTTCGTTGTAGAGATAAAGCAGGAATATGAGAAATGCGCTGTTATTTATTCTTTTCGTTCTTCTGAGTGGAGCTACAGCCATGGCACAGGCTGTGCTGCAACCACTGCAACAGGAGGTACGGCAGGCACAGCGGAACGTAACAGCAAAGCCTTTGCGCATAGCAGCAGCTGCAGCAGTTTCTCTTCCTTTCTTCGATGACTTTGCCGCCGCCCAGGTGGTGCCTGATCCATCGCGCTGGCAGAATGGGGGCGTGTTCATCAACAATCGTTTTGCATTTGAACCTGTCACAATAAATGTAGCCTCTTTTGATGGTCTTAATGCCTTCGGACAGCCATATGCTCCCGGTTCCACAGGTGCCGGGGCTTCCGACACGCTTACATCAGAGCCTATCCTTTTAGGCGGCCTCAGCCCAACAGATTCAGTTTACCTGAGTTTCTATTGGCAGTCTGGTGGATTGGGTGACGTGCCAGACCTGACAGAAAGTAACCTGCGCTACCTGCAACTGGAGTTTAAAGACAATACCGGCACCTGGCGCGAAGTGTGGCGACAGCCGGCGCTGGGCGTGGTATCTGACTTTGCACAGGCATTTTTCGGCTTATTGGAACCCAGATATTTCCACAACGATTTCCAGTTCCGTTTCCAGAACGTAGGGCAGCGCAATGGCCTGGCTGATGTCTGGAACCTGGATTACGTTGTGCTCGATAAGAACCGCCGCAAAGGGCAGAACACCACACGCGATATTGCTATCAGTGAGGGTGTAAGTAAACTGCTGGAGCATTATACTGCCATGCCTGCTAGGCAGTTCCTGGCCAACCCATCTGGTGAACTGGCACAAGAGGTGCGGGCAACAGCAAACAACCTGGGTGGCTTACCGGGAGCTATCAGCTGGCGCGGTTATATCAAGTTATTAAATGAAGCGACCGCAGACACTTTTTTGCGCGAACAGGCGCTAATTCCGGCTGCTGCCTGGCAATACCCGATTACGGGAACTCCAACCTTAGCTGCGATTACGTTGCCACCGAATGGACCTTTTACTTTGCTCCACGGCATCCGACTCGATACCAGAGAACAGGACCAACTGCAGCGCGCAAACGACAGCACCGAACGCAAAACCATTTTCGCTGACTATTTTGCTTACGACGATGGTACGGCAGAAGCAGGTTTTAGCTTCCTGGGCACAGGAAATGTGCAGGTGGCGCAACGGTATGAACTGAACCAGCCAGATCAGTTAAAATCCTTTCGGGTTCATTTCCCACGCGTAGGTAGAGATTTGGCCGGTTCTTCTATTATTTTCAAAGTGTGGGCCGATGCCGATGGTCTGCCGGGGGAAGTGCTTCATCAGCAGAGTTTCCAGATACAGTACACTGATACGCTAAATGAATTTTACGAGGTGGAGCTCACAAAACTGGTTCCGGTGGAAGAAAGCTTCTATATTGGCTGGTCGCAGGGAGGAAATGCCTTTCTAAATATCGGTTTCGATAAAAACGAAAGGGCAACAGATCGCCGCTTCACTTATACTCCCTCAGGGGGATGGGTGGCAGAAACAACACTTGAAGGAGCCATCATGATGCGACCTGTGCTGGTGGGTGAGGCACCTCTGGGTATCGAAGATGAGTTAGCCGCGGCTACGATGCGCGTGTTCCCTAATCCGTCCAGAGGTGAGGTGTTTATCAATGACCCATATGAGCAGGTAACCGTATTTGATATTACCGGAAAGCAGGTGTATAGCCAGGCGTATGCCGGCCCTTCGCAGCCAGTTAACCTGCGCCACCTGGCACCGGGACTTTATACTTTGCGTATTCAAACAAGGAAAGCTATTGTCAATAAAAAACTAATACTGACTAAACTATGATTACTTCATCACAAGACATCACAGCAGAAGAACTGAAGGAGCGCCTGAACAAAGGGGAAACTCCTATTATTATAGATGTGCGGGAGGATTGGGAATACCAGGAAGCAAATATTGCCGGTGCAAAAAACATTCCGCTAGGCACCCTCCCGATGCGCCTCGACGACATTGAAGATTACAAAGGGCAGGAAGTAATTGTTCAGTGCCGCTCCGGTGCCCGCTCTGCCAACGCTAAAGCCTTCCTGCAGCAGCAGGGCTTCACAAATGTGCGCAACCTGCTGGGTGGTATTCTGGCGTACCAGGGATAAATACTCGCGCAGGTATTAGGTAAGTACTGCATTGAAACAAAAAAGGGTAGAAAGGCATTAAGCCTTTCTACCCTTTTTTGTTTCTGTACCCGATGTTACAATCTGCCTCATAAGGCAAGACGCAGCTATAGGAACAATATAAAATTGCATTCAGCCTCGTAAGTTTTCTATGATGTATAGGATGGTCATGAACAACAAGCGAACCTGTATAACGGAAGAACTATAGTAGCTCGTAAAGCCGGAAGAAAAGGTTAAAAAGGAAACTTTATGTTAGAATGTTCGAAATCTGCTCTAAAAGTATTCTCGTATTTAGATTTTATTCTCACCTAAAGCATTTTATGTCATACTTTTTACCCTTCAATTTTATGAGAAAACTTCTAATTGCTGTTGCTTTCTGCATTCTGACGGTAAGCCACATTTTTGCACAAGCCTTCGTCGATCCGAAACTCAAAGCAGCTATTACCGACAGAATCACCCCCGTACAGGTAGTAGTCACTTTTAAAGGAGAAGCAGCTCCAACTCTTCTGGATATCTCAGCACTCACGCAGGCTGGTATTGTAAATGGTTTAACCTTGAAAGCGCTTCCAATAGCCGGAGTGCTGGCAACAGCGTCGCAGGTTGAAGCACTGGCAAAGAATTCCAGGGTTCTGTCGCTTTACCTGAACGAATCGCTCCGTTACGAGGGCGATGGTGCCACTGAACTGACAGGCGTAGACAAAGCACGAAACGAAACGACATTTACATCCCAGAATGGCGGCTTCCCTGTTTCAGGAAAAGACATAGGCGTACTGGTAAATGACAGTGGTGTAGATGGAACACACCCTGACCTACAGTTCGGCAAGAATCTGAAGCAGAACGTAACGGCTGCCACCAACCTGAATTCCGTATCCGGTATACTTCCGTATACTCCTCTGGAAAATGTACCGAACACTGACGCTACCGGTGGCCATGGCACACACGTAGCCGGTATTGTAGGTGGTACAGGCCAGGCTTCGTCGGGTAAGTATGAAGGTGTAGCTCCGGGCGCTGGTCTGGTGGGCTACGGTTCTGGGGCAGCGCTTTTGCTGCTGGATGTGCTGTCCGGCTTTGACTATGCCATCATCAATCAGGCTACCTACAACATTCGCGTGATTACCAATTCTTTCGGTACTACCAGCGATACAGGCACCGAAGTAAATCCTGCAGACCCTATTACACTTGCTACCAAACGCTGCGTTGATCGCAACATTGTTGTGGTGTTCTCGGCAGGTAACTCCGGCCCTGGCTCCGGTACTATGACCGGCCAGTATAAAAAAGCACCATGGGTTATTGCAGTAGCCGCCGGCGATAAGTTTGGTCGCCTTGCCAGCTTCTCTTCCAGAGGTATCAAAGGCAAAGGAGGCTCTTTTACGCTGGATGGTAAAGCTTTCACCTGGGAGGATCGCCCAACCGTAACATCTCCTGGCGTAGACATCATTTCTGCTAAGGTCACGGAGCCACTTACGGTGCTTTCTACTCAGCAGGACATAGATGCCATGGATCCGGCACATGTGCCATATTACACGCATAAAAGCGGAACCTCTATGGCAGCTCCGCATGTGGCTGGTATTGTCGCCCTGATTCTGGATGCAAATCCTACGCTTACAGTGGCACAGGTAAAGGAAATACTGCAGCAAACAGCTACCAACATTCCGAACCGTGCCTCATGGGAAGTGGGTGCAGGGTATGTGAACGCCTATGCAGCTATTGACAGGGCCTTCAGAGCTTCTGCTCCTTATGGATCCACGCTTAACCTAAACCGTACGTTCAATAGCAATGTCAATACAAATACCTTATCAGAGAACTTCATCATAGATTATAACCCTGCCACTCCTGCTACAAATACTTATACCTTTAATGTGGCAGCAGGCACAACCGGTTTAGAGGCCAAAATTAGAACAGAAGGTGTTGAGGGAGAAACAGGTAACCCGGTAAGGCTGTCGCTTATATCCCCCAGTGGTGTGAGAACAAGTGCTGGCATACCAGTGTTATTCGCCCTGAGCTACGACCGTGGTGTTGCAGTAGCCTCTCCGGAAGCAGGTACCTGGACAGCTGAGATTTCAGGGTTGAATGGTGTGGCTTTCCCCGAGCAGATAAAGGGTGTTGTGAACATGATGGCAGCAGCAGGCACCACCGGGCTTAATGATATTGCCGGACACCCGGCGGAAGCCTCTATTAAAATGGCTGTGAGTGCCCGGTTAGCAGATGGGCTTGCAGGTGGTGCCTATAAGCCGGATGAACTTCTGAAGCGCATTGATTTGGCTGATTACCTGATGATGGGAGAGGGCATTCGTCAGTTCCTGCCAGTGAATGGTGCCTTCACCTTAACAGATGTAAAAGAGAGAAACCTGCTGGCTGAATCAATTGTAGCAAAAGGCGGTGCTATACGCGATAGAGCGCATAAGTTTGCGGGCATCATGCTTCCTGCAGCTGCAGGTAAATTCTCTCCTAACGGAAAAATAAACCGGGCTGAGTTGTCTTACTCGCTGGTGCAGGCTTTGGGCTTACAGGAGTTTGCATTAGAGCGCAACGGTAAAACACTGACAGTTGAAGTGAACGGTACTAGTTATCCTATTGAGGATGCTGCCGAAATCCCTGCCGGTCTGGAAGGCTATGTGAGTGTAGCGCTGGAATTGAACCTGATCAATGCCTATTACTCCCTGACACAAGGGCCGTATGACCTGGAGCCAATGCTGCACGCTACTTTTAAGCCACTGCAGGATGTTACACGTGCCGATTTCGCAGTTATTATAACACGCACACACGCACAGTGGAATGCGGGCACACAGCCCCTTTCAGCTTCAGACAGCTCAACGGCTGTTGCTGCTTCAGGTGTGCAGGCAGAGGAGCGCGTATACAGCTATCCAAATCCATTCTCTGGCAGAGCAACCATCAGCTATGTGGTGCCACAGGACGGACCGGTACAGGTAGCGGTGTATGATGTGCTGGGCAAGAAAGTGAAAACGCTGGTAGCAGAAAGCCTGAAAACAGGCAACTATTCTGTAGACTTCGAAGCGGGCAACCTGCCCGGCGGAACATACATCTATCGTGTTGAGGCTGGAGACAAAGTGTTTACCAACCGCATGATATTAACTAAATAAGCTGCCTACTATTTGTAGAGTTTATGAAGAAGCCATCCCTATAGGGATGGCTTCTTTTTTATTCAATGATAAATGGCGATGGGCTGAAGCAGAGCAGGAAGATGACAAACGCCAGTATCCCGAGTGCCTTTCGCATAGGCGTGAGCGGCCGTTCATCAGGGCAGGAGGGATGAAAAATTCCCATCACCCGCGAAAGGAGGAGGCCAAACACCAGCCAGCCACTGTACCCATCTGCTTCCGGGAAAACAAAGGAAATCAGCAACTGTGCCAGCACCACAAAGGCTGTCAGGTAGAGGGTGTAGGCCAAGGTTGGCGTTGCGGGTTTCAGCACGAACAGCAGGTACAGGACGTAAAAAGTCCACAACCAGATGTAGCCAGCCAGTTCAGGGAGAAGTTCTGAAAAACCGTATTGCAGCAGCAGCAGCGCCATCGCCGCAGCCAGTCCCTTGCGCCTGTCGTCTAATATTTTCCAGAGCGCCCAGTAACTAAAAGGGGCAAAAACCACCAGTAGCTCCTCCGCCCACACAGGCTCAGTATAAGGCGAAATAATGCCCAGGCCGGCATAGAGTATGAACATGGTGAAGAAGATGGGAGAGAGGCGGTTAAACTGCCTGTAGCCAATCAACCCGTACAGCACGTGGCCACCGTCCAACTGGCCAATAGGTAGCAGATTCAATGCGGTGAAAAAAAGCGCCAGGTAACCCGCAAATACCAGGGGGTAGTGCATAACCTCATACTTGTTCGGTACCAGTTCCGGGTCGGCCACAAACTGCTCGAAACCCATAAACAGGAGGTTCTTACCCAGAGAAAAGCTTCCCATTCCCTCTTGGTACACATACTTGGCGTAATCAAGCCCAAAGCGCTTGTACTCCGGGTGTATTTCAAAAATATACTCCTGCTGCGGCAGGTGCGTAAAGGCGTAGAAGAGCAGCGGAACAGCTACCACAAAGCCAGCCAGCGGACCGGCAATGCCAATATCAAAGAACTGCTGTCGTGAGAAAATGCGCTCCTTTATCCTAATAAAGGCTCCCATGGTGCCCAACGAGAAGGAAATGCCGAACCACAGGGGGATGTAATAAGGCAGCGTGACGTTGGTGCGGTAGTACCTGGCTGTAAAATAGTGGCCAAACTCATGAACAGTCAGCACACCTAAAAAGGGCAGTGAAAAGTAAAGGCCGCCTGCAAACTCTGCCCACGTAATAGTTCCTGTCCAGTCGAAGCCTTCCGGGCCAAAAAAGAAGAGCTTTCCGTAGCGCCACTCCGTACCAGCAACAGTTGTGGTGATGAACGTAATACAGAAAAGCAGCAGGTGAAGAAAATAATTGTGCTGCTGCTTAGATTTTAACATCCCTGAATACTTCGTTTATGGTAAGTGGTGGCTGCAGGTGGAGGGTGTTCAGCCCCACTTTGTGTGCACTTTCAATGTGCTGAATGCTGTCGTCGATAAACAGCGTTTCTTCTTTCTTCAGGCTGTTCATGGCCATAATGTCTTCGAAGACCGCTGCATCGGGTTTGCGCTTCCCGATGAGGTGGGAGTAATAGCTTTGCTCAAACAGCGAGTCCAGGCTCGGAATAGTGAAGCTATGGGCTACAATGTCGTTGAAGCGCTTCATATGGATGGCGTTGGTGTTGCTTAGCAGAAAGATGCGGTACTTTTTCCCCAGTTCCAGCAGCAGGTCAATGCGCTCCTGTGGGATGTCCAGCAACATGGCATTCCAGGCGGCGTCTATCTCCTCGTCTGGCGCGGTGATGCCGTAAGTGGCGCGTAATTCCCGTCGGAATTCTTCGGGTGAACTGGCACCTGTTTCGAACATGTCGAACAGTTTAGTCTGCTCTTTCTGGCTATAGGCAATGCTGCAGTTTTCTTTGCACAGTTTCTGCAGCTCTTCGATACTCTTGTTATAGTTCAGGTTGATGATGACACCGCCCAGGTCGAAGATTATATTCTTTATTTGTGTCAGATCCACGTAAAAATATTTTCGTTTCTGTTTGACATATTGAATGCAAATATGTAAAATTGCACTCCCAAATCAAAGAAAGGCATGCCTTTTAAGGGAACGGGCCTATAGCTCATTCGGTTAGAGCAACTGACTCATAATCAGTAGGTGCCTGGTTCGATTCCAGGTGGGCCCACTTGATAATCAAGCACTTACGAGGTGAAACTTGTAAGTGTTTTTTTATGTGCACACAATTTGCACACAACAATCGGTTCTGAGTATGGAGAAATCTCCTTCCTTCGATAAGACTTTGGCAGGCAAGCAGCCTAGGTAGAGAACTCGCTACTTTCGAAAGTATCTGCGCTAAGAGTACTCTTTGATTTCTTGGCACTGAAGATGACTTTTCAAGAAAATTAATCAAGACTGGCTGTTTTGACGCTGATCCAAATAAGCACCGGAGCCCGCCCATGTTGAGGACAGGACAAAAGTATGTAACTTGAGTTTTAACTTTATTTTTCTTACCTCCGCCAAAGTTTAAAACTGCTCCTTATTTTCCTTGCTTAGTTGATAATCAAAATAATTGCAAGCGCCCACTAATTTTAAGTGACAACACAGAAGACAATAGTGTTTTCTCAGACAAATATTCAGCTATTGACATCATACAAGCACCACTAACTTAATCCTGGAGGAGGTAACAATTGTCAGGGTTCCTTGATTTATAAGTGAGTTCTGGAAGCTCTCCTAGCTATTTTAAATTAATATTAAAGGGGCTGTTGCCTGTCATGTTTTATATCAAAACACTGTATGGAATTCCTGATTAACAAGACATCATTAGCTTTACAAGACTGTTTAGCATCATGTTGAATTTGTGAAGGTTATAAGGAGGAAATGATGTTAAGCTTGAGTAGGCAGGCTTTGGAAGAGCGTTATATTTTTGGTTCTTTCCGCTGTTTCGAAATTGATCTAAATTTTATATGTTCAAAATCTACTGCTCTCTCATTTTATACTTCCACGACGTTTAACAATAGAGCTGACATGTTATATAAATTAGCATTATTAGAATAAAATTATACATAATCACGTCTACATTCAAACTAATATATAGCAATTACAAAAGTGAAAGAGAATATATTAGCCATTTATTTAAAAAAGAGCCAAATTAAAATTAAAAAAGAGGCTGAAAATGTTTACTTTCATTCTGTTTAAAGTAATATTATGCTTAATTTAGGTCTAGATGAAACATGCGGATCAAAAGTACATAGAAGCACTATTTAAAAATGACGTGACCTTACTTGATGAAATTTATCGAAAATTCTCTGGAAGAATAAAGTGGATGGTTTTACAAAATAATGGAACAGAAGCTGATGCTGCAGATATTTTTCAAGAGGCCTTATTATCTATTTATCATAAAGCAAAGACACAGGACTTTATTTTGACCTGCCCTTTAGATGCTTTTCTCTATTTGATTTGTAAGAATAAGTGGTTGAATGAGCTGAACAAAAGAAAAACAAAAAACGAGACATTCACAGAAGACGACGGATATGCATTAGGCGAAGATAGTTTTAAGCTTGCTGAAGATTATATTTTGCAGGAGCAGCGCTACAACCTACTTGCTGAAAAGATAGCAGAGCTAGGCGATACTTGTAAAGAGCTGCTTCGACTAAGCTGGAGTGGCAAATCAATGGAAGAGGTGGCTGAAATACTTCATGTAACTTACGGCTATGCAAGGAAAAAAAAGTCAGAGTGCATGGCAAAATTAATCATGTTGGTGAAACAGTCTTCTCAATTCAGCTCTTTAAAATGGTAATAAAATGAATACCGATTTATATGAAAAATTCGAAGATTACCTGAATGGAGAGATGAGCCTTGAAGAAAAGTCACAGTTCGAGATTGTGCTCTCTTCAGATAAAGAACTATACAGTGAGTTTTATTTGTATCGTGCAATTGAAACAGAAATGCGAGTTCATGAAGGCTATTCAAGTAATGATAGTGCATTAAGAAATTCACTGCAAACACTTAATAAAAAATATTTTAATTCCAACCAACAGCAAACAGGCAAAGTAGTCCAGCTATACTCCTCTCATTTTTTCAGAACTGCAGTAGCTGTAGCAGCAAGTGTTGTAGTGCTACTTATTGCTTATATAGTTTTATTTCAACCAGAACAGAGTACACAGCGTCTGGCTGAAAATTATTTTGATGAGCATTTACAACAGTTGAGTCAAACAATGGATGCTTCTACTGACAGCCTTCAATTAGGTATTGCTGCCTATAACAATAAGGAATACAGCAAAGCACTGCAATATTTTAAGGGTGTGTACCATAATCACCCCGAAAATAGTGAAGCAAAAAGAAACATTGGTCTCACTTACCTTGCTACAGAAGAATATGATAAAGCCTTGCAGCACTTTGATGAACTGGCTAGCGTGGATAGTTTATATAGCAACCCCGGTCTATTTCTCAAAGCAGTTACATTAATGCTACGGAATGAAGAGGGTGATAAACAAGAGGCGAAGCAACTGCTGCAGCAGGTGGTAAAAGAAGAAGCAGAAGGCAGCAGGGAAGCAACGAAATGGTTGGAAAGAATTTGAGAAAGATTATAAAACAAGTCACATCATCATATATTTTTATAATTTGTGCTAGATGACATCATTTAGCTTCTTTTACTTCATTCACAGAAAGCTGTAATAAATATTTTTTAAATGGATTTAAAAGTTATACTAAATCATACATTCTAAATTTAAAAAAAATGGGAAATCACAAACGAAAGCCTGAGCCAGAACTAAATGCACCGCAAACTTCTACGGACAATGATAGTACAATTTCAACATCTCCTTCAAACCCCCATTCTTCAAATAAAACAAATGGAGTGACGGCTGGTTCAGTATCTAAACCAAAAACAACTATCAAAAATAGAGGTAAACTCAAAGGAGTTTCAGCACCTGAATCACTTGTTACGGTTACAAGTGGAGTGAAAGCTGACTCAGTGTCTGAATCTTCTAAACTAAAGAAAGAATAGCTTTTTATACTTTTAGGCTTAGAATTTAAAGTTCAACTCAGTAAGGAGACAGCATTGAATATGTGTTTTATTCTAATTTTCAGCAATGCGTTACCAATAATTGTGAAGTTCAAATACAATATACTGCATAACTCAAGGGATAATATGCAGAAGTGCAAAATATGGTTGAACTAGAAATGGCCTTAAAACAAGTTTTTATTTTTTGTATGCGAACAATGGCCATAAAGGATTCTGGCGAAACGATTCTAGAGCTTAATAACAACGCTTTAGAGTTTAAAAAAGTTAATTCAGCTTCCTTTATAAGCCGTTTGCAGCGCAAATATTGAATATTAAAAAAGTTCTAAGAACTAAAGGACTAACATACACTATAAAACCAGAACCTCACCAAACCTAAAAAAACTAGCACCACCCTTATTTAGATTTTAGAGCTACTGCCATGCTAACAAGTTTATTTTAACTATGTAATGGCCTTTTATTTTTTCTTCTGCGTGGTAACACTGCACTCCAACTCCTTAACTGCTATTGAACAACTATAGCAATAAGGCTGCAGGTAATTTTTAGGATAAGTATTATTGTTTTAAATGTAACTCAAAAAGCGAATAATATGCAGGGCGAGCAACCAAACAAGAAGCCACCTATCTGGATAGATACAGACTTTGAAGGAGAAAAAAAGTACAAAGAGATACTGGAGAAATCATTTAAAGAGAATGAAATCATCGTGTATTTTGATGATAATTCTATTCTCCAAAACCTAGATGAAAAAATTAAGACGGTTATTGAATCATTTGAAAATGATAGTGATTCTAAAGTATTTAATATTGGTAAAATAACTCCCTACAAGTGCGACAACTGTGATATACCTGTAGTATTATTTAAAGCAAGGAACATACACACAGTTGTCAACACTGAAGGGGTGAGAGGAGGCGCTGTAGCTAAACCACCTGTAGTTGGAGAAGAGTATTCATTAAACTATTTTAATCAGAATCCCATCGGAAAGTTAAAGTTTGAGCCTCAAGATTGCACCGAGCAGGATGATGTAGACGAAGAGAAAGAAGAATTAATAGTAGCTGTTTTAGATACAGGTTTCGACCCCAAACTTGTAGATCCTCAATACTTATGGAAGGGAAAAGAGGAAAACGGGGCATCGCAATGTTATAAGAAAATTAATTCAGGTTGGAATTTTGTAGACCAAGACTCAGGGGAACAGTATGGGAGCCCGGATTTCTCTGATAACCACCGTGGCAGGCATGGCAGTATTGTTAGCCAGTATATTATAAATGAATTTCGAAAATCTCCTAAGAACAGGGTAAAGATTATGCCCCTGAAAACGCATGACAGAAAGGGATTAGGAGATCTCTTTGGAATTATTTGTGCCATACACTTTGCCATCGCAAAAGGCGCACATATCATTAATGCGAGTTGGGGATTTTATTATTATTACAAAGATCCGATTCCTTACCTGAGTAATTTAATAAAGCACAAACTTCACGAGGAAGGAATACTTTTTGTTACTGCCGCTGGAAATCAGTTTAAAGAAGAAGAAATAATAGCCAGGAAAATTTACGAACTACAGTATCCTGGTGAAGAGCTAACAGACGATCAGTTGCGTGACATTGCCATTCATAACTTTTACCCAGGCCACCTCAGCAGTGATATAAACAGTATAATAACAGTTACTACCACGGATAGAGAGTCGGTAAGCCCGACACAAAATTATTCTAACACATATGCTGATTTGGGTGTACTGGCAGATAATGACATGAAATTCCAAGTGCCCTTTGCAGGTAGTAGGCCTAACGAACTAATAGGCGGTTCTTCTTTTGCCACTGCCATCGCAACCGGTGTCATCGGATCTTATAGTCCAACGAGTATGTATAGACCGAATCTCACCAAATCGGAATTTTTCAATACTCTTTCCAGCATGCCAAGTACGGGAGCTTTACCTACCATTCTGTTCAAAGAACCTGATCTGGCACAAAAGCTAATAAAGGAAGGTGCTGTGACAGAAAAGAACTCTTAAGCCACCACTATGTAAATTGCTGTAATGCTTAAGCTACTAGTAAAATATTTTCTATTGCTGACACTGATGCCCCTGAACCAGCAAATACAGGCTCAGTGTCTTTCAAATATCGAATTGTTCCATGAATTGAAAAAGATAGAAGGAGATGCAGTTGATGAGAACACTGAAAAATTAAGAAAGCTACACCAACTGCAAAGCATTTTTTTAAAATGCAATAAAAGTAAGGATAGCACTTATGCGCAGATCGTTCACAGGTTAGGAAGCATATATTACCAATCTCAAAATATTGAAGAGGCAATTCGTTTTACCAAAGAAGCTGTTTCTGTTAATAAATCGGGTAAAGAGTACGCTGATAAATCATTCTTAGCAAACAGTTACTTAAATCTCGGTACCTTTTACAGCGCAGTTTATCTTTCTGAAGAATCTCATCAATCCTGGAATAACTGCATTTCCATCAGCAGCCAATTCCCTGGAAGAAGTTTCCTGGCTTTAGTTGCTTTTGAGCAAAAGTCTTTTGCTTATTTTCAAACTGGTGATTATCAAAAGTCGATAGAAACAGCCGAAAATGGAATTTCACTTGCAAGAAAAACTGCAAATTCCACTGCTGAAGCATTACTCCTTTCTCAGAAAGCACAGGCACAGGCAGAATTAAATATTATTAAAGAGGCCGAAGAAAATATCAAAAAGGCTGTTTCTATTCTTACAGAAAATAGCGAAACGGAGATGCTTGCCACTAGCTATTCAGTTTATGCTTTAATATTAAACAAAAAAGGAGATACAGAAGCAGCTATACAATATTATCGTAAAGCCTACGATTTAAATAAAGCACAAGCATATTGGGCTCAGTGTTCCCGTGATATGTTAGACCTGGGCTTGCTATATGACAATAAGCTACAAGATAGTCAGAATGCTTTGGCCTGTTTTGAGCAGGGATTGGAGATGGTTGATAAACAGAATGACGACAATCTGCGAGCTGGGATCTACACCAACATGGGAGCTGTTTATTGGCGAGAGAAAGATTTTGATAAAGCCCTTCAGTTTTATCAAAAGGCACTGAACACATTTCCTATCCAGTTCAAGGATACCTCCATTCATAGCAATCCTACTCTGAGCATGTTAAAGCTGGCGTCCAATGACTATTATGTATCTACTCTTCTTGCTAACAAAGCAGAAGTACTATTAGACAAATACAAAGTAGTATGCAGTAAAAAACTGTTGTCTTCCTCCTTAAAGACTTACCTACTAGCAGATAAGGCCGTAGATCTAATGCGCTGGGAACAGTATGGAGAGCAGTCCAAACTCTTTTGGCGGAGTAACACAAAGAAGATGTATGAGCATGCCATTGAGGCCTCTTATCTGGCTAACAATACCAGGTTAGCATTTTTCTTTATGGAAAAAAGCCGAGCCGTCCTGCTGAATGATAAATTGAACGAGCTCGGCGCTTTTGCCAAATTACCTCCGTCTGAAATGGTGAAAGAGCAGGAATTTAGAAATAGGGTACTCACTGCTCAGCAAAAGTGGATTAACTTAGAAACCGAAACACAGGAGCGGGAAACAGTAAGAGCTGAATTGCTCGAGGCAAAAAATGATTACGAAAACTATATAGAAAATTTAGAAAAAAGGTATCCTGCCTACTACCAGTATAAATATGCAGATGATGTTCCTTCTTTGAATACCTTACAGCAATACCTGGCCTTGAACAAAGCTTCCTTTGTTCATTATTTCATTAATGATTCAGCTTCCTATGTTCTTAGCATCACTCCCGAGAATTCCCGGATACTAAAGCTCCCGAAAGACAAATTTAACCAGGAGCAGCTCAATCGTTTTATTATGTTTTGTTCAGAAAAACAGACTTTGAATAATAACTTCAGTTCTTTTGCCTTATTATCAAATCAATTGTACAACACCTTATTTAAGCCATTGCAACTGCCTGAAGGGAAAGTCATTGTTTGCGCCGACAATTTCTTGATCCCATTTGAAGCGATGTGTACAGATAGCCGGGGCAAGCGCTATCTTATTGATGATTATGTATTCAGTTACGTCTATTCGTCTCGTTACCTGTTGGAAAAGTTTGCCTCCAAGCCAGCGGAAGGCAACTTCATTGGTTTCGCTCCCGTTCATTTTCAGCCTTATCTCCAGTTAGCAGAATTAAAACAAGCAGCCGTTTCTCTTCAGCAAACAGCTAGCTATTACCCCAGTTCTAAACTGTTCACGGAGAAACAAGCGACGAAAGACAATTTTATTCAAAACATCGCAGGCTATAGCATAGTAAATGTGTTCTCCCACGCCCGCGCAGACACCAGTAAGCGCGAGCCCATGTTGTTTATGCAGGACTCTGCTATTCGGCTTTCGGAACTACAGCTGTCTCGTAACATGGCCACTGAGTTAGTAGTGTTGAGTGCCTGCCAAACGAATGTTGGCAAGAATGCAACTGGTGAAGGTATTTACAGCCTGGCCAGGGGCTTTGCTTCTGCCGGAGTTCCTTCTGTTGCTGCCACTTTGTGGAAAGCTGATGAACAAGCCATATATGAAATTTCTAACATGTTTCATGAGTACCTTGCGCAGGGAATGCGAAAAGATGATGCCTTACAGAAAGCAAAATTGAATTATGTAAGGCTTAACAGCCATGAAAAATCTTTGCCCTACTATTGGGCTAACATGATCATCATGGGTAATTCTGAGCACATTAACTTATCAGAAAGCCAAACTGATTGGTGGTGGATTGGTTTGGCTATTGTTATATTACTTGGCATCATCTTCATTCTGTTTCGTAGAAGACTGACACCTAAGGCGATCTGAGACAACAAAAGGGACATGCTACTATTGCTTCACTAAGTTTAACAGAAACAAAATATTCTTCGGCTAGACAGTTTATTAAATTTTTCCGTTCTGGCATTTTACTCCTTTATCCGGTCTAACTTCGAGCAGTTAAAATTCAGCAGCTGCGATAAAATAAATCTGATCCTGATGTAATTAGCCCTCTCCCCTTTTGATTGACTTTACTATTCCGCAACCTTCGGAACTCGTCAAACTCAAACCCGTCAATACAGTCTTTCCTCTCTTCATGCCATCGTTATACATGGAGTTCCCAACACTGAGACGCAGTAAGTCTTTGACCGCATTTTTAACCTGCTTTTGTAGTAAATAAAGTTGTGGTGCTGCGGATTCGGCTTTCAGCCCATATCATCAACAATGAGGTTAGCCAACTCCTTGATTTCCTTCTTCAAAGGTAGTCGTAGGAGGCAAAGGTTATAAACCTCCACACTTTAGTCACAATCCTCACTGTCACATATTCCTTTCCGTGGCGCATCCCTTGCCCTAACTGCTACCGCACTTAGCACTCTAAATAAAAATCTCTGCAAAATCAGGTAACAAATCCCATTCGGTCTTTATCTAATTATATAAAACAGTTTTAGGTAATTTAGTATGAAAACCAAGTCCTCCTATTCCAGACTTATTGACGAACGGGTCTTCCTGAGCATGCTTGTTTGCGCAATTATTGCATTAACAGTATTAGGATTCCGTTTTAAAAGCTACAAACCCTGCAATACGATAGAAATTTCTGTCAAGCAGGGTCCCATTTATGCAGGTGAACTGATACAGTTTAAGGCTGTAGTATCACATCTTGATAAAAGGAGACTACAATGGGACTTTGGCGATGAAGGTATACGGAATAAGGAAGGAATCACGGCCAGCCATATTTTCAAAAAGCCTGGGCGATATGAAGTCAATCTGAATGTTGATAAGATATGTAGCGCCTTCAGAACAGTCTATGTTTTAGAAGCCCCCCCAGTAGTAGATGAAAGTTCCAAACCTGTATTTTCAGGTCCGCTGTCGGTGGAGGTAGGTGCGCCTGCTGTTTTTGTAGATTCTACCCTAAATGCTAAAAAATGGGAATGGAGGTTTGGAGAAACAAATGGTGTTGACGCTACGAAGCAAAGAGTAGTCTATACTTTCAAAACTACGGGTACAAAGAAAGTCCTACTTACTGTTAACGAGAAAATGCTCGGCGAATTAATGGTCCTTGTGACTCCTCAGGCTTCTGATCACCAAATGCATCGGCCAATAAGGCGCTCTCGTCCTCGAGTACCCAATATATCCACAACAGAACCTAACATTGAACCATCAGAACCGGCAAATTTAATAGTCTCCAGAATGCCTGATGTCACCCAGGAACAACTTCAGGACCTTATAAAGAAGATGGTGGAGGGAGAAAAAGATGTCACTGATTTAGCAGCACATTTTTGCGAAAATCCAGAAAGGCCGATAAACTATAATGAAGAGCAGATGAGCCTTGATAATCTATACAAGGAGCTAAGAAAAATAAAAAAAGATCAAAAGATAAAAGAGCTAAAGATAGATATTGAAAAGGACGTTGATACGAATTGTATAAAGTCAATGACTGTAAAGCTTAAACGAAAAACTTTTTTAGGGTTATAATCAGAACACACATGCCATGCAAGAAATCCTCCAGGAACTGCTTTTATCAGATAGTCTGAAAAAGGCGATCAGTATAGCACAGGCTGTTGCCAAAGAGAACATGCACCCTGAGTTTACACCGGCACATTTACTTAAAGCCTTATTACATAAAGATGTCGGTCTTCATCCCCTACTGGAGTCTATGGAGCAGGATGTTTATTACCTGGAGGAGTGGGCAGAAGTTAGAATTGAAAACGTGCCAAAAAAAGTTGGCTTTGTTGAGCTGATATCTGGCAGTTCCTCCATTTCAGAAGTGATATATGAAGCGGATAATATACGCTTGAAACTTGGGAAAGAAACACTGGAACCGGTGCATGTGTTGGCTGCCTTAAGCACTCCTGGAGTAGGATTTACCTATGAGCAGCTAAAGACATTTACCCTTAACCGGGATATTCTTATCCGGCATACGGCCGCTAATGATGAAATACAGGCAGTCTTTGGATGTACGATAGAAAAAAGTCCGAACCGGCAAAGTGACAAAGTTGGCCATCATGCTTTGTTAAAGTATTGCACTGATAAAACCTTACTGGCTCAGGAGGGCAAACTGGATAAAATAGTAGGCCGGGATAATGAAACGCGGATGATGGCAGAGATACTATGCCGGCGTTCCAAGCCAAATGTGCTGATTGTAGGTGAGCCGGGTGTAGGAAAATCTGCTCTCGTTGATGGTTTTGCCCTGGCGATTCTGAATCAGAAGGTGCCCAAGCAGTTATACAATGCCCGGGTATTTGAGTTAGATTCAGGTTCTCTGGTCGCCGGGGCATCTTATAAAGGTGAAGTAGAAGAGCGCTTGAAAAATATCCTGGCAGAAATCAAACAGTATGATAAAGCAATTCTCTTTATTGATGAAATTCATAGCCTGCTGGACAAGCATGGTGCCGCCGCCGGTAGCGCAAATTTATTAAAGCCGGAACTGGCACGTGGTGAGTTGACGGTGATTGGCGCTACTACTTTAGATGAATACCGCAAGGGGATAGAACCAGATGAGGCTTTTAGCCGTCGTTTTGAATTACTGCTCGTAGCAGAGCCCGCAGCGGAAACATGTTTCCACATGCTAAAAGCAGTCCTCCCCTACTATGAACAGCACCACAGCATTACCGTGCCCGACGATACCATACATGAAGCCATAAAGCTCGCCAAGAGATATACGAAGGAGCGCAAACTGCCAGATGCCGCCATCGATCTGGTAGACCGCACCATGGCTGCTTTGCGGATGATCAATGACAACGGAAGCAAAGATATAAAAGATGTTGCCGACAAATATGACCAATGGTGTAAAGACGATGAAGGCGCCGCGCCCCATTCATTAGCAGAATGGAAATGGTTTTACTACCAGGTCAACCAGAACATAAGCCCGATACTATGGCGCTACATTCAATCAGAGGAAGATCCTGCTAAGATGATTCAGGTGGAGGAGGTAAAAAGCTACTTACACACTGCCCTTGATATTTTAAACACTGCTGCTTCACAAACCCGTTCTTCTTTAGAGAACACTGATGTTGCAGCTATCATATCCTACAAAACAGGAATTCCTATCGGCAAAGTGCAGACCCAGGAAAGGGAAAGACTTTTAAACATGGCTTCGGTTTTAAAACAGCGGGTAGTAGGACAGGATCATGCTATTCAATCTATCTCCGAAGCGGTACTGGAATCAAGGGCAGGTTTGAGTAAACCAGGCCAGCCTATAGGGTCCTTCTTTTTCCTGGGACCAACCGGAACCGGAAAAACAGAGCTGGCTAAATCGCTTGCAGAGTTTTTATTCCAGGACGAGTCCTATATGATCCGCTTCGATATGTCGGAATTCAAGGAAGAACATGCAGCCGCATTATTATATGGAGCGCCTCCCGGGTATGTAGGGTACGAAGAGGGCGGTTTACTAGTGAATAAAATCCGGCAGAAGCCTTACTCTGTGGTGCTGTTTGATGAAATAGAAAAGGCCCATGCGTCGGTATTTGACATTTTCCTGCAAATTATGGACGAAGGCAGGCTACACGATAAGCTGGGCAAGGAAGGAGACTTTTCAAATGCGCTGATCATCTTTACTTCTAACATTGGCAGCCAGTATGTGGCCGATAAGTTTAATAAAGGAGAAATACCTTCCTCAAATGCGCTCCTGGAAAAAATGGGGCAGCATTTCCGGCCCGAGTTCCTGGGCAGGTTAACTGAAATCATTCCCTTTGCTCCTATGAGCGAACCTATGGTGCAGAATATTTTAGGGATACAGTTGAAAAGCCTTTTCCATGCGCTTGAAAAACAGGGAATCCAGCTCAAATTATCTGAGAAAGCTTTTGCACAGTTAGCGCATTCCGGTTTTACGCCACAATATGGAGCTCGCCCCCTGGCTAGTGTTATTAGATCTAAGCTGCGCCGCCCTTTATCAAAGAAAATCATTTGTGGGGATTTAAAACCGGGCGATACGATAGAATTATCAACGGATGCCGAAGACATCCTGCAGTGGAAGATTACGAAAGCACATCAAGATTAAGAGTTTAATCAAAAAGATAAGTTTTCTTCTCTTTTACAGGTAACAAAAGTGAGTTCACCGGATATAACATTGAATTCCAAAGCGAATCTACAGGAGTCGAGATTCACTTCTTCCTGTAGAACGCTGGTAGGTAAAACAAATTAAATTCTCATTCCTGATCAACTAAAACTCAATATTATGGCAGTTGAAAAATATAGTATCGGCGGCACAGTGCTCGAAACAGAGGCTTTTGAAGCTTTTGCCGACATACCTCAGAACCGGGTGCTGTTAGCAGAGAAGTTTACCGCGGACACTCCCATCAAACCCGAAATTGTAGGAGGGCTTACCACAATTGAGCAGGTGTTTGAACACTTTAAACCGCAGGTCGAGGTTGAGTTTGAAACCGAAGAAGGAACGATGCGGAAAGAAACGATGCGTTTCAAAAACCTGGGTGATTTTGGGATCAAAGGTATCACGCCTCAAAGCAGATTGCTAAATGAACTTACCTTAAAGCGGGAGCAGTACCAAAAGATCATCAGGCAACTGAAAACGAATAAGCTATTAAAGCAGGCCTTGGCTGATAAAGCATACAAGGAAAATTTGATTGCCTCTTTAAATGCGCTTGTTCAAGAGTTAGAAGCAGCTCGGTAGCAATAGTATCTTATTTTCAATTTTCACCTAATACTACACTTCTATGGATTCATTACAAACCGCAAGCCCTGTAACACAGGATGCTTTAGAGTATAAAAACAAACCGGAACAGGTACTGGAAAATGCGACCCAAGGCTTGCAAAAGTTGGGTGGTTTTGATTTGCTTGAATCAATCATCGATGGCGTACAGAATATGAATCCAGTTCGTAAAGCCCGTAGGAAAATATTTCTGGAAGAGGGTGCCAAACAGGCAGAACGCGAAGAATTGAAAAAAACCCTCCAGTGGTGGATGCAGATATTAAACAGTACTGAAGACATTTCGGAAATGGTGCAGGGCTGCCAGGATGCCTCAACAAATGCTGATCAGCTTCTAAAGAAGAACCTGAAGATTGCCATAGACCAAACAAAGGATATGGAAAGGTCTTACCGATCGGCAGCGTTGTTCTATAAAAACACGGAAAGCATAAAAGTTAAGAATGTTTCTATCATCAATGTTGAATTAGAGCAACTGAAAGATCTGGATAACACCCGGTTTATTGATGCAATTCATAGAGAATTAGTAGAAAATTACGACAGGCTCGACCTTCGCAATAACTATAGCTTATTGGTTGTACCAGGCTATTTGGGGTCTAACAAAGTGGTGGAGAAATGGGCGAAGCTGGCCTATGAAAACAAGGTATTGCTGGTAACAGACTTTGAAAACCTGGATAACCCGGATGATGTGATGGAATTGTTTGATGCAGCTAATTTAACCGGGGGTGACAATTACCGATCGAATATCATAATGGCCTGTAACTGGCTTGTAGGCAGGGAGAAATTTGATGAGGTGGGTGAACAGGAAGAATTGTTTGTGCCGCCAGCTGCGGCCTTAGCAGGCAAGATGTACAATACCCTGATGTCGCAGGTAACAGCTGGTAAAAAGTACGGCGGAATCAATGAAGTTGACGGCGTAAAATTCGACCTCAAAAAAAGTGAGATAGCGAACCTGGAGAAACTGGGGCTAGTGCCTATGGTAAAAGAATATGGTAAAGTAATGGCCTTCTCAGCTAAGACCTTATTCAATGGCGACAACCTTGGTCTGCAAACGTACTCGGTGGTAAGGGTATTCGACTATGTGGCAAAAGTGATGATGGACTTCTTAAACCGAAGAGCATTTGAAAACTTCACTGCCAGCAGCCGCAAGGAACTGATGGGCCAGATTGTCAAATTTCTGGATAGCATAACCGGACCTACCAAACTGATAGAGAACTTTTCGATCAAACGCTTTGAGCAGGATCCGGTGCAGAAAGATCGAATATACCTGGATATTCACATGAAGCCTTATTTCCCGGCAAAAACATTTTTGATTAAGCTGGATGGGCAAAAAGGAGATGATGGAACAGACTGGGCTTCTGAATATGCGCAGCAATAGTTGCCTGTTAGTAACAGGGACAAAATACCGTTAGCGGTTAAACCTTATCTCCCAAGGTTAGCAACGCTCCTTCTCCATCCTCAGAATAACCCTTAGAAAACTACCACCCCTTATTACTGTCATCTTACTCTTTCATTGTAAAAAATGAATGTACAGGAAAACTATTGCCTATACATTCTGGAGCACAATAAGAACAGGAAAGTCGCGAAAAGTGCCTGAGGGAGCAACACTGCAGGTGGTAAGGCAAAATGTATGGCTATTAAATGTTCCTTTTAATAGAGTTTAAATTATTTCATTTAACCACTTAAAACTAAAATTATGTCATTTAAAGCACGATTGAAAGTTGCGGGCAAAGATCTGCCCGTACTTGACGCCCACTACGAACTGAAGCGGAATACCGATGCTACCGGCCGACCTTCTGAAGATGTACGTGGTGGTAAAATTACGCTAACCGTTGAGTCTACTGGCGAAACCCCATTTTTTGAATGGATGTGCAACAGCTTCGAACGCAAAGACGGATCCATTGTATTCTCTAAGCGGGACAGTGACGCCACCATGAAAGAACTGACTTTCACAGAAGCTTACATGATAGATTACGCAGAAAGCTTCGACAGCGACAGCGCAAAACCGGTAAGAGAAACTTTTACCATCAGCGCCAAATCTATCAAGTTAGGGAACGGTGAGCATAAAAATGAATGGCCTGTATAGGCATGTATGTAAAAGGGTGGTGAACTGTCCATCACCCTTTTATATCTCTTCCAATGCAGATGAATTTTAGATCAGCACACTAGAAACCACTTAGCAACATGTCATTCAGAGCAATACTTAAAGTAGATGGAGAAGAATCAAAAGTGTTACACTGTTCCTATTCTTTCTTACAGGTTACAGATGCAACGGGAAAGCCTACATCTATACCCCAGGGGGGCATGATTACCCTCAAAATTGAAAGTAACGGGATAACAAACTTCTATGACTGGATGATAAGTCCTACGCAGGTAAAAAGTGGCGACATCACCTTCTACCGCCGGGATGAAATGAGCAAGCTTAAAACACTGGAATTTACTGATGCACATTGTGTAGGATACCAGGAAACCTTTGATCATTTGGGTGAGCACCCGATGCAGGTGGAGATGAAGCTAAGCCCAAGGGAATTGAAACTGAATGATTCCATTTTTCAGAATAACTGGCCAGAGTAAGTATAGTAAAGCACCTCCTTTAAGATGCAGCAGCCTTTTATGTTGCTGTAAAATAGATGATTTAGAAGGATACAAATAAGGCAGCAAGTATACCGTTCATCTTCATTGTAAAGATTCAACCAGAACTCCGAAGCGAATTTCAGAGGTGATCCGGGTAAGCAGACACTAACTCTTTTCTTATGGCACAATTTGTAGTTACAGGCATCGATATCGAGGGTAAGAGCATTAAACAGTTCTCATCTCTAACGCTTAGCCAAGGCATAGCGGAACATCATTCATTTCGCCTGGTATGCCCCACCGAGGCCATTGATGGCACCAAGGGCACGATCTTCCATGCATCTAAGAATATGGTGGGGGCATCTATTACAATACAAATTGCAGCTGTAGGAAGTCCTGGCACCTTACAGTTTGCCGGCTTAGTAACACAGGTTGAAGCAGCCCGTTTTAGTGGCCATACAGGTGATATCATTATCAGTGGTTACAGCCCGACTATTTTAATGGATGATGGGCCACATTGCAAAACATGGGAAGAAAAAGGCATTAAAGATATTGCACAGGACGTGTTACAGCCTTTCCCCCAGAACTTATTACAGCCTCAGCTTAACCCGGTTTATGCCGAAAAGATTTTTTATACAGCGCAGTACAAAGAAACTGCCTGGCAGTTCTTAAAGCGCCTGAGCGCCACTTACGGAGAATGGTTGTATTATAATGGCGAAAAGTTGGTACTTGGCTCAGAAAAAGGGAAAAGCATCTCTCTGGTGTATGGTAATAACCTGAGCCATTTTAATATGGCTTTGCAAGTGAAGCCCGCCAGCTTCCAGATGCTGGCTTATGATTACATGAACCATGAAGTATACAACGGTTCTCCCAGCAGCATAGCCGCCAAAGCCGGACTAAATGATTTAGGAAAACATGCTTTACAAAAAAGTGAATCATTTTATGCCGCCCAACCCAAACAATGGTACAATCAGTTCCTGACCAGCAAGAAACAACTGGATGATTATGCTAACACCCGTGCTGCTATGCAAAGCAGCAATATGGTACGAATCAATGGCAACAGCAGCCATCCGGGCATACAAGTTGGCGCCACAATTTGTGTGGGAGGCAAGAATGTTTTCAGCCAGGCAGACGAATCTTTTGGCGAGTACACTGTGCTATCAGTAAGCCACTGCTGCGATGGCCAGGGCAATTATTCAAATGATTTTATTGCCATACCGGCCACTATTAAAATGCCTCCGCAGAACAACTGTCCTGAACCTTACTGCGAGACCCAGAGCGCAATGGTTACCGATAACCATGATGAAAAAGGGCTGGGACGCATACGGGTGAAATTCCACTGGATGGAAGGAAGTGAAAAAAGCCCCTGGCTACGCGTCACAACGCCGCACGCTGGTGGTGGCAAGGGTATGTTTTTAATGCCCGAAGTGGGAGAAGAAGTTATCGTGGGATTTGAAGGCGACAGCCCTACCAAGCCTTATGTTATTGGCAGTGTTTACCACGGCAAAGCAAAATGCTCTTTTGGCAATGGTGGCAATGATGTGAAAGCTTTGCAAAGTAAGAGCGGCAATAAAGTATTGATGAATGATAAGGACGGTAGTGTGCAGGTTTCGGATAGCAAAGGGAATGATGTAATGGTTGACGGCAATGGAAACATTAACATTACTTCTTCAGCCAGCATCAAGCTTACCTGTGGTAGTTCTTCTATGGAATTAAAAAGTGATGGAACGATAACCATTAACGGAAAAGGAGTCAGTATTTCAGGAACAGAAAGCATCACCGCAACTGGCGGACAAAATGCCACTATAGGTAGCGGAGGAGCATCTTTCGCTGCGGATGGCACAAAGAATGAAGCAAATATGGGCGGCATGAAAGCAAATATCAATGGCGGTGCAGAGGCCAATATGAATGGGGGTGCGAAGACCACTGTTAGCGCTGGAGGTAAGGTAGCCATACAAGGAGCTATCGTTGCCTTGAATTAATAATCACTACAACTAATCCTACGATTTATGGCCGGCAAAGAAAGTAATCCTATTCAGCAAAGAATGGATCTGTTAGTGGAAAAATGGGAATTAGCTGTAGCCCAGCCTGGTGTTAACATTGTTCGCATTTACGCCGAAGACAATGAGAAAGATATGGTGGACACCTTCTATACTTACTTGCTTGGCGTGGATACAACAAATAATGACATCCCTATCATCTTCGAAAGCATTTATCAGGATGATGATCAATACACGAACGATCTACTAAAAGAACTGGAGGATCTGCTGAGTCTCTGGAACAACTCCAATAAAGATCAGCTGACAATAAAAACTGACACCATTGAGTGGAAGCCGGATTACAGCCTGGTAAAGAAAGATAATCCAGCTTACCTGTTTACAGAAAATATGAATAGGCTGGCCACCTACCTGAACTTAATGAAAGGGAGCTATTTAGTAGGCGCCTTACGAGTGTCTTTCACGGAAGCTCAACCCTATACCCGTTGGCTTCATTTTGCCCTCGAAGCCGGGATGATTACAAAGTTCAAAATAGTGGTGGACGACTGTGCTTCCAATCCTTTTTATGAAAAAATAGCAACTAAATATCCTGATCAAATAACCACCTTGAAGCCTGGGCTTGATATGGATAATGCCATGCAGCAGGTGGCAGCCATGGGCAATCCCAACGATCCGGCTGTACAATACCGACAGGCTTATGTAAAGCTGATGCAGGCAATCGAAAAGCGCAAAGAAAAGGATGCTGAAAAGTACGCAGCCGCTTGCATAGAAATTGCGGTTAGGAACTTGAAGAAAAATGCCTACTGGATCGGCCAGATAATAGCTGTTTATGCTGCGCTTGCCAATGACCAGGTTGGCTATAAAAACTATAAAAAAGCCCTAGCCTATTCTGATTTAGGAGTACAGGCTGCCCGGAAATCTCAGGAGTTGATACCTGATGAATATGTATATCGAAAATTCATCGCACAGGCTGTCATGCTGAGAGCAACTCTGCATACAGTCCAAAAAGTATGGGAAAAAGCCATTGTTGACTTTTCGGTAGCTGCCGAAAACTACACTTACACCAATGATTTTATTCTTGCAATGGAAGCTTACCGAATGGTGGGACTTTCTAATAAAAAATATAGCAATACTGAAGCAGCCTGTAAGGCATTAACAACCGCATTACATATCAGCAGGCAAATACCAGCAGATACGTTAAAGTTCACCACTTTCCCGGGAGTAATAGAATTACTGCTTGAGCTGAATCATGCAAAGTATCTAAGTCACGAAGAAGTAAAGACTGCTGCTCAGGCTGTATATGGATATGACTGGATGGACGAAGTCTTAAACTGGAAAACCCCACATTCTAAGTCTATCAATAATACATCAGAAGCAATGGCTTGATAAAAGCATTAACAGAGTTAAGAAGCAGTGTTAAAAAAATCAATTCGTTTTGATGGAATAAAAAGTGATTGTTATGGCAGATGAAAACACAACTAATACTCAGCCACCTAGTGTGTTTGAGTATTATGCAGCAGAAGTAACAAACTTTCATTTGTCTCCCGATGATGGAAATGCTACTACAAAAACCGGTAGAGCAGCAGAAGATGCCCAGCAAACGAGCCAGAGTACAATGGGGAAAGCCGTGGGAGCAGTTGGTACGGCCATGGGGGTTTTTGGTGAGGTAACCAGCCTTACCACCCAAATGAGCGAAGCAGCCTTAATGCCAGCTTTAGCCATGATGGGCATGCAGGGGCTGGCTTGCCTTCCAGCTTCCAGTCACCTCGACCCCGTGATGGGCATTGATGTGCACTTTGTGATGATTCCCCCCTCTCCTTCGCCGGTGCCAATGCCTCATCCTTATATCGCTATGATTATGGATCCCAAGGACTGGCTGAGCTGTGCCGTTATGTCAGTGGCAGCTATGGCAGCACCCACACCCACAGAGTTGCCAGATGACGCTACAGAAGAACAAGCCGCCGCTGCTGCCGATGCAGATGCTGCAGCTAACTTGGCATTTAGCATGGGTACGATGGCTTTGGGAATGGCCGGGCTGGGAGCTACAATAAAATTAGGTGGTTTTACCCCCCGCACCAACACGGGTGCAAAAAATAAAACTATTCCACACTTTCCGATGGGAGCCAGTTTTGCCCCCCTACCCGTGCTTAAGAACGCTGGTCATGCCCAGTTTGGAAGTCTTTTCCTGCTGGCAGATGGGGAGCCTTTTACAGGTCTCATGCACCTGAACAACGACTGCTGGGATGTAGGTGTTGTTCAGCTCCTGCGTAAGAAGTCTTCCCCTGAGCCTATGCACTTGTACATGCCGACTGGCTTCATCATGGCTATCCCCTCCCATAACGTACTGGTCAATCCTATTCCTACGCCAATTAACCCGATAGCATTAGGGGCCAAAATATTTAAAGCAGCATTTGCCAAACTTAAAAAACTGGCTGCTAAAGGTTTACATGGGCTTGTAAACAGGGTTGCGGGGCCAAATAGCCGAATGGGCAATGCCCTGCATAAAGCTATATGTACGGTAACGGGACACCCGGTTGATGTAGCCAGCGGAAAGCTGTTTACGGATGAAGAAGATTTTTCCTTACCTGGTATGATTCCTTTATCGTGGGAGCGAACATGGTACAGCGACAGCAACTATAATGGTCCTTTAGGCCACGGCTGGCATCATAGTTATGACATGGGGTTTGCTATTGATGAAAATAATATTGGTGTTTTCCGAATGAATGATGGCCGGGTAGCATCTTTTGAGTTGCCACTCCCGGGCCAGTTTACTTTTAATCGGAGCGAAAGACTTTTTCTGCACTGTCATGCCGAAGAAAAGTTTTACTACATCACCGACTGCAATGGGTTAATATACCGTTTTACCGATAAAATTTACATAAACGATTATAGTCAGACGGAATGTCAGCTGATCCAGAGTATTGCAAACCATAACGGGTATGCCATCCGCTTTGAATATAACCGCCAAGGGTACTTAGCAAAAATTATTGATAGTGCTGGAAGATTACTAACAGTCCATAATGATTTTTTTGGACGTATCACCACTATTTTAGCCCCTCATCCCGAAGATAAAGAAAAGACATTTGCTATTGCAAGTTACATGTACGACGATGAGGGAGATATGATCTGCCATACCGATGCACTCGGGCAAAAAATGACTTTTAAGTACCAGAACCACTTACTCGTGAAAGAAACATGGCGAAATGATCAGCAGTGGTATTTTATATACGAGGGTAATAAAATAGGCTCCAGATGTATTCATACCTGGGGCGACGGAGACTTATACAACCACAAACTCACGTATTTGGATGGATGTACACTTGTAGAAAATAGTTTAGGGCATATCACTACCTATCACCACAAGGGCGGATTAGTTTACCGAAAAACAGATGCCAACGGTGCTGATTGGGAATACCGCCACAACCAGTATAATGAACTGGAATGGGAAACCGATCCTTTAGGAAATCAGCACTCTTACACGCATGATGAGTGGGGAAATATTTCTAACACCACTGATCCTGCTGGTGGCTTTACGCATATGGAGTATTACAATCCCCAATTCCCATATCTTCCTACCGAAGCAATGGATGCTGCCGGAGGTAAATGGAAAAGGGAACACGACGAACAGGGAAACCTTGTAGAACAAATTAGTCCATTAGGTGCAAAAACGCAAATAAAGTATACGGATGGTTTACAGACGGAAATCATTAACGCTTCTGGAGCAGTCACCATTTTAGAGTATGATAGAGAACAGAATCTTAGCAGAATAGTAACTGATGATGGAGCCACTACACAGTATACATACGACTGGTTAGGCAATTGCACAGAGGTCATAAATCCTAACCATAAGAAGCAGTCTCGCATTTTTGATTATAAAGGACACATTATTGGTGTACATGATTATGACGAGAATGTTATACACCTGGAGTATGATGAATTAGATAATGTAGTTCGCTATAAGGACAAACATAAAGATGTACGCTATACGTACCGCGGTTTATGGAAACTAACCAGCCGTACCGAAGCAGGTGCAAGTGTCTATTTCAATTACGACACTGAGGAGCAATTACGTAAAGTAGTAAATGAACACGGCCATCCTTACCGCTTTGAGTTAGATGCCGTAGGAAACGTGACAGAAGAAACTGGGTTTGATCGCATAAGCCGTCGGTATGAACGCAATGCTGCTGGCTGGGTGACACAAGTACATCGTCCTGCCGAGCGATTTACTAAATATATCTATGATGCTTGCGGTCGTGTAACGGAAGTACAATACAGTGATGGCAGCAGTGAAACATATACATACCGCCCAGATGGGTGTTTGGTAAGCGCAATAAATAACTCCGCCACTGTTATGTTTAAACGGGACTTGACAGGAAACACGCTAAGTGAAACGGTAAACGGAGAATGGATTAGTTCAGAATACGATATTTTCGGGAATCGCATAAAAACTATCAGTAGCCTAGGAGCAAATATTGTGAGTCGGTACAGCAAAACTGGTGATGTACTCCAGATGGAAGCTAATGGCTGGTTTGTTAAATTCCAACACGATAAGTTAGGGTTAGAAATTGAACGTTTATTGCCTGGTAATATCAGCAGCAAATGGGACCGGGATGGATTAGGCAGGCCATTGGCACATATAATAGACCATAAGGCTGGTGCTGCTGCAAATACTCATCGTACCAAACAGTATCTATGGGATGTAAATTATCGCCTGAAGCAAATCAAAGACAGCACAGGAGTAACTAGTTTTGAGCACGATGTGTGTAGTAATTTAGCTAAAACAATCCTTCCGGGTGGACAGGTCCAGTATCGTAATCCAGATGCAGTGGGCAATTTATTTAAGACCGAAGGCCGCAAAGACCGAATGTATGCCAGAGGAGGACAATTGAAAAAAGCGGATGGCTGGGAGTACAGGTATGATGCAGAAGGCAATCTAATAGAGAAGAAGCACATCAGAGGCGAGGTATGGCAATATGAATGGAATGATGCTGGAATGCTAACCAGAGTTATACGACCCGACCAGACAGAAGTAATCTTCGGGTATGATGCTCTGGGAAGGAGGCTATGGAAAAAATTTAAAAACACGTACACTAAATATGTATGGGATGGGAATATACCTTTGCACGAATGGAAAGAACATGCAATCACGGGAGAGAAATTAAGTGATTTAAAAATTGGGGACAATGGTATTGTTACATGGATTTTTGATGTAGGGAGTTTCGTGCCGGCTGCTAAAATAAAAGGGAGTAAACAATACAGCATCGTTGCGGATCATCTTGGTACACCCGCACAAATGTACACAGAAGAAGGAAAATTGTTTTGGGAATGCCAGCTAGACAGCTATGGAAAAGTAAGAATAGAAAAAGGGGAATTGGGAAGTTGCCCTTTCCAATATCAAGGCCAGTATAAAGATGCAGAAACTAGCTTATATTATAACAGGTTTAGGTATTATGCAGTAGAAGAAGGTATATATATTAGTCAAGATCCTATCCGGCTATATAGCGGTGCTAATAATTTTTATGCTTATGTTTCTGATCCAAATATTTATATTGATGCTTTAGGTCTAGCAGCAACGTATAGTACTGCATCGAAAAGGTGGCATGACTCCGCTACGGGAAGATTTAGAAAACGGCCAATAGACCCGTCTGAACTTGTTCACAATGGTAGAGTCAATTACTCAGATATTAATCATTGGGCTACACAACATAGTTTAGCAAATACATGGGGTCCGGATCCTAATAGATTTCCTGCTGGAGGACATAAATATCAAGCAAGTGATGGCGTTTATAATTATACCATTCATGGGCACGGTGCAGATCCGGTAGCCACTTCGAGTCATCCAGGATCAAATTCTGCTATAGGGCCTACATCATCTATCAGGCGTCGGCCAGTTGCAGGCGGACCTCCTGAAAATTATAGAACTGGTGGAACTTGGGGTTCTTTTGGTAGTGATCCCAATGCAGCTCACATCCCAATGGATGGTTCACCATATTAAAAAGATATGAAAAATTTGAAAGATATATTCGATCTTGTAATGTCAAGCCCTACAATAATGCGGCTTGACAAAGAAATACTTATTTTTAAGAATTTGATGTCTTTAAATGAAGAGCATCTACTAAAAGAGCAAGAACTTTTATATAAAGTATTAGACAGATTATACGAATCTCATATTCAAGCTTATATGGAAGTTAATGATGAAAATAAGCAAATGGTATACGAATTTGCTGACTGGCTCGGTAAGCTAGCTTTAAAAAAAGAAATGAAAGATACAGATTTTTTGATTGCTTTGTCTAAACATTTCGAAACTACAGTTTAGCTATGATTTCAAGTAAATTAATCTGTGTTTAAGTTTACGAACAAAGTTGTAACTGAATTATTTTATCAACTAAAGGATAAGATAATTCTCTAAAAAGCTATTTTTGATCAATAACAATATTTTACATCAATGATATTGTTAAGAATAATTTGAAGGTACTCCATTAAAATTAATATTGTTGAGTAGGCTTTGTTTTACTATTATGAAGGTTGCAGGAAAAAAACAATAGGAGATAGTCTAATCAGGGAGCAAGAACTAGATACACAATATCTACCTTAACTGCTACTCAGCTTCTTCAGCCAAAAGGAGGGAGAAATTTTAGAATATTAACGACTACGCTTTCTATTGGTAAAGCTAACAGATATTTCTATATAATAAAGATTTGCCAATAGTAAAAGATTAGAATTCAGTATCGCTACTTCTTACTCATTTTTGCTCCCTTTTCCTATTGCCGTGTTTGAAGCATCTACTTGACTCCAACTGACCTCTACTCTACATGAAGATAGCCCTTACAAGATATTTATGCAATCAAGATTTGCATAGTTTTTCCCTATACATAAGCACTGGTAAGCTTCTCTAAAATCCTTTCAAACCATGCCTAATCCAAAGGTAACAAATCTTCCTCCACCTGATATAATTTCAGAAGAAGCAGGAAGCCACAAATGAAACAACAGATCTATTCCTGACCTTTAATACTTGCAAGGTTTAGGCAGAAAATGAGCTATTAAATAATAATGTGTTTGGGAAAGTAACCGTGAACAAGTCCTGCGGGGTACATATGTATTCTTAAATATTAGATGCAGTTGTAGCGGGAGAAAAGTAGAATGATAACCGCAAAACGTCATCAAACAAATGGCTCAACCTGGACCTGGTAGCAATGCGCCCCACCTTACCCTACGCTTGGTAGTCCAAGTATCCTTTCATATTCCTCTTCTACCTCTGATGTAACCTCAAGTACAGCAATGTTAGACTTTATGTCTGACTAAAAATCTACTTGTACAATTTCCAAAAATATAATTAATAAAGGTAATTATTTACTGAATCAATGGGTAACAAATGCCTTCTTCGCCTGATGTAATGTCAAAGAAGCAGCAGTTTACCCATGAAACAACAGTTCTATACTTTGCCATTAAACTTTGCAGGAGTCATGCAGAAAAAGGAGCATCCAACCTGCACTCTGCAACAGTCGGTGGCGCAGCATCTGCACCTGATCATTACCACTGCTTTTGGGGAACTGCCGGCTGATGAACGCTTTGGCTGCAGCATCTGGGACCATGATTTTGATAACATTACGAGTACCCATAAGATAAAAGAATATATCCGGCAGTCCTTGCTCAGTTCCATTGAGCGCTACGAAAAGAGATTGTTTAATGTGCGTATCGACCTCATCATAAAACAGGAGGAGGTTGGAGGCAGCATCCACGGTTGCCGGGTGAAGAAAAAGATATCCATCACCATTACAGGATGGCTGTTAGCAACCAATGAAAAGTTTATGTATGAAGACAGCTTTTTTACCGGGCCTTTATCTTATCAACTGATATAACAAAGCCATGCAGGAAACAAGAGAACATATTAAATCACGGATGCTGAAGAATGTGGCCAGGCTCTGGGGATACACTGAAACAGAAGCAGAAAGTAACTTCGATCCCATGGTATCCATGCTGCTGGGAGCTTGTGCCACAGAAATGGAGAAAATATCCGGTGAAATACATGCTTCCCGCGCAAGAGTAATGGAGCGGCTGGTGCAGTTGCTTTCACCAGACACCCTCACTGGCGCCTTGCCTGCACATGCAGTTGCCAGCGCATTACCTGTAGAAACCGCTACGGAGCTGAAGCCTGACACACAGTTCTACACCCGGCTAAAACAAGGATTTTCTAATGAAACACAGGAGGCTTATACAAAAGATATATTCTTCTCCCCGACTGATTCCTTCCATTTAAACAGGGCATCGGTTAGGTTCATGGCAACAGGCAATCATTTGTTTAAGGTGTTTGGCAATCAAAAAGAAGTCATTTCTACCACTACTAACAGCTTGCCTCCTTCTACGCTGTGGCTGGCAATCGATGAACCGGAAGTAAGCCTGCACCATACCTCCTTTTACTTTGATATTCGCAATGAGGCAGATAAGCAGTTGTTCTATCACCAGCTGCCCAAAGCCAAATGGTTTTACTACCATGTACCTTTAGAGCATATACCTGGCTATGGCAACAGGGAAATCAGCGGTGAAACGTTTGATATGAATAGTATCTATGCCGCGGAGTACAGTATTTTTCATAAAGTAAGGAAACAGGTAAATGCTTACTACAAGCCTTACTTTATAACCCTGCTGGATGATGAGGGAATTACAAACCAGGAAGGAATATATCAGACACCTTCCTTTGTTTTCGATACTTTTAAAGGGAAAGAGGTAGACCTGATCGGGCAACAGCCTTTACGCTGGATTCGGATCCAGTTTCCTGAAACTGTTTCCAATCGCTTGTTACAGGATACGGTCTGTATCACGAACTGCTTCCCAATCATTAACCGGCAGCTACATGAAGTAAACTATCGCTTGCAGGATATTATCAATGTAATTCCCCTTCATTCGGATGACATTTTCCTGGATTTAGAAGAAGTAAATACAGATGAAAACAAACCTCTGGCTGTACATGCCTTTCAGCAGGACAACCAGGAATCATTTGTCATGCTGATGCGGAACGGGGGGATCGGAAGGTTTGATGAGCGGGATGCTGCTTCCATGATAGACTATCTCTTACAGCTGCTTCGGGATGAAAGTGCCGCTTTTTCTATATTGGACAATGACTTTGTGAGCGGCGAAATCAAGCAACTGCAACAGATAATGAATAAGCTGGAACAAAGGTTGTTCTCCAGGCAAATTCACCGGGGTTCATGTCCTTACCTGGTTATTCATCATAACCAGCGACAGCCCAGGCAAAGCTTATTCATAAAATACTGTAGCACGAACGGGCAGGAAGCGAATAATATAAAAGCAGGTACAAGGTTGCACCCTTATAATGGTGCCTCTATCATCAGTAACAGTGTATTTCTGGCTAGCCCCAGCAGAGGTGGCCGTGATAAGTTATCTACTACAGAAAGTGTACTGGCTTATAAAAGTGCCTTGTTATCGAAAGACCGTCTGATCACCACCGAAGACATTAAAGCTTTCTGTTACTACCAACTGGGGCACCGGTTAAAGAACATCAGCATACAAAAGAGCATGATGATTAACCCGGATGAGCTGCAGGGTTACAAGAAAACGATTGATGTTATCCTGTTCCTCCACGAAGATGCCTACAACGATATGTCGCAAAAAGGTGAACTAAGTTTCTGGGAAGAACATCTTACACATTTACTGGAAGAAAAATCAGTAGCCTGGATGCCGTACCGTGTCTTTACAAAAAAAGCCATATAAGAAACATCAGCTATGGAACAGGATGCATT
Organism: Pontibacter toksunensis; assembly: GCF_042686245.1. Classification (NCBI taxonomy): domain Bacteria; kingdom Pseudomonadati; phylum Bacteroidota; class Cytophagia; order Cytophagales; family Hymenobacteraceae; genus Pontibacter; species Pontibacter toksunensis. Next base: position 19,367 of record NZ_JBHUOX010000005.1, on the reverse strand, counting down.
CATCACACAGCTGCAGCAGGAAATTAAAAGTAACTTTTCCGATATAAAAGCTGAATCTCTTTTGGCGATTGCCACGGCAAGCGGATTAACGGAAGATGACTTCATGATAGCATCAGACAGCTTGTTTAGCCGCGCCTATAGCAGAGATGTTTTGTTTTCCGCTTTAGAGGAAGATGCCAGTAAGAGAATTTTTTTGCAGCTACATCTAAGTCGGAGTGGCTTGTATGATGCCTTACCGGAAGGGGTGTTCCATCAGCCAACAAAATCAAGTCGTTCGGTTGCTAATGCCGCAACCATGGCTGCTGATCATAAGATGAACAAGCAAAAGGAGCGGGAAATCAGAAGGTTCTTCATGCCTTTCGAAAATGCTTTTTTTGAGCAGCGCATGCAATTAGAGATAGAAGAGACGCAATTGCTGGAAGGCCTTCAGTCTGGAATACTAAACGAATACTTCATAAAGTTTTGGGGCGTTTCTCCTGCTATTCCTCCATCTCTTATTTCGCCCTTGATTGAGTTGTTGCCCTATGTGCATAAGATAGCGGGGAATCTTAAAATTACAGCCCAATGCCTTGAGAAGATATTGCAGGAAAAGGTAAGCACGCAAAAAGTACCAGTTCCGGCAACTATGGCTGCGCCAGATTACATATTTAAACTGGGCGGAGGGCAGTTAGGACTGGATATGGTTATAGGGGATCAGTTCAAGGAAGATTCCCCGCTGGTAGAATTCATCATTGGCCCATTACAAAATTCGCAGATAAAGGATTACCTGGAGGGAGGAAATAAGGATGAATTTCTAAAAGTCTTCTACAGCTTTTTTATCCCTGTGGAAGCTGAAGTAATCACAAGAATTGAAGTTGCTAAAGAAAATGAATCCATGGTTTTGGCTATAGAAGAAGAACCAGTATTAGGCTACTCCAGCGTGTTACTTTAACCTGATACTGCAATTATTGCTAAAGCATGCTCTATTCTATAGTTAATTATTTCCGTCGATTGTACAAATTTTGAAACTACCTAAAAATGGAAAAGATGTTCACACAAGAGCTTACTAAAACAGTCTTGCTTCTGGGCATGGCGGCGGCAGGTGCATCAGCCTTACTGGTAAAGCTGATTATGAAGATGCAAGGTAGTTTTAAGGCATTCCGAAAAGCCACAATCGTTTACTTACTTATTGCTTTTTTGTTATTCTCGGCAATTGCCTGCTTAGCCGTATGGTCTGTTCTAAAAAACCAACAGTTCTACTATTTGCTTTACCAGGCTTACTTTCTGCTTCTGGGCATTGTGCATGTTTACTGGATGAGGGAACATTTGAAGTGGAGTGGCAACCGTAAAGCTTTCTGGTCAGAGCTTTTGTTTACAATGATAACAGGTGTTTTGGGCAGTATCGGCTTTATTCTGGTATACCGGTTTTTTAATTATGACGGGCTGGAATACATCATGGCAACCAGCATCATCTGTTTTATTATCCCGTGGTTTGTTAACAAAACTTTTGTAAGCGCTTTAGAGATACCACCCAGCCTTCTTAAACAGTGGTTTTATCCGGTTGGCGAAGAAATAGAAGAGCCTGACGAAGACAAACTGAAGAATCTGCTGGTGATCAGCTTTGTATTTCAAAAACAAATGACTGATCCCCATGAAACCAATTTCAGAGCCAAAGCTCCGGTGGATATGGAAATGGGTGAGTTGTTCTACTATTTCATAAACGACTACAACGAAAGGCACCCGCACGATAAAATCGAATACATCAACGATTCCGGGGAGCCTTACGGGTGGGTTTTTTATAAAAAACCACTATTCAGCCTCTTACAAAAAAGATTTATAGATGCAGACAAGACCATTTACAGCAATGGTATCAGAGAAAACAATGTCATCATCTGCAGAAGGTCTCTTAACTAAGTTAAACATAGGTTATGCTACAGAATCAATATTTGCCCGTGCATTGGATCGATGGAATGAAGATCAACAAAAATCATTTTATAGCCCAGAATAATGCCTTCACATCTCAGGTTGCACAGGGCGTCAGTGGCTTATTAAATGAGTATAATTACGGACTGCTGCCAAACGCCTCTACAGGAAACAATGGTTTAAAGTTAGCTGTAACAACAGATAACCAGCAGCAGGTACAGGTCAGACTTCAACAATGTCGGGCGATAACGCTTGGCGGTCATGTAATTCAGTTGGGTGACGGCTCGCCAATAAATGGCGGCTATGTTAGTGCAGCAATACCAAACCTGAGCATTCCATTTAGTGAGTTGAGAGGTAAATCATCAGATTATCTTGTTGTTCTTGTTGTAAACCCCTATGATCGCACGCCCTACGGAGATGCTGATCCTGCTGAGTTACCGCCAAGGTTACCCTACACGCTACCATCTTATAAGCTGGAACTTATGCCAGTCAACGAGGTTAGCTCGGATGCTATTGGCCACTTTCAGTTACCGGTGGGTAAGCTAAAAGTACTGGAACAGAAGGTTATGCTTGATGAAGACTACATCGCCCCTTGCTCCTCTGCAAAAAGTCATCCCGATTTAATAGAAACTCATGCGGCTCTCGAGCATTTCTTTGGCAAGATGGAGTCGTATGCTTTACAGATTATCCAGAAAATCCTGCAAAAGAAACAGCAAAATGAGATGGCTGGTATTGTGCAGAAGCTATGTGAAAACATTGCTTTTTTCACGGCTTCCCATCTCAGTGATATCAAACTAACTCATCTTCAACAGCCCCCAGTATATTTGATAAGCACTATTTCAGCTTTTGCGCGGCTTTTTAAAAACACCTTGGATTTTTACACCGGTTCAGGAAAAGAAGAGCTTCTAAATTATTGCGTAGAGTGGTGCGATGTAAAGCAGGGAGAACTGGAGGGTGCCATCACAGCTTTAGCGAATCACCCATACAATCATTTAGATATTAATGAATCTCTAGAGAAAGCAAATGGCTTCACCAAGCTGGTTAAACACTTGTTCGCTAATCTTGCACGCCTGGAATACATTGGCAAACGCAAAGACACTGGCATATTCGTGAAAGAGCAGATCATTCAAAAAGACTCCAGCATGTTTATGCAGGAGCCAAAAACTTTATCAGAATCAGAAGTTCCACAAAAGAAACGCAGGAGCTTCCTGGTTGACTAAAACTATAATCACTAAATAATTAAAGTCATGGAACAGGTTTTAAATGCGAGCGAGAGGAAATATGCTTTCGGAAAGTACATTATTTTCTTTTCAATAACAGTTGCAATAATAGTTGCTGCTGTGTATTTCGATACGCTCATTCCTCAAAACGAAAATGAGTTGTTAAGAAACAAAATTGGAAACATAGAGGCCCAGGAGTATAAGCAGAAAGAATTTATCGCTGCCATGGAAGAGGTAAAGAGCCTTAATGATTCATTAAGTAAAATAGGAATTGTCCATCCCTTAGTTGAACGTGGAATTACGGAACAACTTAGCATTATGAATAGGCCAAGTCATCAGGAAAATGCTCTATATGGATCATTGAATAAAGACCTATTTAATTTTACATATGAGTATACTGAAATGAATAAAAGATTAATAAATCTTAAAAAAGATTTAAAGGAAATTGAGCAACTAAAAGCTGAGTTGAATAGAACTCAAGTCAGTCTTGAAGAAGCAAACAGAAGTCTGGATGCCTACAGAAACAGCGCTAATTTAGGTATTGACAGACACTAAAGTTCCTTTTGAAGCTAGTTTACAGTCTCAGAAATACTTGATTAAACAAGACAAATAGAGAATACAGGCTTTCTTTTTTTTGCAAACTACTTTGCTAAAGGCACCCTTTGCAGGCGCGGGGCGGAGGCAAGCCTTGGGCCCGCGCGCAGGCGTTACACCTACACCAAGGTGCAGATGGATGAGCTTTTGACCCTTGTGGGCAGGCGAAAGAAAGGCAAATACTTGCTTGTCTACGCCTACAGCCCTAAATACGACGTGAACATTGGCTTTGAAAGCGGAAGCGCTAAAACGATGGAGGGGCTGATGGTAAAGCTCAGGGGCCTGGAGGTGGGTTAGTATTGCACCGACAACTGGAAGGCCTTTGCCAAGGTGCTGCCAGCCGAAAGGCGCAGGGTAAGAAAGGAGTATATTAAAAACATAGAGGGCGTAACACCTATCTCAGGGCAGAAACAGGAGGCTAGTGAAAAGGACAACCTGCTTATCAAAGAAAGAGTAGAACCATCTGGTATGCCTAAACATCATGTTCAGCCATAGAAACAAACAAAAATGCATACATCATACATTGTGTTCCAAAACAGAAAGCCTATCTACTAATACAATGCTTTTAAACATCGGACCCATGCGAAAGTAGCCCTTGAATTGTCAAAACAGGAGAAACAGTGTGCGGAGCTTCTTAGGCAAATTGTAAAAGTAGGTTTTTAGTATGAGGAGGGGAAGGTGCCTATGCTTAAAGAAGTAGCTGGTAGGAGCGGAGTAAGTAATAGTAAGGCAATAAAACATGTTCATCTGGGTGAACACATGAGAAGGAGCTGGATGATGTGACGCTAGATAAGATGCGAGTTATTTTTCCTCTTGCGATGGGAGGGTATTTCTTTCCGCCTCCAGCTTTTCAACCAGTTTCACGGCCTCTTCCGAATTCCGGGCAAAAATTGAGTCTGCCCATGAAACTGCACCCGGATAAACCTGCCTAATTATCCTCAGTTTTACGCCGCTTTCCATGAGCCTGCTGTTCTCCCTGTACAGACTGAAGCTAAGCCCGGCTGAAACAGCAGTTGTTAAAAATAGAATAATTCCCCCTGTCACAAAGCTCCTGGACTTGTATTCAAAGTTGTGGTGGTGCCGGACGGGCAGAACTTTTGGCAGCTTTGAGATGGTATCGCGGAACGAGCTGATGAGAGCATGAACCTGGAGAGCCTGCACACTCAGGTCCTGCCGCCTGAGCAGCTTTTTCAGCTCCTCAAACTGATCGGAAAAGTCAGGGGCATGAGGTGTCTGCCCCTGGTTGGCCTGTTCAGGTTTGGCCGGTGCAGGGTTGCTTTGCTGCTCCAGCTTTTCCAGCCGCTTACTGTGCAGGGCCAGTACACGCTCCGCGTCGGCCAGTCGCTCTTATATTTCTGCTGGTATCATAGGTGTCGTCTCTTTTTCTTCTTCCTCTTTTTCCTGAAGTGGTAATCCTGCGCAGCTACTGCGCTTTCTGCCTGGCCTGCGGGGGAAAGCAGGTCGATGTTACGGGGCGAAAGCAACGGGTGGTTATTTAGAGAGGCGGCAGGGCTTGCTGTGCCCGGCTGGGCGTGGCGCTTCGGCTGCGGCTTCAGAACATGTGCCGACAGCCGTTCCTGCTGCCTGTTTAGCTCCAACTGCTTGCTGATAGCCCCGTAACTCAGGCTCCTGTCAATCCTGGAGCCCCTGAAGCTGATATTCCCTTCGCAGAAACTTATGCCCTGCACTTGGTCTGTTCCCCTCCGGTATTTGTAATGGAGGGTGACGCCTTTAGTCTGGAGCAGCCGCTCCATCTCCTGCCAGTTCCTGGCCTTGCCCAAAGCGATTTCGATGGCATCATGTAGTTCGTATCTCGCCTTATCAGCCCCTTTCAGGCGCAGGCGGTTCACCTGCTCCTTGCCCGGTGCCAGGTAATAGCCATGGCGGAGGGTCATTTCCCGGCACACCTCGGCATTGCGGTGGCGCTGCAGTTTGTCTGTGATTGTCCTGCCCTGGAAGTCTACCCTATTGTAGACGATGTGCAGGTGCGGGTGCTTCCGGTCTCGGTGCTCGACGATGAGGTACTGCGTGTCTCTAATCTGCATTTTCTCCAGGTACTCCCGTGCCCGCTCTGCCATCACCTGGCCATTCAGCTTTGGCCTGTCGTGCACACTCCAGCTTAGGGCGATGTGGCCTACCGCCTTCCCAAGCTCCGGGTTCATGCTACGCTGGAGGTTGAAGTCTGTGACCATGGCAGAAACGGTATCCGTCCGGATGCCGTTGGCCTCCAGTACCAGGGCTCCTTCCTTCTGCACCACGTAGCGCACACAGCCCGCGAAGCTTTTACCGCTTGTTACTTTTCCTATCATCTTTCCTTAGGCTTTGAAGCAGGCGGTCTATCTCATCGAGGGCCTTACGGCACTTGCTCTGCACCGAGAGCAGCCCCTCGCGGTGCGCTAGGCGGGCCAGCTGGTTTAGGTTGTTGGCAAGCCCGGAGAGCATTCGCAGCAGCGTTGCCTCCTCTGGTTTTAGCCGCGCCGTGACAGTAGCTTTTTTTGCAGCCGCCCTGAACCACTCGGAGGTTTTCATGCCCGCCTCCCGGGCCTTGCCGGTGACGAGCAGGCGTTCGGTCTCCGTTACCCGGACCACCAGCGTGCAGCTCTTCTTGACCCGCTTTACGGGACGGCCTCCTTTCTTTTGCTGGTCCATATGCCGGGCCTCATCGGTTGTTTCCATCGTCTGTTTCTTTTATGCTTTAGTCCAATGCCCTGCTGCGACCACCGGGAGCACAGGGATAGGGAGCAAGTTTTTGTATGACAAAAACACAAACTTGCTCCCTACTTAAAAGACGCTTTAAAGAAGCTTCTGAAGAGGGAGACTTCACAGGTGACCGGCCCTTCGCCTGTGCCGTCTTGTCCTGTTTCTCCTGGTTGCCAGGTATTCGTTCACGTCCTTGTGGCCGTTGTAAAAGGCGGAGCAGTCGATGCCCTCCACGCCTGAACATTGCAGTGACTCCGCTACCCGCCTCCCGGCCTGGTCGCGGTCCAGGAAAAGGTATACCTCCTTGTGCTGATGCAGCAGTCCAATACTCCTGTCTATCAGGGAGGCAGAGTTAAGAATCAGGAAGTTCGACTTGACAGGGTGCCGCGACTTTAGCTCCAGCAGCGAGAGGAAATCCATAAACCCTTCCAGCAGGCAGACAGTGCCGCAGCCGTTATCCACGAAAGTGATGTCCTTGGGGGGGAGGAGCCCTTGAACAAGGCGCTGCGCAGCTCGTACCCGCCGGAGCGGTTCCCGAATCCGATGGCCCGATACTCCCTGCCTTCTATGGCAAATTTCACTTCCTTGCAGTAGGGTTTGGCTGTGGACAGCCTGATGCCCCGTTTGCGCAGGTAACAGGTAAGGTGACTGCTCTGGCCCAGCTCCTGCACACTCAGGACAGTGATGCCGGGTTCAGGAGCAGGCGCCCTGTTCTGACTGACCTTGGCTGCGTGGCACTCACCATGTTTTAAGTCCGGAACATCATTTGCCTGTGAAAGAAAAAACTGGCCTGAGAGGCTTTTAATTGTTTCCCGGATGGTGCCGGTGGGATGGAGGCGCAGGGCCAGGTCAAATACCTTCCCGCCTTCCCCGGTGCCGTGGTCGTACCAGCGGTTGAGTTTGGTGCTGACCTTAAAGGAGGGAGAGCGTTCGGCGGGGCGGATAGGGGAGACGTACCACCAGTCGCCCCCTTTCCTGCGGACAGGCTCAATGCCCTGGCTGGCCAGGTAGTCCGTGATGGACAGTGCATCATTAATCTGCTGAATGTTCATACCTTTTTCCTTTCATAAGCAAGCTTAAAAACTGAAAGCCTGAGACCTGGCTGAATACCGATGATTTGATGAGGGTGATGTGCAAGTGGTTGATGTACAGTAATATGTATGTACATCATGGCCTCATCAGGCTTTTCCTGTATGATGAGGAAGCTCATCGTTCTCATCATTTCTCATCAATTAAAAAGATACTTTGATGAGTAGGTAAATATCTGATATTCAGGTTTATGAAGGCTGAATTAGCCGTCCTCATCAAGCCGCAGTCTGAGCCAGCTCTGGGAAATGCTGTAGAACCTGCCGGTGAGCCGCACCTGGCAGGGCTCACCCTGCGCGTCGTAGCGATAGGTCTGGTAGCTCAGGCTGTTGGTTGCCGGCACCAGGCCCCATTCCCGCTGCAGCACCCGGCGCACCTCCTGGCCTGAGAGACGGGGCATGTGCCGCCTGAGCAGCTCAAGCATGTCCTTTGCCGTAAAGCACAGCTCCCCGTCCCAGGTGGCCTCGAAAAGCTCCCTGAGCAGCAACAGCATTTCTGTCTCCACCTTGTTGCGGCTGCCTTGCATCACGCGCAGCAGCGCGTCCGTCCGGAGCTGCTTTTCTGAGAACCACATCCGCGTGAGCCCCTGCGGCACCGACAGAGGCCGCCTCAGCAGCAGGTGCAGGAGTTGCGGGACCTCCTGCCGCATCTGGCTGAGAAGGTGTATATTCTCCCGCTCCAGTGGTGGCACCTTCCTGACCCAGTAGCGTGTCTCAGTGGGCTCAATCACCAGGAAGTCCTCCTCGTTGTTGGAGCAGAGCACGAACTTGCCGAAGAACTCTGTTTCGCGGCGGTCCTTGCCCTTGGCCTCAATTTTAGCGGTGCGGGCCGTGCTCAGGTTCTTGATTTTCTCCGAGTCCTCCTTCCGCCCGAGCAGCACCTCATCCACGGCGATGAGGAGCGTGTTCATCCAGTCGGAGTTGAACTGGGAGCGGAAGTCGCTGTTGCCGTTGAAGGTCACGTTCCGTCCGAAGATGAGCTTGAGCAGGTTAAGGAAGGTGGTCTTGCCCGTCTTGCGCTCCCGGGATACCAGGCACAGCACAGGCAGGTGCTGGGTGGGGCTCCGGTACAGGAGTGCCAGGTAATCCAGCCCCAGCTCGTACTGCTCCCCGAAGATGTGCCTGAGAAAGAACAGCGTCTGAGAGCAGGGCCCCTCCTCCGGTTGCCAGGGCAGCGGATGGTAGAGGTTGTAGAAGTTTCCCACCGCCTCCTGGTAGTGCAGGTGGCTGGGCACGCAGCAGAAGCCGTCGAAGCGGCAGATTTTCTTTACCTCCTTGCGCGGGAGGTCCTGGCGAAGTGTCTCCGACGACCAGGGAATCCACAGCTCCACATAGTCTCCCTGGATAGTGGGCTGCCGGCAGCGCTTGTAGTAGGAGGTCTGCACCCGGATGTAACTCTCCGGCGCGTCAAGGGGAAAGTGTTCCGTCTCTTTCATGAGCAGTCAGAACAAAGGTCAGACCTTCCTTCTTTTGCCGAGGACAAGCTGCCCCGCCTCCTGCCTGATCTCTGCTACGGTTTTCTTCCGGCCCTCCCGAATCCACTCAGCCAGCTCGCTTTTGTAAAAGTAGAGCCGCTTGCCCCGCTTGCTCACCGGAACCTCCCGGCGGCTGACTTTCATGTAGAGCGTGGCAACGGAAAGATGGAGGAAGGCAGCGGCCTGGCTGACGTTGAAGATGTCCTCCTGCTCCTCTTGGGGGTGTCGCTCCTCCAGCAGGCGCTCCAGGTGGTTTAGTTTCTCGTGCAGCAGGCGCATGGCCTGCGGCAGTTGCTCAAAGGTGAAGTTTTCCATAACAGCATTGTTTTTGGTTTGTGCTGCAATGGTAGGGGCTTGTTTAGAAGGGTTGCAAGAAGGCTGTGCCCTATCCTACCTGTATCTTACTGGATAGTGTAGTTTTTCTGGGTGCGGACGACGGGGAAAACAGAGTAGGTGCCGTCGGGCTGCTTCCGCACGTCCAGAATAGGGGACTGGCAGGGCTTGGCGTTGGAGGAGATGATGGCGGCCAGGTAGTTAGGCGGCAGGGTTCTTTGCTGTTTTCGGTACACATAGGCGAAGTTTGCCGATATCCATGCCTCGAGCTCCCCTTTCTGACAGCCCACGAGGAGATTGGCTTCGTAGAGCTGCTTGAAGGCGTCGGCCAGCTGGTTGCCGTTCCCGTGGAAGAGCAGGGGGGAGGAGGGGGACTGGTTCTCCTGCAGGAGGGGCAGTAGCTGCTCCTGGTCCTCTGTGGTAAAATATCCCTTGAGGATTTCAAAGAGCTTCTCCGTTACCCCATCCACAAAGTGAGGATAACCTGTAATAGGCCTGGCAGGGGCGGGTTCAAGCGGGAGCGAATCCTGCTCCTCCGGGGCGGGTAGCAGGGCCGTTACACTCCGGATAAATTTGGCCAGCACGGCCTCCCGTAGCTTGACCGACTCACCCAGGTCATCCACCAGCTCCTCGCGAACCTCTATGTGCGCATAGACGGGCTGAAGGTTATGTATGACAAACAGGTCAGGCAGGTTCATCTGGTGCAGGTAACCAACCGGATAAAACTGCCCGTAGTCCAGGGCGTGGTTGTGAAAGTTGACCCAGAAGGTCCTGAACCGCTCCTCTATCCCGGCAGTTTGCTCCAAAACCACTTGCAGCTGCCTGTGGTGGAGGGAAAGCAGATCCAGTGCGGCCATCTCAGAGAGGAGCCGGAGTTCACTTTCGAAAACAGCGGCCTCGTCATAATGCGTCTCATGCCTGAGGTCGTAGCTTGTTTTCACCTGTTGGCCAAAAGGGCCTACAGGCACCTTCCGCTCGATAAGGTGAAGTTCAAAGGTCTGCAGGCGGGTCAGAAACTTCTTCAGGTGCTTCATGGTGCTGCGGTTTTATGACGGCCATCTGGGAGCTGAGAAACGAAGGAAGGTTCAAGGTACCTGTGTTGGTAGCTTGTCTCTACTTCTTCACTATCTCAATATAAACCAAAGCATAACAACAACAAAGAATACGCAGTAGCATTTTATAATGCGCAGGTAATCGCTGCCGCGGCATTTCATGGCCAGCTGTATCAGCTTGTCCCGGTATGTTGGCACAAAGTCGGGCTAAGTAAGGATGATGCTGGCCATTATTTCCTGCTTTAGCGCATTCAAGTTAAGATGAGCCGATTAAATTTCTTATTCGGCTCATATTTATTTTATATTTGAGCCATTTAAGCGTTATATTCGGCTCATGATCTACAATTGGCAACAACCCGACTGGCCTAAATTCAGGTATGATGTAAGCGAAGTAGAAGACATGCTTTTCGAGTTCGCAGAGTTGACGGGCCATGTCAGCGGGATATTAAAAGCCCTGCCTGAAGCGGTGCAGTTGGAAGCTGTGATTGACTTGATGGTGGCTGAAGCTATCAAAACGTCAGAAATCGAAGGCGAGTACCTTGACCGCCAGGACGTTGTTTCATCTATTCGCAATAACCTCGGCCTTAATCAAACCCCTGAAGCTACAAAAGATAAAATGGCGCAAGGGGCGGGTGAACTGATGACCGATGCCCGTAAAACCTATGCGAATGCCTTGACAGCGGAAAAGCTCTTCCAATGGCACACGATGCTTTTAAAAGAGCAGAAACAAGTTAATGTCGGTGTGTGGCGCAGCCATGAGGAACCGATGCAGGTTATTTCAGGAGCCCTTGGCAAAGAAAAGGTGCATTTTGAAGCTCCTCCTTCTTCCCGCATACCGGATGAAATGAATAAGTTCATTCAATGGTTCAATCAAACAGCACTCGGAGGAGGCAAAGAGATGAAGAAAGCCCCTGTCAGGTCGGCGGTTGCACATTTGTATTTCGAGACCCTTCACCCGTTCGAGGATGGCAATGGCAGAATCGGGCGCGCCATAGCAGAAAAAGCTTTGTCTCAAACCTTGGGCCGTCCGGTGTTGCTTAGCCTCTCCAGGACAATAGAGGCAGATAAGAAGGCGTATTATAATGCCTTGGAGCAGGCCCAGAAAAGCAACGACATCACGTCCTGGGTTATATACTTTGTCAGTGTTATTCTAAAGTCACAGCAACAGGCTATCAGCCTTGTCGATTTCATTCTGAAGAAATCGAAGTTCTTTGACCGGTTCAACAACCCGCTGAATGAAAGGCAAATAAAGGCTGTAAGAAGAATGCTTGACGCAGGGCCGGAGGGTTTTGAGGGAGGTATGAATGCACGAAAATATATCTCTATTACAAAAGCCTCCAAGGCAACTGCAACAAGGGATTTGCAGCATCTTCTGGAATTGGGAGCTTTCGTTCAGGAAGGTGGCGGTCGGAGTACCCGCTATATTATAAATATTTAATTCAAATAAGCACTTTGTGCAGGACTAACCGGAAAGCGTTGCGAACACTTTTCCGGAAGATCAGATTGTGTACGCACTGAGTTCGCAATTGGGTTGGACGCACCTGCGCACACTAGCCGCCATGAAGGATTAGATGAGCTTAGCGTACAGGAACGGTGGAGCACACGTGTCCTGCAGGAGCGGTTCGACAGCATAAGGTGAAGTGTACTTTACTGTGATTTTATTTTAATGAGCAAAAAGAGGCTACAAAAGCCCCTCGTCCGCCAGCGAGTAGTAACTCTCGCTGGTGATGATGATGTGGTCCAGCACCGCAATATCGAGCAGTTCGCCGCCCGCTTTCATTTTCTTTGTCAGCTGCAGGTCTGCCGCGCTTGGCTTGAGGTTGCCAGAGGGGTGGTTGTGGCAGAGGATGATGGAGGAGGCGCAGGCTTTTAACGCGGCCACAAAGATGAGCTTAGGGTCCGCTACCGTGCCGGCGACTCCTCCTGTCGATAGCTCATAGATGCCCAGCACCCGGTTGGCCCTGTTGAGGAGCATGACCTTAAACTGCTCCACGAACTCTATCTTGCCTGAGTCCCAGCTTGCCTTCAGCACGTTGTAGCTGTCGGTGGAAGAGGTGACCTGTGGCCTCTCGGATGGTTTCACTTCGGCGCGGTAGGAGAGCTTTATCTCTGCCACTTTGGAGAAGGAGGAGTTTCTGATGAGCTTTTCCATAATCTTTGTCTTTTTAGTGTGAGGAATTGATTATGGTGCCCCACCTGCCTTCGGGACGGACTAAGGGCATAGGTGGAGCTTGGAAAAATGTGGAGGGCTCCCTTTGGGATACCCATTTTCCCAAGACTACCTTGTCCCGTGTCCGGCACGCAAGGCTATCTTTGCACTAGAATGAATGCCAATGGATTTTTGCTTTGTGGTGTATGGGGAAAGGCATTTTGGAAATATTCGTCTGGTCAGGTGTCTTTTGTAATCCAGCATCACCACGATCGTGCTTTGGCCCTGTTGAAAACTGTTTAAAGCTTCCGGATTGTAAACCGATAGCGCTTTGCAAAACCTTCCAATTAACAAGTAATATTAGTCTCCCAGACAGGTAAGATCCTCCCGCTGATTGATATACTTTAAAAGTAACCAGAATTTTTTTGATATTGGGCTCCAGTGAAGAGCATTTGATTTCTTTGTTGGCCACTGTGTTAGCCTGGGGAGCATCTTTGGTGTTAGAGTACACTGTAAATTTCTTTTGGAGGCATTTTACCGGTTTTTGGTCAATAATGTAAACCCGGTTTTCTGTTACATCATCCTTGGTTTGTTTCTCATCAACAAAGCTTCACGCCAGGCGCCGCTGCAAGACAAAAAAAGGAGTGCTGTCTTTTACAAAATAGTTATCTACTGCTGAAAAGTGACTGTACTCATTGTAGGTATGCTTTATCATTCGGAGCTGTCCATTTTCAGTAAAGTAGGTTACTGTCCCTTTCTTTTCATCGTTACAGTTGTAGTTAAATGAAGCAGAGTTCATCCTGCTGCTTTCTATCCTGGAAGTAACATAGGTGTATTCCTTTTTGATATCCGCAACATTCTTTAAATCGCGCAGTACTTCAAAAGAATCGGTCTGAGTTATTATCAGGGGAGTAGTCGCGCCTACTAGATTTGAATTTTCGCTGGAAGTTGTACTTTCCTTGCAAGAAACAAGCGTCATAAATACTATCAGGTAAACTATTGCCAGGCTAACTATATTTCCTTTCGTCATGTTCACTTGTTTCCCTTGTTCATTGTACGTGAACATTCAAAAACAATGAACATAAACTTCGAAAGCAAGCTGTAGCCTTATGAGTTGAGTATAGGAAGAGTTAAGTTTCTGGCATACGTTCTGGTGAGCACAACGACTTTAACCGGACCTGAACCAGAGCAGCCAATATTACCACCAGTGCAAATGAGAGCTATTAAAACTTGTCCACGTTCTTAAATGCTGTCAGATGAGCTGTGTATTGCAGTTTCACGTTATCCTCAAAGCTGTCCAGGTAACTCTCTGTAGTTTTTAAGTTGCTGTGTCCCAGAGACTCAGAGATATACTCAATAGGTGCTCCTGCACGCTTTAGTACCGTACTGAAACTATGCCGGGCGGTGTAGGTAGTAACGTCCTTTACGATGCCAACATTAGCTGCTATCCGTTTGACATAGGTATTGATAAATTTAATTACCTGCTTTACCGTCGAAAGCTCTCTTTGAGGTGTTAATCCTTCTTTCAGAAGAGGGAATACATACGCTTCAGGGTAGGAGGGTTTGTTCCCCCAGCGCTTAATAATCTCCCGAACCTCAGGAGTAAGCATCACTACAATTGGTTTTAAGTTTTGGCGGCTGGTTCGTTCAGTTTTAGCTCTTATGAAGGTAATCTTCTCATTATCGAGGTTGCTGTACTTTAAACGGGCGATGTCTTTTATGTTGATTCCATTGCATAAATAAGAAAACATCCAAAGGTCACGGGCCCGGGCTTCGCTTGGTGTTGTTGCCTGATAAGTGAATATTTTTTCAATATCAGTAAGAGTTAAGGCTTTTTTGATGTTACGTCCAGCCGGGATCTGGTATTTTCGTTTACCAAAGGGATATAATTCAGGTGTAGCCTCTCCTGCAGCTATGGCATTGTTAAAAATAGCGCGGACAGCCCGTAAATAAAAACCGATCGTTGTGGTGGAGTTGCCATTATCCAGAATCCATCTTTCGTAATCGGAGAGAAAATCAACTGTGATGGCAGCATATGGCAGCGGTTTTCTTTTTTTAGCAGGTTTTCTTTCTTTTCAAGTGATTTTGCTATAGATAATCCTTTTTTCTTGGCTAAAGGTGTTTTACAGACAAAGGAAAGCAGGGAAAAGCTGGCGCTGGCATAACAGTGAGCTGTACCTACTCTCCCTTCACTGTTTAATTTTTGAATCTGAAGATCGAAGGCTGAAAACATATCGCCCTTGGCGGGGACTTTTAAAAACTTCCTCTCAAACTCCTCAAATGAAAATGATTCCAGGTTGCGGATGATACCGATTGCCTCCTGCTCGATTTCCTGGAAAGCTATCTGAAGCTCCTTGTATTTCTTCTTCGGCTTTTCCGCGTGAACTTTAGAAAAATCTGCCTCACTTAAAGCGTAGTTGGTGTTATAATACTTGCGCTGTCTTAGATAGGTTAGCCTTAACCTTACCGGGAAGCAACCACCTTTTAAGGCTCTTCTGGTATCCAGCATAACGGAGGTAAGTACAGGTATCATGTGTGTGCAAATGTGATTTGTGTGCACACAATTTGCACACAAAAAGGCGGATTAGCAAGAAATAGTTATAAATACCGAAAAGTAAAAACGGTTTTTAAGGCTATTTAAGCACTATTTATAAATGTCTATAAGTAATAATTATATCCGTGTGATTAACTCATAATCAGTAGGTGCCTGGTTCGATTCTAGGTGGGCCCACAGCCTTTATAAAGCCAGATAACAAAATGTTGTCTGGCTTTATTGTTTTCGCCCTTTTCTGTACATTTAGCCCTCCTTTAAAAACATAGAATGACAACGCCTATCAAAATTCATACATAACCTTTCGCTAACGCTTCAGGCTCTGTATGCACGAGCACGATGGGCAAATTCGAAGCTTCACAATTAGCAGAATGAATTACAAAGACATTGCTGAAAGAATAATCGAACTGAAAAACGCGGACTTGGAATTTCGGGACAAGCTTGTTGAAAGCAAACAACTTGGTGAAGGCTATAACGCAGAAATGGCGAAGATACATGACGAGAATGCCAAAATCTTAAATCAGATAATAGACACAATCGGTTATCCTACCGTTGACAAAGTAGGCAAAGAAGCCAGTGAAGCAGCCTGGCTGGTGATACAGCACTCCATTGGACAGCCAGATTTCATGAAAAAATCCCTGAAATTATTAGAGGTTGCCGTTGATGAAAACAAGGCAAGCTCCATACACTTAGCTTACCTGACTGACCGAGTTGCTGGATTTGAAGGTAAACCTCAGATTTATGGGACTCAATTTGACTGGGACGAAGACGGAGAGCTAAGCCCGAAACCCTTTGACGACTTGACCAAAGTAAACCAAAGGAGAAAATCAATCGGACTGAACACCCTTGAAGAACAAACGGAGATTATAAGAAGACAAGCAAAAATCGAAAATCAATCACCACCGCAAGACTTTGGAAAAAGGAAGCAGGAGATTGAAAAATGGAAGAAAGCAGTTGGTTGGACAAAATAAGGCAGCCCATAACAGCTCCTGCCAAAAAGTGGCGGTTCGTTTTTTGAATCAAGCGGTGTACCCCTGTCAAAGTCTGTGCTTAGCTGACAGTGAGCTGCTCCGAAATCGCTACCATAGGGTAGCTGCAAAACGTCAGACTGTCTAATAACTTCTTGTCTTTTGCAACTTTCGTCCTGGTAAGTAGCTAAACACTAGAGTGGAATTGCAATGTTTTACTGGAGTTTTTTTCTTAGGCAGCCATAGCTTTAGGTTACAGCAGGTTTTCATATTGCCAAGGAGTCCTGTAGCCAAGCGCTGAGTGCCTCCTCTTCCGATTGTAAAAGCCTTTAATGTATTCGAACACAGCCAGTCGGGCCTCCTGCCAGTATGAAGAATGGTTACACTAACAAAGTAAGGCTGCCTAAGAAATACCCTCCAGTAAACTCTTGCAATTCCATTATGTTCTTGCTGGTGAAAGCAAGATAACTGGAGAGACATCTACAAAGGGGGAAAATCAGTTACCTATTATCGCGGCACAGGCACTCAGGAGTAACCGGCGAACAGAGAACAGATATTGCCACTCTCCCTAAACTTTTATTGATTCACCCATTTTCCCTCTACTTATACTAAATTTAATAGAATAATTCTAAAAAAAGAAGTATAAGACAGAACCCTACGTATTGAGGAGACAACCTTCTTCTCCAGGAGCAACATCTATTACATTCCACTCACCCTCAGCACCCCTCGTTTGCCTGCCGACCTGGCAGGAGTCTCCGCCTATTATGTTCATTTTACTTTAAAAACTTTACTCCATGAAAATATTCTTACTTCCTTCAGCATTACTTTTCCTGCTGTATCTAGTTAGCACGGCAGCAATTGCCCAGCAACCGACACTAGAGTGGGCCCAGCGCTACAATGCAAGGAGCAGTACGAATGACAATGTAGTGGCTGTGGCAGTGGACGCTGAAGGAAACAGCTACGTGACAGGTAACAGCTTTAGTACGTCTCAGCAGATGGTAACTGTGAAATACTCCTCCTCCGGCGAGCAGCTCTGGGCGATGCATTTTAGAGACCACTCCAACGCCATTGCCTTAGATAATGCTGGCGGCGTCTACGTCACCGGCAACAGTGCGGGAGGCGAAAGGGGCAGAGGATACACCACCATCCGCTACGATGCCGCCACAGGGGAAGAGAAATGGAGCCGCCTCTACAATGGCCCAGCTAACGACTATGACCTGGCCTTAGCCATCGGCGTGGAGGGTGGTGGTGTTTACGTCACCGGCTCTGTTGTTAGTCCGGGCTACAGCCAGGACTACGCCACTATCCGTTATGACGCCGCCACGGGAGAAGAGTCGTGGGTACAGCCTTATAACGGGCCAGCAAACAGCAATAATGTTGTCCCTGAAATTGCCATAGATAACGCGGGCGGAGTTTACGTTACCGGAGCAAGTGGTGAGAAGTCCTCCTCTGACTTCGTCACTATCCGCTACGCGGCCGCCACCGGTGAAGAGGCATGGGTCCGGCTTTATGACGAACCGGCAAGCAGCGAGAACAGGGCCTATGGCATTGCTGTAGGAAACGGCAGCATCTACGTCACTGGTTCAAGCATCAGCGGCACAACTTCTGACTTCGCCACCATCCGCTATGAGGCAGCCACAGGGGAGCAAATTTGGGTGAGGCGTTTTGATGGCACTAGCGCAAGTATGAGTGACACTCCAGTAGCTGTCGTCGTGGACGCGGCAGGCAACAGTTACGTTACAGGCACGAGCCAAGGCACGCTTTCAAAAGTGACTATTGTCAAGTATTCTCCCTCCGGCGAGCAGCTCTGGGCTGTGCATTTTAAAGACTTTACAGCCGCCACTGCCATCGCAGTAGATAATGCCGGCGGTGTTTACGTAACAGGTGCAAGCTCCAGCTCCAGCAGTTTTTTAGAAAGTGACAATGCCCTGTTCGCTATGATGCCGCAACAGGGGAAGAGACATGGGCTAAGTTCTACAACGGCTCCGGCAACGGCTATGACGTCGCAACAGGTATCGCCGTCGACAATGACGGGGGCGTCTATGTAACAGGCTTTATTGTAACCAGCGCTACTAATGTTAATTATGCCACCCTCCGCTACGACGCCGCAACCGGGGAAGAGGCATGGGTAAAGCAATACAACGGACCAGGCGGCGGTTCGGACAGAGCCACAGCCATCGCCGTTGATAATGCCGGCGGCGTCTACGTCACCGGGTCTAGTTCCGGCCCCAGTGTTTTCTCTGGCATCGATTATGCCACCCTCCGCTACGACGCCGCAACAGGGGAAGAGACATGGGTGGAGCGATACAATGGCCCCGGAGATGGCAATGACAATGCCATAGGTATCGCCGTTGACAACACAGGTGGCGTTTACGTCACCGGCTCAAGTACCGGCAGCGAAAACGCTATACTTTACGCCACCGTCCGCTACAATGCCGCCACTGGTGAAGAGACATGGGCTGAACTTTATGACGGTCCCGGCAGCGGGGCCAGCTTTGTCTCAGATATAGCCGTCGGTAACGCTGGCGGTGTTTATGTGACCGGCTCCAGTTCCGATACCAACACCTCCCTAGGGACCGACTACCTTACCGTCCGCTATGATGCCGCCACCGGGGAAGAGGTATGGGCTGAACGGTACAATAGCATGGGCAGCAACGAGGACTTGGCTGTGGATGTGGCCCTTGACTTAGAGGGCAATGTTATCGTGACCGGCTCCAGTTATAGGGGGCCTGAGACCAACAACGACTTCCTGACTATCAAGTACAGCCAGCAGGCCCAGTGTCCGGATATAAGCGATGCCGTTATCACCGGCCTAACCTCTGTTCAGGCAGGCACCACAAGCTCAGTCTACTCCCTCCCCAACACCGGGGCCAACTCCTTCTCCTGGCTGATAACCGACAGCCAAGGCAATCCTTACACCAACTTCACCGGCCAAGGCACAAGCTCTATCACCGTCGACTGGCCTTCCGCTCCTGACTTCTTCAAAGTGAGTGTCAGCACCGGAGGACCAGGCGGAGGCTGTGTCGTGAGCACCTCCGTGACCTACGTCTCCGTCTTCGACCCTGACGCCGGCTTTGTAACCGGTAGCGGCTGGATAGAGTCACCCGCCGCCCCTGCCTATGAATTTATGCAAACCAGCAAAAGGGCGCACTGGAGCCTGGTGGCCAGGTACAGCAAAAGGAACGGGGAAGAGGACCAGGTGCAGGGTGCTACCATGCTCCTGCTGCAGGCCGGCTCCTTCACCTTCCGTAGTACCTCTTACGAGCCCGGCTCGCTGGTCATCACCGGCAACAGGGCCTACTACAGCGGCCGCGGCACCCTCACCCGCAGGGATGGCC
>NZ_JBHUOX010000004.1:311865-366898 GCF_042686245.1 Pontibacter toksunensis | reverse complement strand
TTTGACTACCTTCATACTGTGGCAGTAGGGGCAGTTTACCTGGATAGTTATCTCGCACATAACTTTCAACTAACACCCTTGCTGCCATACTTATTCCAACATCATACATTCTAGACCACAGCCTAATATTTTACCCATTGTCCATTGTAAAAATGGATCAATATTTCCAGTAACTATTGATATCCTTTCTATCCTAATGGATTCTTCAAAACTTACCCAAACCGGCAGAATAGAATTTTTGCCAAACTCACTCTGAGATTTAAGCATAGAAGCTTTCATGAGCATTGTTTTCCCAACGCCACGACTACCTTCTAATAAATATTGTTCAGAATCTAATAATCTAATTATTTTAGAGTTGTCCCTTTCAACAAAATATTTAGATATCAATCTATCATCTAAACTTTCAGTTCTGTCTAATATATAATTGCCTAATGAATCACTCATCTTTTAGTGTATTCGTTTTTTTAACAATATTCATAATGTTTGAATTTTCGAAATCATTAAATCTGAGAATATACATAATAAATAAAGCTCCTAAAGTATATTCTAGCATTGACATGAATTTGGAAAATTGAGATTGGTCGTACTTTATTTTCAACTCTTGCGCTCTCGTCAAGGTTAAATATCTTCCATGTACAACATCACAAAGTTTTGCGTATGTTTTATTGATATATGAACTACAAGAATCAAGTCCTCTTTCTTTAGTAATTATGTTTGAATAAAATGTTTTAATATAACTTGTTTTAAAGAAGTGATATTCATTTATTAATGTAGAAACATATTTATCCGCTTTATAATCGTGGTCTCTGTACAACAGATATTCTATTTTGTGATCAAAATAGAATATAGCACTACAAGAAATTTCTAAAATGTTTCTTAAACCAGAAACTGAAAGTCTATAGTGTCCTTGGAGAGATGTAGAGACAACAGAAATTACATCAGAAACAATTTCATTCATTAATGGCTCAAGTTCTGTGTCCTTTTCAATAATTTTCTCTTGAATATAAATTGTTGAATTTATAAGATTCAATATTTCTGTCAAATCATTTTTTTCTAATGATTCATCAAAAATATTGCTTTGAGCTTCAAAAATTTGGCTAAAGGTTATTTTAGTAAATGACATTTTAATTTTTTCTAAGTTGCTATGGGCCCAGCTTGTAAAGCTACATTATGAACTATATATAACGTAACTACAATGGCATAAAACTGTAGCTGGCCTAATAAAACTATATAAGAAACAGGGTATATTAAATTATTTCATAACAGAAGTAAACCTGAAAAACGTCCCCAGCGGTAATTTCCTGTTGCCGTCGTCGTGCAGGTATAGCTCGCCCAGTTCTTCGTTCTGCACCTGCACTCCAAAAGTCTCCCGCATCAGGTTATCCAGAATCATGGCGGAGAAACCGATGGAGTAGAGGTTAATGAGCAGGAAGTAATCGGTCTTGTCCAGCAGCTCCCGGCAGAGCTTTATCATTTCGTTCAGCTCATTTTCCAGTTGCCACTTTTCACCGTTCGGGCCGCGGCCATAGGAAGGCGGGTCCAGTATAATACCGTTGTAGGTGTTGCCGCGCTTCACCTCACGGCGGGCAAACTTCATAGCATCTTCTACCACCCAACGTACATTGTCGAGGTTGCTGGCCTCCATGTTGTCGCGGGCCCAAAAGTTAACCTGCTTCACTGAGTCGAGATGTGTGATGTCGGCACCGGCGGCTTTGGCGGCCAGCGAGGCAGCACCTGTATAAGCGAACATGTTTAGTACCCTGGGCGGCTTGGTCTGCAGCTTTCGGGTGGTATCGTAAATATACTTCCAGTTGCTGTCCTGCTCCGGAAACAAACCCACATGTTTGAAGGAGGATAGTCCAAGCCGGAAACGCAGTTTGAGGTCGTTGTAGTTGTAGTTGATGTACCACTGCTCGGGCATTCCTTTCTTCAGCTGCCACTGGCCCTTTTCGGTGCTGTTCTTGTCGCGGGTGAACACGGCATTGGCCATTCGCTGCCACTCCTGCTCGGAGAGGTGCTTGTCCCAAATGGCCTGAGGCTCAGGGCGCGCCACATAATATTGGCCAAAACGCTCCAGTTTCTCAAAATTTCCGGAATCTATTAATTCATAGTCATCCCAATTTTCTGTTGTAAGAAAGGAATACATATCTTTGTCGTTTATTTCTGGCTGTGTGCCGGTTGGGGGCAAAAGTACTCATTATCCCCCGAACCTTAAGAAGTGCACGCAGCCGCCTATTTTTTTGTTACAACGATATGGCAATAACCTTTTATAAGTACCAGGGCACGGGCAATGACTTCGTGATGGTCGATAATCGTAAACGTGCTTTCCCAACAGACGATGAGGCTTTGGTAAAGCAAATATGTGACAGACGCACGGGCGTAGGGGCAGATGGCTTGATTCTGTTGCAGGACCACCCTGAATATGATTTCGAGATGGTATACTACAACGCTGACGGCCGCCTGGGATCCATGTGCGGTAACGGCGCGCGCTGCACGGTGCGTTTTGCAAGACAACTGGGTGTGATAGAAGACGTGGCTTGCTTCCTGGCTGCCGATGGAGAGCATCAGGCCAGCGTAGAGCGCGACCTCATCCAGCTAAAAATGAATGATGTGAACAAGATAGAGCAGATAGGAGCAGACTTTTACCTGAATACCGGCTCTCCGCACTATGTATGCTTTGCAGACAACGTAAAGGACCTGGATGTATATGCAGAAGGCCGTGCCATCCGCTACAGCGACCGCTTTAAAGCAGAAGGCACGAACGTGAATTTTGTCGAACTGATTTCTGAAAATGAAATCTTTGTTCGCACGTATGAGCGCGGCGTGGAAGATGAAACCCTTTCGTGCGGAACAGGTGTAACGGCTTGTGCGCTGGTGGCAGGCCTGAGAGGTTTGCGTAGTCCTGTAGCTGTGAGAACCTTAGGAGGCGATCTGGAGGTTGCTTTCAAGCGGGATGGCGACAGCTTCAAACATATTAATTTAGTTGGGCCGGCGAAGCAGGTATTCACAGGCTCTGTGCCACTGCACCAGGCGCAACAACAACTATAATTCCTAATCCGGATCAGCGTGCTTCTACGTTCAGAAAAAACATACCTCAGAGCTTTGGAGCCCACTGATCTGGATTTTTTATACACCCTCGAAAACGATACTTCTGTCTGGCATATAGGCAATACCCTCACACCCTACTCCAGGTTTGTGCTGAAAGCATACCTCGATAATGCCACCCTCGATATATATACAGTAAAACAACTGCGGCTGGTGATATGCAACCAGGAGGACGCGGCCATCGGGGCGATCGACCTTTTTGACTATGACCCCCTGCACAGAAGGGCGGGTGTGGGTATTGTGGTAATGGGTTCCTATAGGGGAAACGGACATGCTGGGGAGGCACTTCAGCTGTTGCTGGACTATTGCGGAAACGCCTTGCTGCTACACCAGTTGTACTGCACCGTGACGGCCACTAACCTGGCAAGCATCAATCTCTTCCAGAAAGCGGGATTCGAAAGAATCGGTATCCGAAAAGACTGGCTGCAAACACCTGATGGCTGGCAGGATGTGATGGAGTTTCAGAAGGTGCTTCAAGAAGAAGTGTAGGCCTGTAAAGTAAGTGTTTCTGCGTGATGATTTACCGGAGAGCAACAGTAGCCGATATAGAGGAAATGTTCAGGGTTCGGATGGCCGTACACGAAAACAGGCTGTCTGACCCTTCGCTGGTTACCCACGCCACATGCAGTGAAATGCTGCTGGAAAAAGGAGCCGGCTGGGTATGCGAAGTGGAGGGCGAAGTAGTCGGCTTTTCGATTGTTGACCTGACACGATCTAATATATGGGCACTTTTTGTTGACCCTTTGTTTGAGAAGAAAGGGATTGGAAGGCAGTTGCATGACCTGATGGTATCCTGGAGTTTTGCTAACGGGCAACCCAGGTTATGGCTGTCTACTGACCCCGGCACACGAGCCGAAGCCTTTTACAGAAAAGCAGGTTGGGTGGAGACGGGTACAGAGCAGAACGGCGAAATCAGGTTTGAGTTAAGCAGCGATAATTTTAGACCGCACTAGCTATTCCGGAGGTCGCGCAATAGTATAGGAGGAAGAATCGGCAGCAGGAAACAATTAGGAGTTAAAAACGAACTTCTGCCACATTGCCACACGTTACATATTATGGCATAGCTTCTTATGCAGCCGGTATAAACATTTGAAAATCTATATACTGTAGCGGTAAATTTGGCAGATAAGCGGAGCAACTGTTATTCTGGTACTGTTTTAGTGCAAGACACAAAGAATGTCGGAAAAACAGCTTATTTTTGACGATATTCAGAATAAAGGATTTAATTAAAGAAGATACATACACATGCTTGATTTTTTCGGTAAAACCGTTGCGAAACTTTTCGGGACCAAATCCGACAGAGATATTAAAGAGGTTGTACCCTACGTATCAAAAGTAAACGAAGAATACCTGAAGCTTACTGATATCACGGATGACCAGCTTCGCCAGAGGACGGTGGAGATTAAGGGCATCATTGATGAGCGCCTTAAGCCTATAGATGATAAAATTGCTGCGCTGCACAAGCGCATAGTCGACGAGCCGGAACTGAACATCGTTCAGAAAGAGAACATCTTTTCTGAAATTGATGAACTGGAGAAAGAACGCAACAAAGAACTGGAGGTAGTGCTGCTGGAAGTACTGCCAGCTGGTTTTGCCGTTGTAAAGGAAACAGCCCGCCGCTGGAAAGAGAACGGACAGATAGTAGTTACGGCGAATGATAAGGACCGCGAACTGGCTGCCCGCAAACCAAACGTAGTGATAGATGGCGATAAGGCCATCTGGGCGAATAAGTGGTTAGCCGCAGGCAGCGAAGTAACCTGGGACATGCTGCACTACGATGTTCAGCTGATTGGTGGCGTGGTGCTGCACCAGGGAAAAATTGCCGAGATGGCGACCGGTGAAGGTAAAACCTTAGTGGCTACCTTGCCTGCCTACCTGAATGCACTCGCGAAGCGTGGTGTGCACGTGGTAACGGTAAACGACTACCTTGCCAAGCGTGACTCTGAGTGGATGGCGCCATTGTTTGAGTTCCATGGCCTGAGCATCGACTGCATTGATAAGCACCAACCAAACTCTGAGGCCCGCCGCAATGCCTACAGAGCAGATATCACCTACGGTACAAACAACGAATTCGGCTTCGACTACCTGCGCGACAACATGTCCAGGGAGCCGCAGGACCTGGTACAGCGCAAGCACCACTACGCCATGGTCGATGAGGTGGACTCCGTATTGATTGACGATGCCCGTACCCCACTGATTATTTCC
Organism: Pontibacter toksunensis; assembly: GCF_042686245.1. Taxonomy (NCBI): domain Bacteria; kingdom Pseudomonadati; phylum Bacteroidota; class Cytophagia; order Cytophagales; family Hymenobacteraceae; genus Pontibacter; species Pontibacter toksunensis. The sequence continues at coordinate 361,588 of NZ_JBHUOX010000004.1, read as the reverse complement.
GGTCCGGTGCCGCGTGGCGATGAGCATGAGTTTTACCAGTTGAAGCCACGCATTGCCTTGCTGGTAGATGCGCAGCGTAAAATCGTGAATAATTACCTGACAGAGGCGAAGCGCATGATCAAAGAAGGCAACACACAGGACGGTGGTCTGTCCCTGTTCCGTGCCTACCGTGGTCTGCCTAAGAGCAAGCCGCTGATTAAGTACCTGAGCGAAACAGGTAACCGTGCCATACTTCAGAAAACGGAGAATTTCTACCTGCAGGACAACTCCCGCCAGATGCCGGAGGCCGATGAGCCGCTCTACTTCACCATCGACGAAAAGCACAACCAGATTGAACTGACCGAGAAAGGCATCGACCTGATTACCGGACAGGGCGAAGATCCGAACCTGTTCATCCTGCCGGACATCGGTACGGAAATCGCGAACATCGAGAACGACAAGTCGCTATCTGAGGAAGACCAGTTGCACGCGAAAGAAAAGCTGATAGCTGACTATCAGGATAAAACAAAGCGCGTGCACACTATTAACCAGTTGCTGAAGGCGTATACCCTGTTCGAGAAAGACACAGAGTATATTGTAACAGCAGACCACAAGGTGAAAATTGTGGATGAGCAGACAGGTCGTGTAATGGAAGGCCGCCGCTATTCTGACGGCCTGCACCAGGCCATTGAGGCGAAAGAGAATGTGAAGGTAGAGGATGCCACACAGACCTACGCCACTGTTACGCTGCAAAACTACTTCCGAATGTACCACAAACTGGCTGGTATGACCGGTACTGCCGAAACAGAAGCAGGCGAGTTCTGGGACATTTATAAACTGGATGTAGTGGTTATTCCGACTAACCGCCCGATACAGCGAAAAGACGAGCATGACAAGGTGTATAAAACCGTTCGTGAAAAGTATAATGCCGTTGCCGACGAAATCGTAGAGCTAACTGAGAAAGGCCGTCCGGTGCTGGTAGGTACTACTTCAGTGGAAATATCAGAGCTCCTGAGCCGCATGCTGAAGCTGCGCAACATCAGGCACCAGGTACTGAACGCTAAAATGCACCAGAAAGAGGCGGAAATTGTAGCCGAGGCTGGTAAGCCAGGTACGGTAACAATCGCTACGAACATGGCCGGTCGTGGTACTGACATTAAACTGGCCCCGGAGTCGAAAGCTGCCGGTGGTCTGGCCATTGTAGGTACAGAGCGCCACGAATCCCGCCGCGTAGACCGCCAGTTGCGTGGTCGTGCCGGCCGCCAGGGAGACCCGGGTTCTTCGCAGTTTTTTGTGAGCTTAGAAGATAACCTGATGCGTCTGTTCGGATCTGACCGCATTGCCCGCCTGATGGACCGCATGGGTCTGGAAGAAGGCGAGGTAATTCAGCACTCTATGATCACGAACTCTATTGAGCGTGCGCAGAAGAAGGTAGAGGAAAACAACTTCGGGCAGCGCAAGCGCCTGCTGGAGTACGATGACGTGATGAACGCACAGCGGGAGGTGGTGTACAAGCGCCGCCGCAATGCCCTGTACGGAGAGCGCCTGGAGCTGGATATCTGGAACATGATCTACGATATCAGCGAAGACGTGGTGGTGAGCTATAAGAACATCAACGACTACGAGAACTTCCAGCTGCACATTATTCGTGTATTTGGTATAGATACTCAGATTACAGAAGACGATTTCAAGTCGGTTCCGGCCAACCAACTGGCAGAGCGCCTTTACAACCAGGCCCTGAACCATTACCTGCAGCGTAACAAGCAGACAGGTGAGCAGGCTTACCCGATCATTTCAGATATCCACCAGAACCGTGGGCCGATGATCGAAAACGTAGCGGTGCCGTTCACAGATGGCAAACGCCAACTGGCTGCCGTGGCAAACCTGACCAAAGCGTATGAGACGCATGGCCTGGAGCTTATTCGTGCCATGGAGAAGATAATCACGCTGGGCACGATTGACCAGGCCTGGACAGAGCACCTGCGCCAGATGGATGACCTGAAACAAAGTGTGCAGAACGCGGTGTACGAGCAGAAAGACCCGCTGTTGATTTACAAGTTCGAGTCGTTTGAGCTGTTTAAGCGCATGATCGGAAAAGTGAATGAGCAGACAGTTCAATTCCTGTTTCATGCGTATATACCAGTGCAGGCACCACAGCAGGTACAGCAGCCTGTAAGGCCGCCGATGGCACCTAAACCGCCTGTGTTGCATGAGCAGAAGCAGGAAGTGCATTCTTCACTGGAGGATCAGCAAGGCCGCACAACAGCCCCGCCAGCTCCGGAACCAGAAAGGATTATGCCTGCGCACTCTCAGAAGGTAGCCGGCCGAAACGATCGCGTAAGCGTGCAGTACAGCGATGGGCGCGTGCTGAAGGACGTGAAGTTTAAGAATGTGGAGGAAGATCTGCTGAACAACCGCTGCATGCTGATTGACGAAAAATAGGCCTCGTTCTCTTCCTGGTGGAGAGAATGAGACGCATTAACTCATTATAAATACCAAAAAGCAAAAGGGCATAAGGGAGGGGCATCCATCCACTTATGTCCTTTATCTTTTAAACAGAACTTATGGAAGCAGACGAACTGGCCGGCTATATCGATCATACCCAGCTTCGGCCTGATGCAACTGCCGGCGAGATAGTGCAGCTGTGCAACGAGGCCCGTAACTATGGCTTTGCCGCTGTTTGTGTGGCCCCTTGTTACGTAACTTTGGCCAGGGAGAACCTTGGCCCCGGCACGCTGGTGAAGGTGGCGACAGTGGTTGGTTTTCCGCTGGGCTACCAGCACGAAAAGGTAAAGCTGCTGGAAATGCACCAGGCCATTGAGGACGGTGCAGATGAGATAGACGTGGTGATGAACATCTCCGCATTTAAATCTGGAAAGTATGCAGCCGTGGAAAAGGAGCTAAGTGAACTGGCCCAGTTTTGCCACCTGAAGCATGCGAAGCTGAAGGTTATTCTGGAAACAGCCCTGTTATCTCCGGAGGAAATAGAGAAAGCATGTGAAATCTGCGTTGCCGCAGAGGTAGATTTCGTAAAAACCTCTACAGGCTTTGCCTCGCGTGGAGCATCTGTGGAGGATGTGAAACTCATGCGACGGGTGTTGCCGAAGCAGGTTAAAATTAAAGCATCAGGAGGCATCAAAACATTTGCCGATGCCGAAGCGTTTATCAAGGCTGGCGCCGACAGGTTAGGCTGTTCTGCCAGCGTTAAAATAGTTACCCATGAATAGAATTCTTAGCCTTTTCCTTATAATGGCGTTGTTTATTTCATCAGCATGTTCTTCTTCGTCGGCAAGGGCCACGGGAGATACTGGTAAGGAAACTGCCAGGGCGAAAGTAGCAGAAGACCTGAGTCAGTACCGGCCCAGGTACCCGGTAGAGGATGCCGCAGGAGCTGTAGCGCGTGTAGAACCTACCCACCACGTAAACCAAAAGGTGGCTGTGCTGATGGATACGGTGGCAAGCGTGAACAAGAATATCAAGTATGCGCAGGGCTATCGTATTTTAGCCTATAATGGCTCTGAGCGGCAGACGGTCATGAACCTGCGGAAGTCCATCATCGCACGGGTGCCGGAAGAGAAGGATTACCTGACTTACCAGCAGCCAAACTTCCGCCTGAAGGTAGGGGACTTCTTCAGCCGGGTGGAGGCACAGCAAGTGCTCAACCAATTGTCTGACCTTATCCCGAACGCACAGATAGTGCAGGAACAGATAAACATCAATAAGACGTATAGATAGGTTGGACTACAGCCGTTAAACAAAAAAACATACTTTTTACAGAAGCGTTGCGGCCTGATATAGTCGCAGCGCTTTTTGATTTTTGATACCGTAGCAGTTACTTGCTGATACGTAAAACATAACACCGGAGTAGCATTGCAGCTCATTCCCGCTTAACCTGTTGATTGATGAGTATAGTAGATAAAGTAAAAGAACTGGCACAAGCTTACGCCCCCGACACCGTGCAGGTGCGTCGTCATATCCATGCTAACCCAGAGCTGTCGTTTGAAGAGCACCAGACCGCTGCTTACGTGAAGCAGGTGCTGGAGAGTTATGGCCTGCAACCCACTGCCATGGCTGAAACAGGTGTGGTGGCTTTGATAGAAGGTAAGAACCCAGGGATAAGAACCGTTGCCCTGCGCGCGGACATGGATGCCCTACCTATAGTAGAGGCAAACGACGTGGCCTATAAATCCAGGAATGAAGGAGTGATGCACGCGTGTGGCCATGATGTGCATACAGCTTCATTGCTGGGCGCTGCCCGCATCCTGCAGGAGCTGCGGGAGGAGTTCGAAGGCACAGTCAAGCTTATCTTTCAGCCGGGCGAGGAGAAATTTCCGGGTGGGGCTTCCATTATGATAAAAGAGGGGGTGCTGCAGAATCCGGCCCCTGAGAAAATAGTAGGACAGCACGTGTTCCCGATGCTGCCGGCAGGTAAAGTAGGTTTCCGCTCCGGTATGTACATGGCCAGTGCCGATGAAATCTACATCACCGTGAAAGGCAAAGGTGGCCACGCGGCCATGCCCGAGCAGAACGTGGACACGGTGCTGATAGCCTCCCATCTTATTGTGGCGCTGCAGCAGATTGTGAGCCGCCATGCCAGCCCGAAAGTGCCCTCTGTTCTCTCCTTTGGTAAGGTGGAGGCAAAGGGAGCCACCAACGTAATTCCGGACGAGGTGAAGATAGAAGGCACCTTCCGGACAATGAACGAAGTATGGCGGAAAGAGGCGCACAAGCGCATCAAAAAACTGGCAGAGGGCCTCTGCGAGAGCATGGGCGGCAGCTGCTACATCGATATCAAGAATGGCTATCCTTTCCTGCAAAACGACCCGGAGCTAACAGAGAGAGCACGCGCTGCTGCCGAAGCCTACCTGGGCGCAGACAATGTAGTAGACCTGGACCTGTGGATGGGGGCAGAGGATTTTGCCTACTACTCCCAGGAGGTGCCAGCCTGCTTTTATCGCCTCGGCACCCGAAACGAGGAACGCGGCATTGTATCCGGTGTGCACACGCCGACTTTTGATATAGATGAAACTGCTCTTGAAGCTGGTATCGGACTAATGGCCTATGTGGCACTTCAGGAACTGAACGTTTAAAATAACGGCGCATGGAGAAAGCCAGAATCTTAAAGTTCAATTTGTCAGCAGGTCTGTTCGACAGAAAGCGGACACTGCGGCTTGCTCCTGGCTATTTAGAATATGAGGCGAAGTACCTGGAACCGGGCCAGCTGACAAGAATTGACAAGGAGGCTATTCTGGACATCAAGTTCAATATGAACTGGATTATCTGGTACCGTTTTTACGTTGGCTGCGACTTCAGGATAGATGTAAAAACGAGAGAAAACGGTATCTTTAGAATCAAGTTCGTCTCTTACTTCGACAAAAATACTGCCTATATCAGAGCTTACAACAAAATAGTAAACTGGATGTGGGAGCACTACCTGCGCAGCATCATCGATACTTACCTCCAGGACTTCTACCAGGCACATGAACTGGAGCTGAGAAATTTCAGGATAACGGATGAGGGCGTTTACTTTATCAACAAAGACCACCTGGCTTACTGGGAGGAAGTGGGCGTAAAGGAATATGAGGACTATTTTGCTATCTTCAACCAGGGCTATCCGGAGCTGAACGAGAGGGTTCCGTTTGATGAATGGGAGAGCGAGATTCTGCTTGGTGTGGTGGAGGCGTTGAAGGAAAAGAAATTTAACGAAAATAAATGAAAAAACTGTACCCATTCCTGCTGCTGTTCCTGTTGCCCCTCTTTACTCATGCTCAGGACAGAGTAACAGCCCCTACTGCCATCTGGCCAGAATTGCAGCTAAGCTATGGTGTTGGCGAAGACGGATTGTTGTTCTTCCGGAACCAGTACCGTATCAATACAGATGGCCGCTACAACGACCTTCGGGAGGCGGGGCCACTAAGCGCCTTTGAGCGGGTAGAAGTTGTACTAGGTTATGAGCATACCCTTACTGACCATTGGCGTGGTGGGGTCATCCTTCGTTATGCCGCCGAAGATTATCCTCAGACAATGTTTGGTTCCTTATTCCTGCGCCACAACGGAAACATCAAAGGCTTGTACTTTAACAAACAGGTGATGGCGGAGTATGTGAAGCAGGAAAACCTAGAGGGGTATGGCCGTTTTCGCTTGGCTGCCGAGTTAGGAAAACGGCTTCCGTTCAGGAGTAAGTTTATCACCCCAAGCATTTCCTATGAGGCGATGCTACTCTCAGGCCTTGGCAAAAAAGAAGACGTAACCACGGAAGAACGCGGTATAGACCGAACACGGCTGCTATTTAATGTAACATACGAGTTTTCTGATAAGTTGCGCCTTACGCCATACTTCATGCGCCAGGTAAACTACTATTATGCACTGGTGTCGCCGGTTTATGACGAGGAGGAAAACCTGATAGAAGAAGGCTATACTACAAAGCGTAACCGCATCTCCCCGGTTGTAGGGCTGGAACTGAAGTATACCATAAACAAAGCCACGAACACTGCCAGTATTACTTACTAGCTCTCTGTTAACTGCTAATTAGTCAGTTGTTTAGCAATATCTATTTCGTTAATAATGACATTATTTCATGATTCATCAGGATAATGCGGTTGGTATAGTTTTTACTGTAGCATAGTTGTAAATGTAATTTCAAACAAACTTAAACGCATACAACTATGGCACTGAACAGATACAATGGCATGCAGGAGAGTATGCCGAATTCATTTAGTTCGATGTTAGACAGATTCTTTAACGAGTCTGTGAACACAAGAAATTTCTCAGACTTTACACCGCATGTAGATGCTTGCGAAACAGAAAAAGGTTTTGAGCTACAACTCGCGCTACCAGGGGTAAAATCGGAGGATATCGCAATTGATTTTCAGGAAGGCAGATTAACCATTACTGGTGAGCGTAAACTGGAGAGAAAAGAAGACGGCAGACGCTACCACATGCTGGAGACTCAGTATGGCTCCTTCAGCAGAACCTTTTACCTGCCAGACAAAGTAAACCCAGACAAGATTACCGCCAACTTCGAGGACGGCATACTGATGGTTAACGTACCGAAGGATGAGCATAAAACGATGAAGCGACAGATTAATATCAGTTCCGCTTCCGGCAAGGACAAGAACAAAAGCAGAGCAGTAGAAGAAAACGCCACAACTGCCTCCGAAAACGGCAAGACTGAAAAAAGCAAATCATCTAAGACAGCCTGATAAACGCAGGATATAGAAAAGGGAGGCCAACACTTTGGCCTCCTTTTTGTTATCTTTAAGATGTAGAAAGATAACGATCACATTGTGTATATACTACCGTATACTATAGTAACGTTAACTATCCGTAATATAGGCTCAATCGAATATAAAGACTAAAACTAATTACATGAAGACAAGACAGTTTATCCTTGGCGTTGCACTTTCAGCTGTACTGGGTGGTAGTGTAGCGGTAGGTAGCTACAAGCTGTTAGAAGATGGGAGCATTGTTTCAATCGAGCAGCAACAGCAGATTCCTACCGTCCGCTATACCAGCGATATGCGGAGCAGTAACACAATAGTGCCGGAAGGCCTTAATTTTATAAAGGCAGCACAGGTATCTACACCAGCCGTGGTACACGTGAAGACGGAGTATAGCGGCAGGGGTTCCACAGCGCGTGGCAACAGCCCGATGGACCCGTTCCTGCGCGAGTTCTTCGGCGATGGCTTTGGTGAGCGTGCACCGCGTGGCCCACAGGAGGGCTCCGGTTCAGGTGTTATCATTGCCTCTAACGGTTACATTGTAACCAACAACCACGTAATCGATAGAGCTGATAAGATAGAAGTGGTGATGGACGATAAGCGCAGTATGACTGCGACACTTGTTGGTGCTGACCCTACTACTGATATTGCCTTGCTGAAGGTAGATGCAGATAAACTTCCTACTGTGCGTTATGGAAATTCTGATGATTTGCAGATCGGAGAATGGGTACTTGCCGTTGGTAATCCCATGAACCTGACTTCTACTGTTACAGCAGGTATCGTGAGTGCAAAAGGTCGTAACATTGATATCCTGCGCAGAGGGAACGAAATGGCCATTGAGTCTTTTATTCAGACAGATGCTGCCGTTAACCCAGGTAACTCTGGTGGTGCCCTCGTAAACCTGAACGGTGACCTGGTAGGCATTAACACAGCAATTGCATCCCAGACAGGTTCTTTTGCCGGTTATTCTTTTGCCGTGCCTTCTGCCATTGTGAGCAAGGTAGTAGACGACCTGCTGAAGTATGGCGAAGTGCAGCGGGCGTTGCTGGGTGCTAACATACAAGAGATTGATGCTGCCCTGGCAAAAGAGAAAGACCTGAAAACACTTAATGGCGTTTACATTGCCCGCGTTACAGAGAACAGTGGTGCAAAAGAAGCCGGTTTACAGATAGGAGACGTGATAATTGCTATTAACGGAGCCAGAGTAGCCAAATCTTCTCAACTGCTGGAGCAAATTGCCCGTTATCGCCCTGGCGATAAAGTGAAGGTAGATTACCTGCGTGCTGGTAAAGAGAAAACTGCTAACGTTACGCTGAAAAACTTGGATAATAGCACTGAGTTGGTAAAACGCAGCAATGCAGAGCCTATTGAATTTGATGGTGCTACCTTTGAGCCGGTAAGCAGACAGGAGCTGAGCAAGCTTGGTATTACGGGTGGTGCCAAAATTACAGACGTAAACGACAGTAAGTTCCGTGATACAGGTATGAAAGATGGCTTCATCATCACTAAAATCGACAGATACCAGGTAAAAGAGCCAGCTGATGTGGAAAGACACCTGAAGAACGTAGACAGTGGTGTGGTATACATTGAAGGGGTGTACCCGGATGGCCTGAGGGCTTACTACCCAATCGGAAAAGAATAAACATAAACCAGCGATACCTACAGAAAGCTTCTGCAACCTTGCAGAAGCTTTTTTATTTTTTAGCTTTGTATAGGAGCATGCTTCGTATAAACCTTAGACTGGCAGGTGTTCTCCTCTCAAGGCCGATGCAGCTGTTACCCGGGCAATCGTGCTCTGAATGAAAGTTTGCCTTGTCAGAACCGGAAGATCCTCATATTGCCTTCAGAAGACTGGCAGGCGCATAAATCCCTTTCCATACATAGACAAATAAAACACATGAAACAGACAATCGACCAACTTCCGCTGAATGCTGAGATAGCAGACGTACTCCAGCAACTTGGTATAAAAGATAGCAACCCCGCCTATAGCACCGGCCTTTCCTGGGGCGGACAAGACGGCCGCACTACCCGCAGCATCCATTCTCCGGCCGATGGCAACCTGATTGCTTCCGTACAAATGGCAACACCTGAAGACTACGACAAAGTAGTGCAGGCTGCGCAGGAGGCCTTTAAAGTATGGCGCAAAGTGCCCGCTCCAAAACGAGGCGAGGTGGTGCGCCAGATTGGAAACAAGCTGCGTGAGCACAAAGAGGCATTGGGCAAACTGGTGAGCTACGAGATGGGCAAAATTTTACAGGAGGGCCTGGGCGAGGTGCAGGAGATGATCGATATCTGTGACTTTGCTGTAGGGCTGTCGCGGCAGCTGCACGGCTTTACCATGCATTCGGAGCGGCCGGAGCACCGCATGTATGAGCAGTACCACCCGTTGGGTGTGGTGGGCATTATCTCTGCTTTTAACTTTCCGGTAGCCGTCTGGAGCTGGAACACCATGCTGGCCGTTGTATGCGGAGACGTTACTATCTGGAAGCCTTCTGAAAAAACACCACTGACTGCCATCGCTTGTCAGCACATTATCCGGGAAGCTTTAATGGAGAATGAGATACCGGAAGGTGTTTTCAACCTCATCATCGGGGATGCGGAGATTGGCAGCCTGATGAGCCACGACAAGCGCATAGGGCTAGTCTCTGCGACAGGCTCCACACGTATGGGTAAAAAAGTAGGAGAGGCCGTAGGAGCTCGTTTAGGTAAATCCTTGCTGGAGTTAGGTGGTAACAACGCCATTATTCTGACTGAAAACGCAGACTTGAAGATGGCGATGAATGCCATCGTATTTGGTGCTGTAGGCACCTGTGGCCAGCGCTGTACCTCTACCCGCCGCCTCATTATACACGAAAGCCGCTATGAGCAGGTAAAAGAGCACCTGCTGAAAATATACCCCAACTTACCTATCGGCCACCCACTGGACAGCACCACACTGGTCGGGCCGCTCATTGATAAAGATGCTGTTACTGCTTTTACAGAGGCATTGGAGAAAGTACAGCAGGAGGGAGGCACCTTGCTGACAGGAGGTGAGGTACTGAGTGGAGAAGGATACGAAACGGGTACTTATGTGAAGCCTGCCATTGTTGAGGCTGAAAACCATTTTGAGATGGTGCAGGAAGAAACGTTTGCGCCCATCCTTTACCTGATCAAGTACAGTGGCGATGTAGAAAATGCCATTGAGATTCAGAATGGTGTAAGGCAAGGCTTATCATCGGCTATTTTCTCTACCAACCTGTTAGAGACAGAAACCTTTTTGGGCCACTGGGGCTCCGACTGCGGTATCGCCAACGTAAACATCGGTACATCCGGTGCTGAAATCGGCGGTGCCTTTGGCGGTGAGAAAGAAACAGGCGGCGGCCGCGAGTCTGGCTCCGATGCTTGGAAAGTATACATGCGCCGCCAGACCAATACCATCAACTATGGCCGTGAGCTACCATTGGCACAGGGCATACAGTTTAAGGTGATGGATTAATTTAATGCTGCGCAAAAGTCCCTGCGAGACGACCTGTTCATAGTATGTTGGTTCATTAGCTTTTAGCTCCAGAGGAGCAACCTGTTTGCAGTACGTTTACATGTCGCTCCTCTGGAGCTAAAACAGTGTAAGGTTTAACGTTTCAATCAACAGGCCTGCCCGCAACGACTAAAGATTCATTACTTCACACTAAAAGCGTGGATAAAGCCTGTTTGTGCAATAGGCTGAAAGAATTTCACTTGAATTACTCCACTTAATGCAAGCATCAGGAGCCGTTACACACCCCTTATACAAATTGAGGCATAAAAGAGCCAGCTATGTTCCCATAGCTGGCTCTTTCTGTTTCTGCATCTCCAATAATTAACAGCTTTAGCATGAGTTATCCACAATTGTGCATATACTACATGTGGATATGTGGAAAAAGAAAAGTCACGTTAGCGTTTAAACGGCTGTATAGGCAGCATATTGGCACTTCAAAATATATAGAAACAATATTCAGGTGTTTAACTTCAAGAAGATGAGATACATGCGTTCATTTCGTGTTATACACATGTGGTTGTGGATAATGTGGAAAAGTGACTAACAGTACAAGAGCTTTCCAGCTAAATCCTTTCTATTCTGCGTGTATTCAGCAGGCGGTCTTCATATAGAATGTCAGTTACAAGACATTTTTAGCTCCGGAAGGGTGAAAAACAAATGCATCATCAGCAGGTTGCTCCTCTCAGGTTTGGGCTTATCTCCAAGTATAAGTTTACCAGCAAACGGCCCCGCAGGAACTGCTGTTTGACATCAGCAAAAATTCTTTAAATTATTTTGCAACTTGATGCAACCTCGTGCAAACGACTTTGTCTTTAGTGCAGAAGTAGGAAGGAGAAGGATGAAGGAATAAGAGTCGTAAAAGGCGCAGCAACTAAATTGCAAACGCTAAAACATAAAACTTTGGAGAAACTCAGTTATCAGGACGTAAATCACCAGGTGATTGATCGCTGCAAGAGCGGCGATAACAGAGCACAGTATGAGCTGTATAAGCTCTACTCCAAGGCTATGTTCAACGTGAGCATGCGCATAACAAACGACTATGCAGAGGCGGAGGATGTGTTGCAGGAAGCTTTTGTGAGTGCCTTTAAAAACCTCCACGCCTACAAAGCCGAAGCTTCATTCGGGAGCTGGCTCAAAAAAATAGTGGTGAACGCCTCCATCAACGCCATCCGGAAGCGGCGCGCAGAGCTGGTGCCTATGGATGAGCGTGTAGTGAGTGAGGTGCCTGATGAAGTGCAGGAAGATGACTCTGACTGGCAGGTGGCAAAGGTGCGGCGCGCGATACAGCAGCTACCGGACGGTTACCGGGTAGTGCTGAGCTTATACCTGCTCGAGGGCTTTGACCATGCTGAGATTGGCGAGATATTGGGAGTAACAGAATCTACCTCCAAATCGCAGTATAGCCGGGCCAGAAAGAAATTACTAGAGATAATGAAAGAGCCGCAGTATGCGGCCTAAACAGACAATATGATAAGAACTTTACACCATGGAAGATAAACTGAAAAAGTTTGTAGATGAGCATCGGGATGAGTTCGATGTGTTCGAGCCACGAACGGAACTGTGGCAGAGCATCTGCGAAGAGCTACCCGAGAAACGCAAGGAAGCGAAGGTGATCAGCATCAAATTTGGCGACAGCGCCAGCTTCAGCGCCAACTCTATGTTTATGCGGGTGGCAGCAGCCATTCTGCTGCTAGTGGGCTGTGGTGTTACCCTGTTCCTGATGAAGCAGCAGGCGCCGGAGACCGGCAATACAATAGCAGCCACCACGGTTCCCGCTCTGAATAACATTGCCCCTGAACTGGCCGAGGTGGAAGCCTATTATGTGAGCCAGATCAAGGAAAAGAAAAGCAAGCTGAGCGAGTATGACCTGAAGGTGCTGGGGCTGGATGAACAGCAGGTGATAGACAATGAGCTGGCCCGCCTCGACAGCAGCTATGTTCAGCTTAAAAAGCAACTATACACGACTCCAAATACAGATGAGATAGTTGGTGCCCTAATCCAGAACCTGCAGATACGGATCCGGGTGCTCAACCGACAACTGGAAGTACTCCAGCGGTTAGAAGGAATGAATGAACAACCCGACTTAGAACCCCAAAAAGATGATACCACAAATGTATAAACTTCTACGCTTATCGCTGGTGCTTGCACTGGCGCCCGCTCTGGCCATGTCACAAGGCAAAAACCAGGGTCCTTGTGCTGATGCTACAATAGACCTTTCCGGCCTGAGCGCCCTCTCAGAAATAAAGCTGACAAAACTGGAAGGCCTGGAGAGCCTGAAAGAACTGAAAACTTTAACTGCGCTCGAAGGCCTTGAAAGCCTCGGTTTACTGGAAGGTCTTGAAGATATGGAAGCACTGGAAGGGCTTGATGAGCTTGAAGAACTGATGGAGCAGACTACTCCCGCCCAGACAGGTGAACAGACGGCAGAAGCGGCTGCTTATGATGTGGAAAAGCGCAAGACTATTGACAAGACGTACAAAGTCAATAAGTCAGACATGCTGAACATACAGAATAAGTTTGGCAAAGTTCACATTAACACCTGGAACAAAAATGAGGTGCACGTGAAGGTCGAAATTATAGCCCGTGCCGGTTCTGAAAGCAAGGCCCAGGAAGTGCTCGACAATATTAAAGTAATGGAGAGTCGTGAGGGAAATACGATATCCTTCAGAACCAGCATCGAACCCATGCGCGTTTCAGGTAACACTAACAAGGGATTTGAAATCAATTATACCGTCAGCATGCCGGAAGAAAACGCTCTGACAGTGAAAAACAGTTTTGGAGATGTATACCTGGCAGCCCTTAAAGGCAAGGCCAACATCAATGTGAAATACGGCTCACTTAAATGTGACAGGCTGAGCAACTCAGGAAACACCGTGACCCTGGCTTACGGCTCTGGCTCCTGCGGCTACTTTAACGGAGGAAACATGGATGTGTCCTACGGGAACATGAATGTGGAAGGAGCGAACGGCCTACAGGGTTCTTCTAAGTTCAGCGACTTTAAACTTGGAAGCCTGGGTGAGACGATGGAGATGGATGTGAAGTATGGCTCTTTTGCCGTGAACAACATCAGTAAAAACATCAAGAGAATTAACCTCTCCAGCGGCTTTACACCCATCAGCCTGACTTTTGAGCCTAATACGGCCTTTAATTTTGATGTGAATGTGCAATTCGGAGACTTCAAGTATGATAAGTCTGCTGTCAACATCACCTCTTTAGAAAAAGGCCATACTTCAGCAGAGTACAGGGGCGCATTCGGAGGCGCATCTCCGAAAGGGCTGGTAAGTGTTTCCTCGAAATACGGCGATGTGAAATTCATGAAGTAAGCTGTTTTAAAACAACCGGAGATATTGTTTGTAACTAAGTTTGTTTAAGGTGATAAAGGAGCTGGCAGCATGTCAGCTCTTTTGCTTTTGGCCGAGGGAGGAGATAATCCATCATTCTTTTTATCTTTGAGTATGGCGAGTAATCCAGAGCACCTTCATTCATCGAAAGCACCTGAGCCCGTTGGCTTATACCCGCATGCACGGCGCGTGGGCAACCTGCTGTTTTTATCGGGTGTTGGCCCACGCGAAAAGGGCACCAGCCAGATACCGGGCGTAGAACTGGATGAGGAAGGAAACATTGCACGGTATGATATTGCAGCGCAGTGTCATGCTGTGTTTCGGAATGTGCGGTACATTCTGGAAGACGCTGGTTCCGGTTGGGCAAACTTAGTTGACGTTACGGTGTTCCTGACGAACATGAAGGACGATTTCCAAACCTATAACCGCATTTACGCCGAATACTTTAAAGACAACCAACCCTGCCGGACGACGGTGGAGGTAAACAAGCTGCCTACTCCCATCGCTATTGAGCTGAAGTGCATAGCAACCATTGGTGCACCGGAGCAGGTATAGGCAGCGTAAAACAGAAATTTTGTGATCGAAAAAAGAGAAGAACTATATACATCCCGTGCCAGGGCATTTGCCGCGGAAGAGGAAAAGGCTGCATCCAAATCAACACTGGTTTCATGGCTTCGGGTAGCGGTATTTTTAGCAGGCGTCGCTTTAGCCTGGTACTTTTTCAGTAACAACAACATGGCGGAGGGTGCTATCACTGTGCTGCTGTTCTATGCCCTGTTTATCGTCGTGTTGCGCTGGCATAGCCGCCTCGACTTTAAGCACCAGCAACTGATGCTACTGCGGCGGGTGAACGAGCAGGAGGTAGAGCGGCTGCAAGGCAAGCTGAGAAATTTTGACGGAGGCGACACCTTCATCAACGCCCAGCATCCCTATACCTCCGACCTGGATATTTTCGGGCAGAATTCCCTTTTTCAGTTGATGAACCGCTCTGTTACCAGCATTGGCAAAAGCAGGCTGGCGAGTTGGTTCCGCAATGCCGCTGCTCCG
The DNA here is from genome assembly GCF_042686245.1 of Pontibacter toksunensis. Taxonomy (NCBI): domain Bacteria; kingdom Pseudomonadati; phylum Bacteroidota; class Cytophagia; order Cytophagales; family Hymenobacteraceae; genus Pontibacter; species Pontibacter toksunensis. The sequence continues at coordinate 346,487 of NZ_JBHUOX010000004.1, read as the reverse complement.
GCAGAGGTACTAAAACGGCAGGAGGCAGTAGCAGAACTGGCCCAGCCAGAGAAGCTAGACTGGCTGCAGGCTTTGCTGGCCCTGCCCATGCACTACAAGCACGACCAGGGGCCGGCGGATACCTTCATGGAATGGTTTTCCGGCAAGTCTTTTTACAGGCAGCATCCCTGGGTAAAAGTGCTGCTGTTTGTGCTCCCGCCTTTAACGCTGGCTGCTGCTGTTGCCTGGTTCTACGGGTACAGTGGTTGGATTGCAGTGGCTCTTCTACTGGTACAGTTCTGGCTGGCGTATAAATTCAGGGTAGAGCGCGATGAGTACTATGAGAAGAGCATTGGCATTTACGAAGCCATGCGGAGCTACACCAGGCAGTTACAGCATATAGAAGAGCATCCGTTTTCCACTGCCAAACTACAGCAACTGCGGCAGGGCTTGCAGCAGTCCGGCACTACTGCCTCCGCAAGCCTGCACAAACTGGCCAACATCATCGACTATTTCTCCTGGCGCCTCAGCACCCTGATGGCTTTTTTCCTGAACAACCTTCTGATGTGGGATTTTTTCTGGATGTACAGGTTGGAGAACTGGCGGGACAAATTTCTGCCGCAGCTAAAGGAGTCATTGGATATACTGGCAGAAACAGAGGCGCTGGCAAGTATAGCAGCCTTCCAGCATGCGCATCCTGGTTACGCAGTGCCGAGGTTTAGCCAGCAGCAGTTTGAGTTCAGAGCAGCTGCTTTAGCGCATCCATTGATTTTCTCCGTAAAGCCTGTCGCGAATGATTTTGAGATGCAGGGTGCCGGCAATACCATGGTGATTACCGGCTCTAACATGTCCGGGAAGACGACTTTCCTCCGTACAGTAGGCATCAATATGGTGATGGCCCTGATGGGAGCTCCTGCCTGTGCTGAACGCATGCTGGTTGCTCCGGCTCAGGTGTACACTGCCATGCGCACAGCAGATAACCTGGCTGAAAATACTTCCTCTTTTTATGCAGAGTTAAAGCGCCTGCGTATGCTGCTGGAACTAACGGAGCAGGGCCAACCGGTTTTCTATCTGCTGGATGAGATTCTGAAAGGCACCAACTCCCGCGACCGCCACCTTGGCGCCATGTCGCTGATCCGGCAGCTGCACCACCGCAATGCCTCCGGCCTTATCTCTACCCACGATTTAGAGTTGGGAGCCATGGAGGAGGAACTGCCGGGAAGCGTGCAGAACTACAGCTTCAACAGCGACATTATAGGCGACGAAATAAGGTTTGACTATAAATTAACCCCAGGCATCTGCCGTAGCTTTAATGCCAGTAAGCTCATGCAACTGATGGGCATCGATATCGAGAACAACAAGCAAGCACATATATGAGAACAGTAGCTGATATACCAAACCCAAACATGAAGGTCACGCTGATGGCCTGGAACGGGAAATACCTGATAAAGCTGGAAAAAGGAGACTTCGAGCAGACTTATAAAATTAGCGAAATGGACGTAATGGGCGACGAAGGCGCCAAAGCACTTCTGGACGAACAGTTCCTAGAAGCAGCTATGAACCGCTTTTCGGATATGCGGGATGCCTTTGTGTCTACTGTAAGGCGGAACGGGTAGAAAGTTATATTCTTTAACAGCCGTCTCTGCTTCTTCAGCTCTAAAATATTATAAAAACAGCTTGCTGAGACTACTGTTGGATCCGATAAGGTTAATTAGATAAATTATATAATTTTAATTTTATATTTTCATTTGTTCTGCTACATTTAGCTGACGCTAATTAGCACTATGTGATTGCTGTATAGGCGCTGCATGAAGGAAAAAGGCTTGAGCTTTATCTAAATATAATCACCCTATGAAAATAGCAAATTACATTTGTCATTCTGTATCCATGTATGCCCTTGCTCTTCTGAGTTTCGGCTGTTTAAAACACGAGAAAGACATTCCTGAGCCTGAAATCAGTGTTATTTCTGAAGAAACAACAGGTGTGGCGCCTACCATTGTCAGCAATATTCAAGAAACCTACTACCCAATGGATTATGCTGAAGGGCAGGAAAGGTTCGATTGGGAAACACTAGAATACTTACCATCTCCTCCGGGTAGTGATCTTATTCCCATGCCATGGAGCGACAAAGTAAATAGACAATTTAGCGATGACATACGCTATGATTATAAAAAGGCTGATGGTTGGGAATTATACCAAAGCACCTTTACAACAAAGTTCTTATTAGCCCATAAATCATTCAGTCTGTATAATAAATACAGGGGTGTTCTGAGGTACTATTATTATATAGGTATAGGTACAGGTACAGAGAAGTTTCGCGATTACAAGATCCTGCAAAACTGTGTGGCTTCTTCAGAAGGATCCCCTCTGCTGAACTTTACAAGCCAGTACATCATCGACATAGATCAAAACGCAACTTATTCTTATAGCTTCGAGCCCCAGGCTTTCAATGATCCGGCGTGGTACGCTGTTGAGTATGAGCTGGCGTTTGACAAGAGTATTTATAGCAAGGATGCAAGCTTCCAGATGGGTGTATTCTTTACAATGACAAAGAAAAACTCCCTTACCATCAATGGGAAGGGACTAAATGAGCTAAATGCAAAAGTGCGCGTTTTTGGTGTTGATAAATCATTTGAAAATTTAACTTCAGTTGATGCATGTTATATCGTATATGGTGACAGGGATTTCAATGAAATAGCAAGCACAAACATCAATTATCTTAATAGATTAGATGACAAGCACATCCTGAGCGGCGTACTGTCTAAACCAGCAGCAATGCACGTAAAATGGAGTGCAAAATTAGATTTACAATTACCATCTAACGGAATCGGACTGACAAATGAATCCTTCTATGTCAGCGGTTCTAACCTTTCAAGCATACAGGGCAAAGCTCCATTTTATGAAAAGGCGTTAGGGGTGTTTTATTTAGACAAGAAGCCTTTGTACGCTAAATCAGAAAGTACTGAAAAGGGCCATCCTTACGTGTATACACTTGATGTAAGCTCGGTGGAATACCTGTTTAACCCTTCGGTGCTGGAGATTGCTGAAATACAGAATCTGAAACAGGAATTAGTAGCCACAGAACAAGAGGCGCTTATGAAGGACAACAACCTGGCAAATTTGTATGCAGGGCAAATATTAAAATCAAGTAAGCCGCTGCATGTACAAGGTGTGCGGGTAAGCTTCGACGTTGTTCCTAAAAATGGAGGAGGTAAGGTACATATGATAAAGACCTTCAGGGCTGGTTTGAAAAGCTGAGTTAGAATAGAGTATATGTCATCAGGCATAAAAAAAGCCCGCTGTAAGGCGGGCTTTTCTGTTATAGTTTTGGTTATAATTAACCGATAGCTACACGCTTGAACTCTGTTACAGTCATGCCTTTGTTGGTTTTGTCAAGCAACTGAGCGATAGAAAGAGAAGAGTCTTTCACGAACTCCTGGTTCAGCAACGTGTTTTCTTTGTAGAACTTGTTCAGTTTACCCTGGGCAATTTTCTCCAGCATGGCTTCCGGCTTGCCTTCGGCGCGCGCCTGCTCTTTACCAACTTCTATTTCACGCTGTACAGTAGCGGCATCTACGCCATCTTTGTCAACCGCAATTGGCTTCATGGCAGCAATCTGCATCGCTACGTCTTTACCAACCTCAGTTACTTCCTCTTTGCCGCCAGTGTTTGTTAAGCCTACCAGCACACCCAGTTTACCGTTAGAGTGGTCGTAAGAAACTACTTTCTCAGCAGAAACAGTCTCGTAAGAAACAACATCGATTTTCTCACCGATTTTACCCATCAGGTCTGTGATGTGGTCCTGCAGCGGACGGCCATCAGCCTGAGGAGTTGCCAGAAGCTCTTCTTTTGTAGCTGCTTTTGTAGAAACAGCAACTTCCAGCACCTGCTTCGCAAGCTTGCGGAAATCTTCTACTTTAGATACCGGCTCTGTTTCGCAGGCAACTGCTACTACTGTACCTATCTTGCCGTCTTCGCTTACCTGTGTCAGGACCATGCCTTCAGAAGTAGCGTTGTCCGCACGCTTGTTCGCAATTTTCTGTCCTTGCTTACGCAGTATATCTTTAGCTGCCTCAAAGTCGCCGTTAGCTTCTGTAAGCGCCTTCTTGCAATCCATCATACCTGCTCCGGTTTCCTGACGGAGTCTGTTAACATCTTGTGCTGTAATAGCCATGTTTTTCTATAATTTAAAAATTAGAAATTAGAAATTTATATGGGGTAAAAGAGCCGTGTTATTTGCGTGGCTGTTGACTAAAGTCTAGTATCCAGCGTCAAAAATCTAATGTCTTTTTCCTCAAACCCCTAAAACAAACTGAACATTGAAGCAGCTGGGCTCAATGTTCAGTTTATTATAGTGCAATATGAACTTTAAGCTTATTGCTCGTCAGCTTCTTGCTTTGCTTTGATGCCTTCTTCTTCAGAACGCTTGCGCTCAGTTTCCTCTTTGTCCACTTTACGCTCAGACAAACCGTCTTCAATCGCCTTACCTACCAGAGATACGATAAGTGATACAGACTTAGAAGCATCGTCGTTTGCAGGGATTGGGAAATCTACCAGCTCTGGGTTAGAGTTAGTATCGCAGATAGCGAAAACCGGCAAGTTCAATTTCTGAGCCTCTTTAACGGCAATGTGCTCACGCTTCACGTCAACTACAAACAGTGCAGCTGGCAGACGAGACAAGTCAGTAATACCACCTAATACGCGGTCAAGCTTCTCACGCTCACGTGAAAGCATCAGCTTCTCACGCTTTGCAAGGGCTTTAGACTGCTCAGGGTCTTTCATCATTTTGTCGATGGTAGACATCTTCTTCAGTGACTTGCGCACTGTAGCGAAGTTTGTAAGCATACCACCTAACCAACGGTCAGTCACGTAAGGCATCTTCAGGCGCCTTGCCTCTTCTGCCACGATTTCCTGCGCCTGCTTTTTAGTAGCTACAAACAAAATCTTACGACCAGACTTCGCGATGTTCCTGATAGCAGCCGTAGCTTCATCAAGGGCAACCAGCGTTTTGTTCAGGTCAATAATGTGGATACCATTCTTCTCCATGAAGATGTACGGTGCCATCTTCGGGTCCCACTTGCGGGTAAGGTGGCCAAAATGAACACCTGCCTCAAGTAATTCTTTATAATTAGTACTAGCCATGTTGTTGATACACCTTTAATATTAACGTTTACTGAACTGGAATGAACGACGCGCCTTACGCTTACCGAACTTCTTACGCTCCACCATACGTGGGTCTCTCTTCATGAAACCTTCCGCCTTCAGAGCTGGCTTGTTCTCGCCGTTTTCTTCTACCAGTGCTTTAGAGATAGCAAGTCTAAGTGCTTCAGCCTGGCCGCTTACACCACCACCTTTTATATTGGCTTTGATATCATATTTGCCAATTGAATCCAAGGTTTTTAAGGGCTGATTCACAATAGTTTGAAGTACTTCACTCGGGAAGTAATTCTTGATATCTCTACCGTTAATAGTGATATTCCCTTGCCCAGGCGTCAGGTATATGCGCGCCACCGAGGTTTTTCTTCTACCAGATGTATTGATAACTTCCATTAAATTAAATATTGAGGGTTAGTTCTTTTGGTTGCTGTGCGGCAAAAGGATGCTCGCTTCCAGCAAATACGTGCAGATTGCGGAACAGCTCGCTGCCTAATCTGTTTTTAGGTAACATGCCGCGTACAGCACGCTCTACTAATAGCGTAGACGATTTCGCCTTCAACTCGCGTGGAGAAGTTCTCTTCTGACCACCTGGGTAACCAGTATGTGTCAGGTAGTACTTCTGGTCCCACTTACGGCCTGTAAAACGAGTGTCATCAGCATTGATGATGATCACGTTGTCTCCGCAGTCTGTGTTAGGAGTGTACGAAGGCTTGTTCTTGCCTTTCAGGATCTTAGCAACTTCCGATGCTACGCGACCCAAGCTTCCTTGCCCAGCATCCACAATCACCCAGCCTTTGTTGGCTGTCTTCTTGTTGACATACTGAGTTTTATAACTTAAATGATCCATTATTAGTGGTTGTAAGCGATTTATTTATATAATTATGATTCTTCGGTCTTTGAAAAACGGATACAAAGATAGAACTTAATATTCTGATATACAATAGATGTTGTAGAAATTCCTTGAAACACAGAAAGGTAGCAGTATAAACCTCCTCTTTTTGCCTGTTTCTGCTGCCACTGTACAATGCAGCCTTAAAATAAGGGAGTATGATTCAGCGGATTAATAACAAAAGCAGCGCCTATGCCATAGGCGCTGCTTTTGTTATTTTATAAAGGCAGCTTTACTACCAAGCTAATGTGTTGCCTATTATAAGCTTTCCGGTTTTCTTGTCTGCTTTGATCACCGCTACGTTATTAGCTTCCATCAGGCTTTGCAGCGAAGCAGCAGTATAAACTGCATTTGCTTTGTCACCAGTTTTTGGAGATAATAGGCTAATTTTTAATTTAACTAATTTATATCCGTCAAACTGCCCATCCAATGTCAAGTCAAATCCACTTTCTTTAAAAGCCTTTTCAGCAGCTGCAAACTCTCTTAAAGCCTTTTCAGGAGCTGCAAACTCTCTTTTGGTAATCTCGCCTGGCCATAAGATGTATGTCATGGTGTTTTCATCTTCTATTAGCTTGGCAGTTGTTCCGGCCGGGAATAAGGGAGCTTTGTGTTTGGCTGGCGGTGGCGGCGGAGGTAACTCCTGTTTGGAAGGAACTGGTGGCGGTGGTGCCGGCAGCGCTGGCAACTCGCCGTACTTTGCCTCCACGGCAGGTATCCTTCTTTTGCCCTCGAACTTATATTCCTCTTCACCTCCAGATTTCAGGTATATGATGACCGATTCTAGACTCCAGTCTTTGCTGCTGTCAAACTTCCAGCCTACCTGCTTCACTGATGGGTTTCGTTTCATAAACGCTTTATAGTCTTTTGGTAAGTTGTTCTTATAGTAAGCATCGTTATCCGGAATAAAGATATGCTGCTGGCGTGCTGGCGGTGGTGCAGGCAAATTCTCCCCAGGCACTGGCGGCGGAGGTGGAGGTAGCTCTTCTCCAGGTACTGGTGGAGGAGGTGGAGGCAATTCTTCACCGGGTGGCGGCGGCGGAGGTGCCTCAGGCAGTGCTCCATACTTTTCTTTGGCTATAGCTGTGCTTCTGCTGTCGTTCAAGTCATACATCTCGGCCCCGCCTGACTTTAGATACACGACCATTTTGTCCATGTCACTTCTCAACCAGCTTACGCTTTTTACAGTTGGATTGCGTTTTAAGAAAGCTTCCTGTTCTTCCGATAAGCGGATGCTATCTTGCCGCTGAGTAACAGGTTGCTCGTTTGTATCAGCTTTAATGGGTTGATCTATTTGAACAACGTTGTCTGGCGTTGCTGATTCAACATCCTGTGAGGCGTTTTTAAAAGCAAAAAGTAAAACGGCAACGATTGGAAGTGCTACCAGCAGTCTTAGCTGATTTGCTCTTCTGGTTGGAGGCTTGTTCATCATAAGAATTCTTCTTTTTAGTGATGGAAAGTTAAATGGACTGGCAAGCTGCGGTTCAGATGTGCTTGCAGTCTTCAGTAGGAGGTACTGGTATGCCTTTCTGTCTACTCCTGCATTCATTACATGCTGATCAGCTATAAACTCCAGGTTCTCCTTAATTGCTTTTTTCATAAACCACACACCGGGGTTGAACCAGTAAAACACGGTGCTGAGCTCAGCCAACAGTACATCCAGCGTATGCCAGCCTTTCACATGAATCTGTTCATGCCGGAGTATGGATTTCAGTTCTTCTTCTTTATGCTGTGCCGGATTCAGGTAAATCGTTTGCCAGAAAGAAAAGGCTTCCCTGATGCCGCTGATTTTTCTAAAGTTGATACCCCAACAAGTGGCAGGTTCAGAAGCAAGGTGTAGCCTATAAAGAGAGTGTAATTGCAGTAAAAGCCTTCCTGCCATCACAGTGGTGCCCAACCAGAACAGCGTGACCGGTATGATCCAATAGTCAAATGCGGTAGCTTGAGCAGGCGCGGCGGTAACTATGGGAGCCCAGGCAGGTATGGCGGCATAGGTTTGCATTACAGCCAACTCCTCGTGCTGACTGAGCAACCGTGACAAATCGATGAACGGGTACAGGGCAGCGAATAGCACGCCGAACACCAGGAACAGGCGGTTCAGATGGTAGAAGGTAAGCCTCCGCAGCACAAAGTAGTAGGCCAGGTAAAAGAGCAGCAGTGCTATGTTTACTTTAAGCAGGTAAAGGATCAGGTCGGGCATATCATTCTGATTTTTTGTTCTCAATCATGTCTATGATTTCTTTCAGCTCTTCAGCGCTTATCTGCTTTTCCCTTGCAAAAAAGGCCACCAGCTCCTTGTATGAGTTTTTGAAATAGTCACCTACAAAGCCTCGCATGAATTTCTTCTTATAGTCTTCTTCCTGTATTATAGGGGAGTAGCGGTAGGTGTTTCCCAGTTTTTCGCTGGAGAGGTACCCTTTCTTCTCCAGGTTTTTTACCGTGGAGGCAAGTGTGGTATAAGGCGGCTTAGGCTCTGGAAGCTTTTCCAGAAAGTCTTTGATAAATCCGCCATCCAAAGCCCATATCACCTGCATGGCCTCCTCCTCTTGTTGTGTCAGCTTCTCCATAATTCTACGATGTTTTCGTATATTTACGAATATCTCGTAATAAAGTAGGTATGTCATCGTATTTTTTTAGAAGCTGTTTTAAGGCCTATCAGCAGGGGGTAAAGGGTTTGGTTCGGGTATACAGAAGCGGAGGTAGTAGTCAATATTGAAATAGGCGGCTTAAAGAGCAGAGGTGCTGCAGTTAGGATTATTACAGAATTTTTCTGAATATAACCTGAACGATCCCAAGCGCATGCTCAAGAAAATCTACCTCTCTTTTTCGCTGGCACTCCAGAACATCCGTGCACGACTGTTTCATACTTTGCTGTCCATACTGGGTATTGTGATAGGGGTGGCTGCCCTGGTTACTGTTTTATCCCTGATAGATGGTATGGAGAAATATGCGCAGGATCAAATAACCCGCACAACCTCTCTGAATGCCATCTTCATCCAAACAGAGACCACCAAGCTTGTCAACAACCTACGGTTCAAGAAAGAGACTTATGCCTTCCTGGATCATGATTCCTTCAGAAAGCTTGCTGCATCACTCACGCATCCAGCTAAAACCTACATGCAAATGAAGCAGTCAAGTGAAATAAAGGTTGTCGAAAATGATTCCACTATTGGTTCTTTTGTGATTGGCACGATGTCCGCCTTTCCACCGGATATGCACATAGCGTATGGGGGCTTTTATACAGAAGATGATGTAAACAAACAAAAGCCCGTAGCTTTTGTAAATCACCTTTTCGCTGAGCAGGCAATGGGGGAGAATGCTGCCAAATCATTGATGGGAAAAACAATCGCCTTTAACAACAAAACTTTGAAAGTAGTAGGTATACTGGAGGAGGAGGAATCGCGGGCACCGGAGCTGTATATGCCTATCACCCTTTTCTCGCGCGAAGAGTTGAAAGAAAACCCTCCGCTGAGTGTGCTGGAGGCAGAAAATGTGGAGCATGTCCAGGGCCTGAAAGCCCAGGCTGAGAAATGGCTAAAGGCTAACCTGGCTGGTGATCCAACAGATTTCAAGGTAGCAACAAATGAAGGCAGGGTAGAGCAGGCAGCAAAGGGCTTTATGTTGTTCAGGGTGGTGATGGGGCTGATAGTAGGGATATCTGTTATAGTAGGCGGAGTAGGTGTAATGAATGTGCTGTTGATATCTGTTACGGAACGTACCGTTGAGATTGGAGTGAGGAAGGCGATGGGGGCCAAGAAGCAAGATATTCTGTTGCAGTTCCTGGCTGAGTCCGTTACGGTGTCCCTGCTTGGGAGTTTTCTGGGGCTTGTACTTGGCATTCTGGCAACGCTTGCTTTTGTGCCAATCATAAAGGCCTTTGCCGATGTTCCTTTTCAGGCAGCTTATACACTCGACACCTTTCTCATTATTTCGGTCGTTGCTATTATTGTAGGGGTGGTATTTGGAACTTACCCTGCTACCAGGGCTGCAAAGCTGGATCCCGTAGAAGCCATCAGAAGAGAGTAAAAAAAACTAACCTGAACCTGTTAACTATGAAAGCGATACTTGTAAAAGAACCGGGAGGACCGGAGCAACTTTATATAGGAGAGTCTGAGAAGCCGCTCCCCATGCCTTATGAACTGCTGGTGAAAGTACATGCTACCGCCTTGAACAGGGCCGACACGCTGCAACGGCAGGGGAAGTACCCGCCTCCGAAGGGTGCCAGCCCGTTGCTGGGGCTGGAGGTAGCCGGTGAGGTGGTGGAGGCTGGCTTAAGCTGCACCCGCTTTAAGAAAGGAGACAAAGTTTTTGGCCTGCTGCCCGGTGGTGGCTATGCCGAATATGCTGTCATTAACGAATCGATGACGCTGCCTGTGCCGGAGAACCTGAGCATGGAAGAAGCCGCAGCCATACCTGAGGTGTTCCTGACGGCGTACCAGGCGCTGGTGTGGCTAGGCAAGTTGCAGGCAGGGGAGCGGGCACTCATACATGCTGGGGCAAGTGGTGTGGGCACAGCAGCCATACAACTGGCGCGTGCCCTGAAAGCCGAGGTGCTGGTAACGGCCTCAGAGCAGAAACTGCAGGCATGCCTTGACCTAGGCGCGAACAAAGCCATCAACTATAAAGAAGTTTCTTTCGAGGATGCCGTGCTGGCGCATACCAACAGTGAGGGGGTAGACGTCATAGTAGACTTTGTTGCAGGACCCTACTTCAAACACAACATCGAATGCCTGCGCCTGGACGGGCGCTTGGTGCTACTCGCCAGTTTGGGAGGCGGCAAAGTAGATGAACTTGACCTGCGAAAAATCCTGATGAAGCGCCTGCACATCATGGGTTCCACCTTGCGCTCCCGCACCCCTGCTTACCAGATGAAGCTGACGGAAGAAATGTGGCGCTTTGCCAAACCTTACTTTGAAAGTGGTAAAATTAAACCTGCCATCGACTCTGTGTTTGACTGGCAGCAGGTGGCAGACGCACATCGCTACATGGAGGAAAATAAGAACATCGGGAAAATAGTGCTGCGGGTGAGTTAGACGCCGGATGCCAGGCACAAGACATAAGATTATTTTTGGATTTTCTTCTTTCGCTATCAGTATCACCAAATGCTGTACTCGAGAAGTCTGTAAGCTTATGTCTAGTGCTTGGCCAAAGTAACTATCAGCGTAAACTCTCCCCTTGAGGGGAGCAAGTGAGGGGCATTTGCTGGATTGTTCAATTGCTATTGCTTCTGTCGATTCGTCGGTCCTTAGTCCCCTCAAGGGGACAACTTCCCATTTACTGTTCTTTTCTAAGCATCAAGTTGGAGAAGCACTAGTATCCAGCATCCGGTTAATGTGCCCGTAGCTGCTTAACCAGCACCGCAAAGTCTTTAGGGTATGGTGCCTCAACTTTTACTGGCTCTTCGTTCATCAACACAAAACCTAAGTTAAACGAGTGCAGGGCAAAACGCTTGATAAGAGGTAACTCCTCCGTTTGCTGCTTCAGGTTATAGTGCTTTTTAGGCTTTAGGCTGCTGAGGTACAGCGGCTCGCCTCCATATAATGCATCATTTACAATTGGGGCCTTTAAGTAAGCCAGGTGCACCCGTATCTGGTGCAGCCGACCGGTAACCGGAAGGCACTCCACAAGGGTATGGCGGCTAAACGTCTCTAATGTGTTAAAGTACGTTTCTGCCGGTTTGCCTTGTGGCGATAGCCTGGCTACTCCTTTGGCACTTGGCGATATAGCTCTGTTCACCAGCTGCTCCTCAAACTTATGAGTGCCCCAAGCTACAGCATGATAAACTTTATACACCTCGCGCGCCTCAAACTGCATGGAGAGGTGGCGGTAAGCTTCCGGGTTCTTTGCAAAGGCCAGGCAGCCCGATGTGTCTTTATCCAGGCGGTGGCAGGCCTGCAAATCAGGGTTATACTGGCGGGCAATCTTGAGCAGGTTTGTAGTGTTCGGTGTGCGGTCCTCCAGCGTCGATAGGAAAGGTGGCTTGTTTACCACAATAAAATCCTCGTTCTCGAATATAATCAGGTCATTAAAAACCGGGTATTTCATGTATTGCTAATCTTTATTCAGGCACAGCAAAATAGCTGCCGTGCATCCTGCAAAGGTACGCAATTTTAATATCTGAAGGTTTTTGGTTTTCCGTTGGAGAAGAGAGTCGTAATAGCTGAGGCAGCAATTAAGCTACTTTGCCTTTTGCAGCTTGAAACGGATGGTGGTGCCTTTGCCAATCTCGCTTTTAACCGCAATAAGAGAGCGGTGAGCCTCCACAATGTGCTTGCAGATAGCCAGGCCGAGGCCGGTGCTGGTGGTGTCGCGGGCGCGGCTTTTATCGATGCGGTAGAAACGCTCAAAAATGCGGTTGATGTGTTCCTGTCCAATGCCTTTTCCGTCGTCTTTCACAGTAACAGTAAACTTCTTGCGGCCCTCATCGAAGTACACCCAGATGTTTCCGCCCTTGTGCCCGTACTTAATGGCGTTGTCCAGGAGGTTGATGAAAACCTGCCGGATGCGGTTTGGATCAGCAAAGAGCACAATACTTTCACCCAGGGCAACTTCTAAGTGAAGCGAAATCTTATGCAGCGCAGCTTTCTGCTCCAACTGCTCGAATACCTCCTTCACCAGCGGCACTGCATCGAAGTTGCGCTTCTGCATTTTTACCACCCCCTTCTCGAACTGCGATATGCTTATAAGGTCCTGCACAAGGGCATCCAGGCTATCTAAGCTTTTTGCTGCTTTCTGCAGAAACTTGTCGCGCACGTTTGGGTCGTCTATTGCCCCATCCAGCAGGGTATGTATAAAACCCTGGGCAGCGAAAATCGGGGTTTTCAGCTCATGCGACACGTCAGCGAGAAACTCGCGGCGCATGGACTGCAGTTGTTTCAGCTCGTCTATTTCCTGCTGCTTCCCCGCTGCAATCATATAAATATCATCCTTCACCTTCATCAAGGGGTCTGCGGTGAAGGTAGATTTACTTTCTACTTTCTTAAAGTCCTGCCGCCTTAGCTTCTCCAGGCTGGAGTATATGTTCTTTACTTCCCGGAACACCAGTGCCTCATAAGAGAAGTAGATCAGAAGAAAGCAACTGATAAACACGATGACGAGTGCCACTATAAGGCCTTGCCATGAAAAGTAAGTGGCTAAAGCAAGAAAGGCGGTGAGCACGAGTGCTACCGCCAGTGAAATTAATAGGGCAAGCGTACGGGAGTTAAGGTTCATCTACTAATCATTGTTGAACTTATAGCCCACGCCTTTTATGGTTTTTATGTTTTCTTCGCCAATCTTTTCTCTTACTTTTCTGATGTGCACATCTACGGTGCGGGCAATTACATATACATCGTTTCCCCACACATTGTTAAGCAACTCTTCGCGGGTATACACTTTGTTGGGAGTGGCAGCCAGGAAAGATAGCAGCTGGAATTCTTTTTTGGGTAAGGTGATTTTAGCGTCGCCTTTGTAAACGGCAAAACTGGTGCGGTCTATGCGCAAATCGCCCGCTTCTATTATCTGGTTCTCTTCTTCGTGTAGCGAGTCCCGGCGGGTGAAGGCAGCCAGCCTGCTGAGCAGGGCCCGTGGCTTGATGGGCTTGGTGATGAAATCATCAGCGCCAGCTTCGAAGGCAGCTACTTCCGAGAACTCCTCCGCACGGGCCGTCAGGAAGATGATGTGCGTATTACGGAAGTCCTCCATTTCGCGCAGCTGGCGGCAGGCTGATATGCCATCCATCACAGGCATCATCACGTCCATCAGAATAACATCTGGTTTTACAGCTTGTGCTACTGCTATGGCCTTCTTGCCGTTCTCTGCTTCGGTTACATCGTATCCTTCGCGCGTCAGGTTGTACTGTAGCATCTCCACGATATCCGGATCATCGTCTACTACTAATATTTTATAATTTGTTGCAGCTTGCACGGTGTATAGCGTTAGAATTTGAGCAGGAGGGGTATAGCTAGCAAGCTTCTATGCCATGTTAAAATTTAGGTACTTCAACAGGTCTTATTTCGTGCCGCATTCCCTTTTCCTGATGTAAATATATCATTCCTTAAGTCAACTTAGCATCAGCTGGTTAAATCATAATAGTTTCTTAACACAAACATATTATACGCTTAATCTTTAACAAAAAAGCCGGCTGTGTGGCCGGCTTCTAAATACTTTTATTTTATAGTTTGATAGCGAAAAGGATTATAATTACTTCTGCGCCAGCAAGGAAGACTTATGCTTCAGGTTTTTATATTCGTAAAGGTTTACTTTTACAGAGCCTACAAACATTTCTGCCTGTATCAGCACCGGAATTTTGTTCTTGTCGTCAGAGAGATATACAGTGATAGCGTCTTCACCATCAAAAAGTTTGTTCTTCGGCATCCTCGGTACAAGTTTTATGGCTCTTATGTCTCCGGCTTTTGTGCTTACTGTTTCACGCCCTTTATAGGTTACCTGCATCACAAAGTTCTCCTCATCAAAAAAGCCCTGCACATATAGCTTATCGCCTACCTGCATTCTGTCGTAGTTCAGGGTGCGCAGGTAATAGAAGCCACTCACAATATCCTGCACATTTTCAGGGATTTTATAGCTGTCTGTGTCCTTTGGCTTGTTCTTTTTCTTTGTCTCTACAACAACTGTATGGTTGTAGTGGTTGAAATCCATCGTTTCGCGCTTACGATAATTTCCTTCTTCAATATTCCTGTAGAAGCGCTGGGGCACCATAGCAGATGTATCGATATAGGACTCCCATTTATCACGTATTCTTAAAAAAAGATCGAAAGAACTGTTTGTTTTTCCGGTAACAGTGGTACGGTAGCACGGTCTACCGTTCACATTTTGCAGGTTCGGAGCTATTTCTACTACAGCATCTGCTGCCGTAATAAGGCCATAGTGCACCTTATACTTCAGCACTTCTCCTGAAGAGAAGCTGTCATTCGGGACGCTGCGCATCATGTCTTTAGCGGCAAAGCCAGCTAATATTAAGGTTAGTAAAAGGAACGCAGGGAAAAACTTCTTCATATATTTCCTTCTGTATCGGGTGGTCAGGTTTCTTGTTTCTGATTCACTCCAAGTATTGTACCAACTGTATCGTGGTGGTTTAAGTTATATATACTTTGGCAGCTATTCAATTCAAAATTAATAAAAAAAGGGCGCTGTTTTTATACAACGCCCTTTTTGTTATTTCAGTTCTGGAAACAGTGTTCATTCAGTTTCAGCGGCTGCGGCTGCTGAATCATCCAGCGCTGCGGCTACTTTTTCAGGCTCACCTTTTACTATGGCTCTGATCTTAGTTTCAATCTCTTCCATCAGTTCCGGGTTGTCAAGCAGGATCTGCTTCACTCCGTCACGTCCTTGCCCTAATTTGTTGCCGTCATAAGAGAACCATGAACCAGATTTCTGAACAATGTTCAGATCTACACCCAGGTCAAGAATCTCACCAACTTTAGATATTCCCTCGCCATACATGATATCGAACTCAACCACTTTGAAAGGAGGCGCAACTTTATTCTTCACCACTTTCACGCGGGTACGGTTACCTGTAATGTTATCAGCACTTTCTTTGATCTGGCCGATACGGCGAATGTCCAGGCGCACAGAAGCATAGAACTTCAGGGCGTTACCACCAGTAGTTGTCTCCGGGTTACCGAACATTACACCAATCTTCTCACGCAACTGGTTAATGAAGATACAGGTACATCCTGTCTTATTGATAGTACCGGTCAGCTTACGCAATGCCTGCGACATCAAACGTGCCTGAAGACCCATTTTGCTGTCACCCATGTCACCTTCCAACTCGCCTTTCGGCACGAGAGCGGCAACAGAGTCAATTACAATAATATCTATAGCGCCTGAGCGAATCAAGTGGTCAGCAATCTCAAGAGCTTGCTCCCCGTTGTCAGGCTGAGAGATCAATAGGTTTTCTGTATCAATGCCTAGCTTCTGTGCGTACGCTCTGTCAAAAGCGTGCTCCGCATCGATGAACGCAGCCATGCCGCCTTTCTTTTGTGCTTCGGCAATGCAGTGCATAGTAAGTGTGGTTTTACCAGACGATTCCGGACCGTAGATTTCTACGACACGGCCACGCGGCAAACCACCAATACCCAAAGCAATATCAAGCCCAAGCGAGCCAGTGGATATAGCAGGTATATCTACTACCTTATTGTCGCTCAACTTCATTACGGTGCCTTTGCCGTACGTCTTGTCGAGCTTATCCATGGTTAGCTGTAGTGCTTTAAGTTTTTCGTTGCTTACACTCATGTGTTTATTTTATTTAGCTTTATAATGAAGGTGAAATTACTACTTTTGGAGCCAACTTGCAAAAAAGTCATCAGGTATTTTGCTAATTATTTTAGCTGTTTCTCGCCGCCTGATTGTAACATACCTGCTGTCCTTTTTGTGCCATCTCTTACACTAATTTATGAGCTATTTTAGGCTCTTTTTGCTTTGCTTGCTAATGGTTTATCCCTGCTTTGCGCAAGCGCAACTGAACAACAATGCTTTACGGCAACGGGTGCCTGTTGTAGGAGAAAATGCTAATGATATTAGAATTGGGCTGTATGCCTTTGGCTTCTCTAAGAACAACGAGTACTTCAATAAGATTGCTGACGGCTACACTTTATTTGGCTACCACTTTAACCCTGAACTGATATATTATCCGGCCCCGTTCGTGCGCGTGGAGGCTGGTGTTTTCCTCTGGAAAGACTTTGGCAGCTCTGGTTACCAGGATATTTCCCCCACGTTCACTGTTAAAATACAGAAGGAGAACTGGGCGCTGCTTTTTGGTACGCTGGAGGGCAATCTGAACCACGGCTATATCGAGCCACTCTACGATTTTGAGCGTGTTATCCTAAACCGGCTCGAGAACGGCCTGCAATACCAGCTCAACACGCACCCTATAACCCTGGACGCCTGGATTGACTGGAACAACATGTTGTACAGGGGAGAGGAGGACCAGGAGAAAGTAAGCGGTGGGGCAGCAGTAAACATCCTGCTGCTGGAGCAGGAGGGCAAGGGCAACACCGCTGATAGCCTGCGCCTAACTTTGCCTATACAGTTTACCGCCCAGCATTTAGGTGGACAGATAGATGCCTCGCCTCTGCCACTAACAACAGTAGCAAATGCGGCCATTGGCTTTGAACTGGAAAAGAAGTATAGCAGGAAGGTGCTGCACCGGCTCTATACCAAAAACTACATAATAGGCTACAAAGACTTCTCTGATGAATTTCAGCTGCCTTACACGCAGGGCTACGGTGTTTACCTGAATGCCGGTGTAGATACCAAATACCAGGATGTAATGCTGAGCTACTGGCGCGGCGACAGCTATATAACGGAACTGGGGGGGAGGCTGTACCAGTCTGCCTCCACTACCTATAAGTACCCGGACTATCTGCAGGAGGAGCGGGAACTGCTTATTCTGCGGCTGATGAAAGATATAGAGATTATTGATAATCTGCACCTGACGCTACGCTTGGAGCCGGTGGTGGACCTGGATAACCCAAAGCTGGAGTTCTCCAATGCCTTCTACCTTACCTTCGACACAGAGTTCTTCGTAGCGAAGCCAAGAAAGTAGAAAAGGATAAAAACTGTATAAAGTGGCAACCTCAGGGTTAGCTCTTAATTTTAAATCATAAGCTTTCTCCTGTCTCCTTCAAAATCTTTTCTCATATAAGAAAAGATTTGTAAATGTACCTCAAGTAAAAAAAGTTCTTTGACAGTTGTCTCTTTGCTCATTATAAGAGATTCATTCAGCGTAAATATCTTATGGGGCCGAACATAGCTTTTGATTTGTAAAGGAGTGCCTTCGTACTGGTCGTTATCTATGTACAAACTCAAGCCGTCATTCCTGAACTTGCTCGTTATTTGTACTAAAATATAGTCACCAGTTTTATTGATAGAGTCATTGCTTACAATCAAGGCAGGTCGTTTCTTAGTTTGAGTTAAATCACTAAAAGGAAATTTAACCCAAATGATATCACCTCTATTATATGTCAATTTTTTACAGCCTTAGCATTGTAGATTTCATCATATCGATCGTCCTCTTCTGAGTCCCAATCCTCGGCTAAAGAAGCCTCTGATAGTAAAGTCACCTCATCAACAGGGTCTATCTCTTTGACAGACTTTATGTACTTCAAGTTGTCAAGCAGGCTTTTGAGCATAGGGTAATCAGCATCATTAACTTCTATTTCCACTTTTTTCATTGCTTTCAACATGATTGGTGAGTTTCCCTTTCTTAGAAACTGTTCGTCTTTAGATTTGGTTCTAAAAATTCTTTCAAGCCAAGGCAGTAGAGTTTTCCTGCTCTAGTTCCTGTTGTTTGGCCTCAAAATCTTCCCGTGTCAGGCCATAGTAGCTTAGGTCAAGCAACTCATCAGAGTCGCCGCCGCGGTAATCGTTACGAAGTACCCCTTCCTTCAGAAATCCGCTTTTTTCTGCCAGAGCTCCATAGCTTTCATTCGCATTGGTGCAGCGCATGTACAGCTTGTTCAGCTTCAGGGAGTCGAAAGCAAATCGGAGTACTGCCTGTAGTGCCTCTTGCGCCAGTATTTTATTATCAGGCCATTGGGTAAAGTATAAACCCAATTCAGCCTTTGGCACAGAGCGGTCTAAGTTCTTCAGTGCTACGTTGCCGATGTAGACGTTATCTTCTTTCTGCCAGACGCCAAAGTCAAAGGTGCGGCGGTTTTCCCATTCTGTGCGCAACTGGCGCACCTGCGTCCGTGCATCCTCCAGTACCCTGACACGGGCCAGCCGGCCTGCAAAGGCAGGATTAAGGTAGGCAGTGTTTTCCTTTAACAAGCGCATAAAGTCACTTTCATCGCCTTCCTGATAAGGTCTTAGTGTCAGGTGCTCTGTCTCTAGTTGCTCTTTATAGGAATTGGGTTGGGTGTTGTACAAAAAGTTCATATAGTATGGCTCTTAAGGTGATGCTGTATTTTTTAAAGGGTATTGTAGTTGTACATACGTGAACAATAAAGTTTGTGACGGCATGCCAGGGATAGTACAGGAGCCAACGGTGCTGCTGCTTTCGTCGTTTACTTAGGAACACGGAACAATAAGATAAGCATAAAAAACTGAAAGCAACATGGGAAACAGACTGAAAGGAAAAGTAGCTATCGTGACAGGCGGTGGCGCAGGTATAGGCGAGGCCATTAGTAAAAAGTTCGCCAAAGAAGGGGCAAGTGTCGTGGTAGCCGGCTTCCCCGAAGACCCGGTGGAAGACGTTGTAAAGGGAATACAGGAGGAGGGAGGCACAGCCATTCCGTTTACGGCTGATCTGTCTTCCTTGGCCAATGCCAAAAGCTGTGTGGAGCTTGCCGTGAAGCAGTATGGTAAGCTGGATATCCTGATAAATAACGCCGGCACGTTCCCGGAAGTGAACATGCTGCCGGACTTCTCGGAGGAGGCGTTTGATTACCTGCTGAAGAACAACATCAAATCTACTTTTGTCATGAGTAAGGCTGCGCTGCCGGAACTTCAGAAAACTAAGGGCAATATCGTGACAGCCGGCTCAGAGTCTGGTGTGCTGGGGATAGCCAAAAATGCGCCCTATGGAGGTACCAAAGGCTTTAACCATGCCTTTACAAAAGGACTTGCGGCGGAGCAGGCGCAAACAGGCGTACGCTGCAACATTGTAGCGCCCGGCCCAATTGACACAGGCTGGACGCATAAAGAAACCGGCCCAATGGACAGCCAGATGGAGAAGATGGTAACGCAGGGTACATTGATGGGACGCAGAGGCACGCCAGAGGAAGTGGCCAACGTTTACCTGTTCCTGGCATCAGACGAGGCATCTTACGTAACGGGAGCAGTCTGGCCTGTTGATGGGGGTACGCTCATCGCCAAAGGCCCCGCTGGCGACCAGGCAGATGACAGCATGAAGCAGCAACCGGATGGAGAACTAAACCTGGAGCACTCTAAAGATAGCCATACTTCTATCAGAAAGTAATAAGGCTTTTTCCTGAGCGTGAAATGAAAAAGGCCAGCGTTACTGTGGTAGCGCTAGCCTTTTGTATATCTGGTTTCCCTTGAGCTTTATGCGTTCAGGAACGGGTAATTAAAGTGTTTCGGGCTGTGCAGTTTCTGCTGGATCATCATGACCTGCAGCGTATGAGCCGCCTCCTTGAAGTACTCCAATCTACGGTACAGCATCTCTTTCTGCAACACAACACCGGTAGCCGTTTTCATATAAGCTTTTTTATCCTCCAGCACGCGGTGCATCACCTCGTTTACCTGCTCTTCGTTTTGCAGGTACCACTGCTGGAAATCCTGTACGCGTTGAGCACCCTGTGTGTCAGAGGTGAATTCCAGCCCATGCAGGCGCAGCACATCGGTAAGCAGGTTAACTTCCAGTGGAAGAGTAGTATTGTAAGGCATTGAACGCATTTCAAGGGGGCTGTTAAGAGCACCAACTACTGTTGCCAAGTTCTCCTTAAAGCGAAGGTGTAAAGCAGCTGCTTCCATACATGTATCGGGTGATAGTGGTAAAAGTGATTGGGCGCAAAATTACACCAATTTAGCATACTAACAACGCGCTGAAAATTGTATAGCTTGATTGTTAATGGTTACATGCTTGTTTTCAGGTTATCTGAATCAACAATGTGCCAATACGGCCATTTAGCCATTGAATTAAAGCAGCTCCTGGATGATTCTTTCTACCGTGATGCCTTCTGCCTCGGCCTTGAAATTCCGAACGATGCGGTGGCGAAGGATAGGGAGCGCTACCGCCTGCACGTCTTCAATGTCAGGGCTGTACTTACCGTTTAGGATGGCGTTGCATTTGGCGCCCACAATCAGGTGCTGGGAGGCTCTTGGTCCTGCACCCCACTCCAGGTACTGGTTTGCCTGGCTAGAGGCCATCGGCATATTGGGGCGTGTTTTGTGGACTAGCTTTACCGCATACTCCACCACGTTGTCTACCACAGGCACGCGGCGCACTAACTGCTGAAAGTTAATGATGTCCTCGGCGTGCAGGATCTTGTTGAGTGAGTTTACGGTGGCACCGGTTGTGTTCTTTACAATCTGCAGTTCCGACTCGTAGCTTGGGTAGTCCAGTGTAATGTTGAACATGAAGCGGTCCAGCTGTGCCTCGGGCAGGGGGTAAGTACCCTCCTGCTCAATTGGGTTCTGGGTGGCCAGCACAAAAAACGGTCTTGGTAAGCTATACCTGTGGCCGGCTACAGTAACGGCGTGTTCCTGCATGGCCTCTAAGAGCGCCGCCTGTGTTTTAGGAGGCGTACGGTTTATCTCATCGGCCAGTACAATGTTGGCAAACACGGGGCCGGTTACAAATTTAAAGTTACGGTCGTTGTCCATGGTCTCTGCGCCGACTATATCAGAAGGCATCAGGTCGGGCGTAAACTGCACCCGGTTAAACGACATGTCCAGCGAGGAAGCAATGGTGTGGATAAGGAGCGTCTTGGCGAGTCCCGGCACACCCACCAGCAGGCAGTGCCCCTGACAAAAAACAGCTGTAAGTACTAACTTAATGACTTCTTCCTGCCCTACAATCACTTTAGATATCTCGGAAGTAAGCTCCCGGTAAACGTGATGTAAAGCATCGGCTGCTTCTTTGTCAGAGGTAAACTGCTTCATTTTTTTATTGCATTAGTTGTTGGAGCCCACCACAACCCTGGTACTCCGGATCAATTTCAATAAACACGGTATCGATGTTCTTACGGAACCACTCATCTACGGCTTTGTTTCGCTTTTCGGCGAGCGCCGCATTCGAAATCCGCTGGTAATCGTCTGTCAGGTTAGCCAGGTGCGGCTTTGATTTTCCTTTTAAGTAGATGATGCGCACAGCCTCTTTGCCATCCTCGGTGGTATAAGGAATCGGTTTTGATATCTCCCCTACCTGCATCGTGTCAATCACGAAAAAGATAGAGGGGTCAACCTGATCCATCGGGATATAGGTGCTGCCCGAGCGGCCGCCTATTATCATACCACCGTTGTCTTTTGTGGTCTTGTCATCAGAGTACTCTTTGGCCGCTTTCGCAAACGTCAGCAGACTGTCACTCTGTATTTTAGTGCTGATACTATCCAGGGCCGTAACTGCTTCCTGTATATCTACAGTAGCTGTGGCGGGCTTTATCAGGATATGGCGCGTGTTAAACTCCTGCCCGCGGCGCTCGATCAACTGAATAAGATGAAAGCCAAACTGTGACTCAATTACGTTGGAGATTCCACCGGGCTCGAGGCGCAAAGCAGCGGCTTCATACTCCGGAACCAGTTCCTTCTTCTTAAAAAAGCCCAGTTCCCCCCCGGCCTGTGCCGAGCCTGGGTCCTGCGAGAATTGCTTTGCCAGCGTGGCAAAATCCTCACCGGCAACTATACGCTTGCGTAGGGCCTCCAGTTGCTCCCGGGCCGCCTGCTTTTGTGTCTTGCTTACGCTGGCGTATTTCACAATCTGGCCCAGCTCCACCTCGCTTGAGAAATAAGGAAGGCTGTCTGCGGGAATGTTATTGAAGTAGCGCTTGATTTCTTTGGGAGTCACGGTTACTTTGCCGGTTATCTCCTGCTGCATCTTCTCCATCACCATCTGGTCCCGTACGGTGCGGCGCAGCTCCTCTTTCAGTTGCGTGATGCTCTTGTTATAGTACTGCTCCAGTTTCTCCACACCACCTACCTGGCCTGCCAGGTACTGTATGCGGCGATCGAGTTCACTGGCCACCATGGCTTCCGCTACCACAACAGAGTCTACCTCGGCGCGGGCAATGAGCAGCTTGTCCTGTAGCAGAGAGGTAAATATCTGGCACTTCAGATCTTCGCTTGGCTGTTGCTTGGACTGCTGAAGGTACTGCAGGTAACCGAACTCTACGTCGGAGCGCAAAATCACCTGGTTGTCTATTTTAGCGATAATGCCATCTACCTTGCGCTGCACAGGTGCCTGGGCAAACGCCGTAGAGGACGTTGCAATGAGGCATATTGCCGCAAAGGCCGTTCTGGCGAATTGATGAATTTTTTTCAAAATTGTAAAATTGATATGATTGTGTGCGCTTAGAGCCTGCCTGGATGTTATGTCGCTGCAAAAAGGTAAACGTTGAGTACCGACAGGGCTCATCCTCAGACCCAAAGCCGGAGCGATGGGCCAGAAAACAGCAGATGTCGGTTCTAAAGCACTCCTTTGCAGCCTGAAACCAAAACTTCAGACCTGCCCTGTTGTAAAACGCACAATTTACGTCTTTATTCTGAATAAACTGAACTATACAGCTACTGCAAAAAAGATACCAGACAAAGCTATTGTTTTATCAGCTTCTCTACCTCGTCCTGCCTTACAGTAACCGGGTATTTCTCGCGCAGTTGGTTCACCCACTGCTGCTCCAGGTAGTTCTGGTAATCAGAGATTGCCAGGCCCCGCACTTCGTCCAGTTCTTTGTACCCCGGCTCCAGCACATCTTCAATAATGATAAGGTACTCACGGCCGTTTTGCTGCACGTTATAGGTGCCTTTCTGCCAGTTTACCATATCCACAGCCTTGTTGTCGCCTTTCTGGAATTTCTTTTCAGTTATCTGAACCCCCAGTGGGTTGCTGCTCTGTGCGTTCAGGTTATCGGCAAGGGCGCTAAGCGCTGTGGTATACAGCGCAAATGAAACGCGACGGTTGCGGCGGCGGCCGGTCTCTGTGTTATCCGGACCTGCCTGGCTTTTCGAGCCAAGGCTGTTGGTGCTGATTTGTGTGGCCGGCACACCCTGAGAGATTAGGTAAGCTTTTGCAGCGCTGGCTCTATCAGCAGCAAGGCCTTTGCTGTCAGCGGCTTCACGGGTGTCGGTGTGGCCGTTAATGTCTACGGTCAGGTTCTCGTTTCCTTTCAGAAGCTCAGCCAGTTCGTTTAGCTTGGCTGTACTTTCCTGCGTTAGCGCAGGCTTGTTCTGCTCGAACAGGATGTCTGTCAGCTTCGTGAAGCTGACAGGATAACGGCGCTTGCCAAGTTGGTCCTGTGCTTTCTGCAGCAGCTCTTTGTTAGCCGCGCTGATAACAGTAGCCTGCACACGCGGGCCCCACTTGTACTTCTCCCTGTTCTGGTTAAAATAGGCTTTCAGCCCAACAGAATCTTGAATCGCCTTCGACCATACTTTCTCGTCCATCATCTGGAAGAGGAGGATGCCGTCGTGGTACTCCTGTACCAGCATCCTATAGTCAGGGTGCTTCACTTCCAGATTCGCCTTTTCATACCCCACCAGGCTCTTATCTACATAAGCTTCGTAGAGCAGGTTCATAGCATGCGCGGCTGAGTTTGTGCTGCGCGGCTGCTGTGTCTCTTTGGCATACTGCCAGAAGTCACCAATAGTATAGGGCTTTCCCTGTATGGTGAAAAGGGTCTGCTTCAGAGCCGGATCGTTTTCGTCGTAGGTCCAGGCTGCCTGCAGGAGTTCGTTTGAGGCTTTGGCCATGGCAGTTGCCTTGGCCGTTGCGTCTTCTGTGAAGTTATTTTCTGCCTTAATGCGCCTGATGAAGGCAGTCTTATTCAGCTCAGAGCGCGAATCCTTTGCGATTTTGTTGCGCAGGTTCTGCTCCATGTCTTCGTAAGCAGGAAGGCCACGCTTTTCCAGCAGCTTAATAATGTGCCAGCCATAGGGCGTCAGCACCGGCTGCGCCACATCGCCAGCATTCTGTAGGTTAAAAGCGGCATCCTCAAAAGACGGTATCATACGGCCTGTGCCAAACCAGGGCAGCTCCCCGCCATTGGTGGCTGAGTTGGCATCCTCAGAGAATTCTGAGGCCAGTTTCTCCCAATTCTCATTGCGCTGCACCCGCTTAAAGATGGCATCTACACGCTGCTTTGCAGCCAGTGAGTCCGCTTTAGGAATACCCGGAGTGGCCCGCACCATGATGTGCGCCACTCTTACCTCTCCTTTGGCCTGGCGCTTGTCGTTCACTTTTACCAGGTGGTAACCGAATCGGGTACGCACCGGCATGGATATGTCTCCGACGGCCGTTTTATAGGCGGCATCCTCAAACGGGTATACCATTTGGAGGGCCGTAAAATAACCTAATTCTCCTTTGTTATCGGCTGCAGAAGGGTCCTGCGAGTTTTCCTGTGCCAGCTTTCCGAAGTCCTCTCCGGCCAGTGCCCGCTTACGCAGGTCCATTGCTTTGTTATAGGCGGCCAGTGTGTCTTCAGGGGCAGCATCCGGGCCAAGGCTAATGAGGATATGCGATGCATTTACCTCCTGCTTCATGCGCTCGTAAGCCTCTTTCACCAGCTTGTCGGTCACACTTTTCTCAGTTAGGTAAGGCTGTGCCAGCTGCTCTTTATAGCCCTCCAACTCCCGCTTGAAAGCAGTCGTGGTGTCCAGCCCCTTGCCCTCTGCCTCCAGCACCTTCAGCTTGAAGTTAGTGTACAGGTTGAGGTAATCGCTTATGCTCTGGCGGGTATAGGCATCTTCGTTGCCGCTGTTGTTCTTTTCGTACACGTAGCGGAACTCCGATGTGGAAACAGGTTGGGTGCCAAGTACAGCGATGGTAGGCTCTTTACTCTCATTCTTCTTGGTAGCGGTACAGCCAGCCATCAGCAGGACGGAAGCCGCAACAAGTAGGTGATTACTGCGCATAGGTTTTAAAAACAGGATTTTTCTTTCGCTGATCGGAATCAGGTCGTGCAATTTTAGTTATTTTTTCTGACAGATAAGTCAAAAAGTGTAACCACAATTCTATTGCAAATGGTTTCGTTTCCGATAACGGATATTGCGCAGGTAAAGTGTATATGTCGCTTTATTTGATTTTCTTATAAAGCAGGCAGGTGTTTTTGGAGCCTTCAGTTTTGAACTCTACTTTGTCCATGAGGCGTCTTACCAGGAGAAGGCCCCAGCCGCCTCCTTCATTGTTCTTTATTTTCTTCTGCAGGTCAGGCTCCTTATAGCTGAAGTGATCGAAGGCCATGCCCCAGTCAGAAATGGCAAACTGAAGCGTGTCTCCTGGTTTGTTGGTGGTAAGTTTATGGATTGAAAGGAGAATGTGCTTGGACGGGTCTTCCTGGTTTGCGTGGATAATAAGGTTGGCGCAGATCTCGTCTACGGCCAGCACAATCTGGTTCATCAGAATATCCGTCAGGGTAAGGGCATGCAGGTACTCCGTGACAAAGTCACGTATTATCTTCAGGTTCTTCTTAGTACAGTTTACCTGAATGGAATTATTCATTTGCAATACTCCTTGCTTCCTCGTAATCCGAAACGATGGTCATCAGCAGGTCCAGACCCAGAATCTCGAACACATTGCGCACCTTGTCCTGCATGTTATAGAAAATCAGCTTGATTTGCGCATCCTCGAAACGCTGCAGGTGCGAGATAAACACGCCAAGACCGGCGGAGGAAATGTAGTGCAGGTTTTTGCAATCAACCAGGATTTTGCTGTACTCCATTATTTCAGGATCCGACAGCTCCTCGTCCAGCATCACGGAAGAGCTGGCATCGAGCTCACCATCAAGCGTCATGATGATGGTGTTATCTTTAATTTCGTGTGTTATTTTCATCGGCTTACTTTACGGCTTATTCATTTGTTTGGTTCAACGGGTTTGAACTTGATCACCAGCAGTGTCTGGTCGTCATACAGGTTGTCCGGACCCGTGAAATACTCCAGGTCGTTTATGATGGCATATTTGATGTCTTCTGCCTCGAGGTGGTACGTTTGCTGCAGCATATACTTGAGCCTGTCTTCGCCATATTCCTCGTTTGCCTCGTTGCGGGCTTCCACAATGCCGTCGGTATAAATGACCATTACATCACTTGGGTTGTAGTCGTAGTACATCTCCCGGATGTGGTTGGCGTAGCTCTTGTCCCGGATAATGCCCAGTCCCAGGCCGTCTGTCTGAAAGTAAAAGACGTCGTCCATCATGGCGTTATAGTATAACGTGTGGCAGTGGCCGGCGCGGGCGAACATAAAGCCCTTCATACTATAATCTATAATGTAAAGCGCAGAGGTAATAAAAGAGGTTTTCTCCAAGCAGCGGCTGAGGGCGCTGTTGGCCTGCTTCATAAACTCGCTGGGCGGCATGTCCTGCTGCATCAGGCCATGAAAAATGCCTTTCATCTGCGCCATGTGGAAAGCGGCCGAAATACCCTTGCCCGATACGTCGCCGATGATAATGGCAATGCGCGACTCGCTCAGCTGCAGGAAATCGTAGAAGTCGCCGCCCACCTCTTTGGCTGCCAGGGCATGTGTGCTTATCTCAAACCAGCTGTCGACCGGGAATTTCTTTGGGATGAGGCTATCCTGCACCTGTGTGGCAATCTTCAACTCCTCTTTATAACGCTCGTTCTGCAGCGATTCTGATATCAGCCGCAGGTTTTCTATGGTGAGCGTGGTCTGGCTGGTAAATGTGCGCAGCACGTTCACAGTTTCGCGGTCGAAGCCCTGCTCAATATCCTTCAGCAAATAGAGCACCCCCGACAGGTAGTTCTTCGACTTGATGGGGAGTATGATCAACGACTTCCAGGGCAGCATCAGGTCCCGGAAGCCAGGGTTGCGGTTCAGGTTGTTGTTGATGTAATCGATGTTGTGGATGTTGTAGGCCAGCAGCAGGTGCCGTATGCGCTTGATCTGGTCGATGTTGACGTTGAGGAGCTGCGTTACCTGTGGCTCTCCGTTGCGGATCATCTCAAACCAGGCGGCACTGGCATCAGAGGCTTTGATAGTGCTTTCGAACAACATATCATACACCTGCGCTTCGCTTTGCCCTTGCTGTATCGACTGGCTCAGGCGCTGGAAGTTCAGCAGGTCCTCGCTTTTCTGCTCAAAAACGCTGGAGGTAGGCAAACTGAAAAGTGACACTAGGAAGGCTGCCAGCGTATAGGCCCCCACAAACATCATAGCTAGCAGCAAAAAGCCCACGTCGGTATAGTCAATCACCAGGTTCGGGCTGTCTGCCATGCCCCTGAAGAAGCGCACAAAAATATAGCAGCTGAGCAGGATAGCGCCGAGTAAAACCAGAGAACGGCTTTTATTGCTGAACGTGAGGTAGGCGACCCATTTCAGGTTGGTGCACAAAAACAGGATATAAAAGCCTATCAAAGCCAGCAGCGGCATAAAGATGTAGCTGGTGTAGTTAAAGTTGAAGATGGTAAGGAGCAGCATGGCCCCCAATAGCAACTCAAACCAGTCCCAGGCTATCTGCAGAAACTTGTTTTTATGGTATAGCAGTAACTGCCGCCAGATGTAGAAGGCTTTGGCCAGGAAAATAACGAGCAAGCCGAAGTTTATCTGGTACACCAGGTGCAGCAGCAGCGGCGACTCGGTGTCAACATAGTTCGTCATCACCTTGTAGCCCAGAAAAATAGCCACACTCAGGTAGGCTGCCACGGCAGCTTTCGAGAAGAGGTTCCAGAGATACCCGATAAAATCAACGCCTTTCAGCGACTCTGTACTCAGGCGTTGGAAGAGGAAAACAGAGACAAGGAAAATAACAATCAGCAGGTTGCTCAAAAAAGGCAGCGACAACGTGGCAGTGCCCTGCTCCCGAAGCCTATTCGCAGAAAACAAGACGTTTGCTAACAGCAGAGCCCAGCTAACGACAGCAGTAGTAACCAGTAAAGATCTTGCATTCGTTTTGTAAAGCATAGGATGGGAATCCGCTGTTTTGTTTTCCTGCGATAGTATATTGCTTTTAATTGATTTAATATCGATGAAAGGTAATAAAAATTTCCGCTCTTTGGCCAAGGTGTGAGAGTAGAGTTAGAGAAAAACAACTTGCATAACGTAAAAAGGAAGGCGTAGGTTAGCGTGTAAGCCAATCTGCGCCTTCCGGTTCACATGCAGCGAAAAAGTGCCCGGCAAGTACATACTTACCGGGTATGCATTCTATAGGGATGCAGTTTAAACGCTAAAACAAACGTTAGTTAAACTGCTGCAGGCTAGCTGCTTGTTCTTTATAATTGTAAAACAGCTATTGCTTAACGGCTGTAGTTCGGAGCCTCCCGTACTATCTGCACATCGTGCGGATGACTTTCGCGCAAGCCGGCACCTGTTATCTTCACCATTTTAGCGCCCTGCAGTTTCTCGATGGTGGGTGTGCCGCAGTAGCCCATACCCGCACGTATACCGCCGGCTAACTGGTAAATCACTTCCTGCACCAGGCCCTTGTAAGGCACACGGCCTACAATGCCTTCCGGCACCAGCTTCTTTGCGTTTGTTTCGTTGCTCTGGAAGTAGCGGTCTTTCGAGCCCTCTTCCATCGCTTCCACAGAACCCATTCCGCGGTAGGTCTTGAACTTGCGGCCCTCGTAAATAATCATTTCTCCCGGAGCCTCTTCCGTGCCTGCCAGCAGCGAGCCAATCATCACAGTGCTGGCACCGCCCGCCAGGGCTTTCACGATATCACCGGAAAATTTAATGCCACCGTCCGCTATTACCGGTACGCCTGTTCCCTCCAGCCCCCGCACCGCTTCCATTACAGCAGACAACTGTGGTACACCGATACCGGCAATCACACGAGTAGTACAGATAGAGCCTGGGCCTACTCCAACCTTCACTGCGTCGGCGCCAGCGTCAGCCAGTGCTCTTGCTCCCTCAGCAGTGGCAATGTTGCCGGCTATCAGGTCCAGATCAGGGAAGGCTTCTTTGATTCTTCTAACCGCATCCAGCACTCCTTTGGAGTGGCCGTGTGCTGTGTCCACACTTATCACGTCTACACCTGCTTCTTTCAAGGCTTTCACGCGGTCCAGCACATCAGGCGTTACCCCTACGGCGGCACCTACACGCAGGCGGCCAAACTCGTCTTTGCAGGCAAAAGGGCGGTCTTTCTTCTTCAGGATATCTTTGTAGGTTATCAATCCTACAAGCTTGCCTTCCTCATCCACCACCGGTAGCTTTTCTATTTTATACTCCTGCAGAATATCTTCCGCCTTTGCCAGGTCTGTTCCCTTGGCAGCCGTCACGAGGTTCTGCGTAGTCATGACGGAGGAAACGCTTTGTGTCAGGTCTCTTTCGAAACGCAGGTCACGGTTTGTAATAATGCCGGTCAGTTTACCCGCGTCGTTCACAATCGGGATACCGCCGATCTTGTTATCGGTCATTATCTGCACGGCGTCGCCGAGTGTGGCCTTCTCGTTTAGGGTAATCGGGTCGAGAATCATGCCGCTCTCCGAACGCTTCACCTTCCGGACCTGCTGTGCCTGCTTCTTGATCGACATGTTCTTGTGGATAAAACCGATGCCACCTTCCTGCGCCATCGCAATCGCCAGGTCAGCCTCTGTCACAGTGTCCATGGCAGCTGAAATCAGCGGAATGTTAATGCGTATGTGGCGGGTAAGCTGCGAAGAAGTGTCTGTCTGGTTGGGGAGTACCTCGGAGTAAGCCGGGAGTAAAAGCACGTCATCGTAGGTAAGTGCTTCGAATAATATCTTAGACTGATCAGAGATCATGGCAAATAAATTAAGGGTTGTTATTTGCCGCGTAAAATTACGTAATTTTCCTGAGAATAAGCTGCAAGTAAAGAAGTAATATTTTTAAAGATAATTCCGAAGCAGGGGCTGCTCAGTATTTCGCCATTGACGGGTCTATTTGAGTAGCCCAGGCATGTATGCCACCTTTCAGGTTGAGGAGGTTCTCGTAGCCGAGGCGCTGTGTGAGGTAATTGATAGCCTGGGCACTGCGGAACCCATGGTGGCAGACCATCACAACCGGTACATCACGCCGAATGCGGCCCGCTTGCTTTTGCAGCTCTTCCATCGGTATCAAATCTCCGCCTAAGTTGCAAATCTCAAACTCAGAAGGCTCCCGCACATCCACCAACTGAATGTTGTTGCTCCGCGACAGCCGATCCTTCAACTCCTGCGCCGTAATCTCGTCCATAGGGTTCTTTCTCGGTTAAAAGAAATTATATACGTGTAGCGGGCTTGTACAGCTTAAGTGAGGAGGCAAATAACAAATCATGCCTTCATTTCTTACTGGCTATGCCTGCGTCTGCATGGTTTTTCCACCTGCGTTACAAATTTAAGGAGTAATATGTTTATTAAGGTGTTGCGGAGGCTTAACTTGCAGGGATGGATTTTTTACAGCGTATTTTAGGGGCTTTGCAGGCCATGAACCTGGTAGAACTGACTGGCGTGGTGACAGGGATTGCCTGTGTCTGGCTGGCTGCAAAGCAAAACGTCTGGACGTGGCCGATCGGCCTGGTGAGTGTAGGCATGTATGTGTTTGTGTTTTACGATGCGCGCCTTTACGCCGACATGGGCCTGAATGCGTTTTACTTTGTCACCAGCCTGTACGGCTGGTACCTGTGGCTGTACGGCGGCAAAAACCACACTGAGCGGAAAGTCGGGCGCGTCAGTAGAAAAGAGTTGGCGGTGCTGCTCGCGCTGGGTCTGGTGTTTGCGGTGAGCCTGGGGTACTTTTTAGATAACTATACTGATGCCGACCTTTCTTACACCGACTCTGCCACCACTGCCATCAGTTTGATAGGGTATTGGATGATGGCGAAGAAGCAACTGGAGAATTGGATTGTGTGGCTTATTGTGGACGTGGTGTACGTGGGGGTTTATACTTACAAAGATCTTTACCTGACCAGCTTTCTGTACTTTGTTTTCCTGCTCCTGTCCATCAAGGGCTACCTCGACTGGAAAAAGGATTTGGTAGCCCTGAAACAGGCCCCGGCAGAAGCGAATGCATAATACTACTTATTCGTCTTATTGTGAAAGACCTGCGGCAGCGGCTACACGTACAAGTGAACGAGTATGATTGCTGCCTCCTGTATAGGGTGCAGAATGTTCCACCACCAACCCTGCAGCATATGAGACAACGTAAACTGGAGTTACCTGAAGAGTTGAAATTTGAGAATCGTTTAAAGTGGGGCTACGAGTCTCCGGATGAAAGCCCAAAGCAGGTTCATTTGCATCAACATGGTGAAAAGCAGCCGAAGTTAGTGGAAGTATACAATTTCTACGACTACAGTTTTTCGGAAAATTAGCATCGCAATTAGAAGTGTAAACAACAAAGGGGAAGGTGTTTAATCACTTTCCCCTTTGTTGTTTTTATAAAAGTACTTATATGTCACCCTTACATGTATTAACACGCAGTTCACTGGAATTGTAATGTTTTACTGGAGACTTTTTTCAGGCAGCCACCGCTTGGTTGTACAACATTTCTTCATATCGGCATGGCGTCAGATGACCTAGTGCCGAATGCCTCCTTTTCCGGTTATACCACCCTTCGATGTACTCAAACTCGGCTAGCCTTGCCTCTGCTATGGTGGCAAATTTGTGTGCCTATTAAAAGCCTCCAGTCAAATGTAGCAAGTTCAAGGAAGCCCTTATCAACACGGTAGAGAAACTGGAGGTAATAGTTAGCGCTACTTTCCAGAACTGTTGCAGCAAGCTCTCCTTCGCCAAAAGCTGGATTATGAACATCTATAATTAAGTGTTCGGAAATTATCCTATTGCCTTTTTCAATAAATTATCACACACTTTATATGATAGGCATAGTGTTTACATGCTAAAGTTTAGAGCAGGACTGCTGGTGAATTGGATATAGAGGGGAACCGTGTCTCTGTTAGAACTTCAATTTGGAATTTAATATATCTATTTTTTATATAGCTTTTTTAATAAACACTTGAATTATTTCACCTTGAAATACAGTGCGTTCATATGTAAATGTAGATGATATACTATAAAATGCTTTTTTTTTCATATTTTTTTCTATAAATTCAGTATAAAACTAATGAAGAAGGAGAAGCTACTGGAGATGATTTAAAATATGTCTTTATTTAGTTTTGTTAAACTGTAGAAGTCTTTTCTGCAGGGTCATATCAGCAGTTTTGTAGAACAACTATAAATTATCGATTGGTTATTTTGTGACTAGCTACTAATAACTAGTGCTTTATTAATTTAAATATTCATAGTTTATATTATAGTAAATTAAATTTGCTGAACAATTCGAACTGCTTGGTAATCTCATAGGAACATCAAGCATGCTTGAGATTAGTGTACTCCTTTGGGTTAGCTGGTGTAGAGCTAAATGGTACATTATCCTGGTTGCTAACTGCTTGATGGCAGTAGGCTTTTACGCTATCTATCTTTATAAACTCATTAGCACCCTTGTAAAACATGCTTCATAATCATAGGAACATGTTTGTGAAATAAAACCTCAGATTAGAATTTATCAATATGAAAAAGTACTGCTTCAATAAAAAAGCAGGAGGGCCCGTTGTTGCCTTTTTGCTTATACGGGCCAGAGCTCCATAAAACATCTGCCAGAGAAGATTTGTCTTGAATATATTATAAACTTATCCTACTCTACCGAAGGTGTGTCTTCTGAACTGGAGTTGTTTGTGCTTGAGTTACAGTTGCTTTCACACATTTTCCTATGCTGCAAGAAAACTTTTACTTTAAATGAAATCAAAGATGAAGATAAATTATACAACGGACAGTACAACTACCTGTTATGGGCTAGTAAACTGTTATAAGCTGTTACGTTGGCTGTCCACCAGGCCATCTCTTTCTTTTGCCACTTTAGCTATCATGCTGATGACTATGATCCACAATCCTGTATACAGCACGGGCACACCCTGTACGGGCCCCTGTGATGGATTGAGGACACAGACGCAAGGTGGTTGGGGTGCCCCGCCCAGAGGTGGCAACAACGGTGCATATCTATATGCTAATTTTGAAGATGCATTTCCTGGCGGAGTTGTAATTGGAGATGTATCAACTACTGATGTATGCACCGGTAATCGTCTGATCTTAACTACACCAGAGGCAGTTACAGATTTCTTGCCATCTGGTAGTACAGCAAGAGCTTTAGGTGGTAACTATACTAATCCTGGCGGCAGTTATAACAACGTTCTGGCAGGTCAGGCAGTTGCCCTTACTATATCCATTGGCTTCGATAACACATTTGCAGATTTTGCCCCTTCTACTACTAACCTGGAAGATGCCATTGTTGCTGAAGGCACCTTTGCAGGCTGGACTGTAGCAGAAGTGCTAGCAGAAGCAAACCGAGCGCTAGCCGGGTGCGGATCGTCTTATTCTTTCTCTCAACTGAACGATGCCTTGTCCAGAATCAATGAGAGTTTTACAGATGGAGTGAGACGCAGCAATTACCTTGTTTGTCCGAGACCTGTTCCTGCTCAGCCAAGCCTGAGTGCTACACAGCCGACATGCGAAGTAAAAACTGGTACTATCACTGTGACCGCACCACTTGGCGCAGGTTATACCTATAGCCTCGACAACGGGCCTTTTGTGGCAAGCACAGTCTTCTCTGGCCTGGCGCCTGGTAATCACTGTGTAAGAGTAAAAGATGCTTATGGCTGTATCTCTAAACCTAGATGTGTAACCATCAATCCTGTGCCAGCACTGACCGCTACGCCTATTTTGAAAGTTGTACAACCAACTTGTGAGGTGATGACTGGAACCATTAAAGTAGTTTCTCCTACAGGTGCAGGGATTTCCTACAGCATCGACGGCAGCACCTGGCAGGCTAGTCCAGTGTTCGCTGGTTTGGCTCCTGGTAATTACTGCGTAAGAGCTAGAACCAATGGCACCTGCGTCTCTCAACCAGTGTGTGTGACTATCAACCCAGTTCCAGCCAAGCCAGCCAAGCCAGCGCTCACAGCCAAGCATCCGACCTGCGAGACACCTTACGGAGTGGTTACAGTGACTGCGCCGCTGGGTGCGTACTACACCTACAGCATCGACG